>NZ_CP088246.1 GCF_021117275.1 Metabacillus sp. B2-18
ATGGGAAAAAGATCACTCCTTTAAAACATGAAGAGTTTGAAGTAGCTAGGACACTCCTTTTAAATAACGGACAAAAGACATTAAATGAGTTAGTTGATTCAGAATTTCAATTAGAAAAACACCTTAAATTGTGTGAGGCATTTGAACAACTAAACTATTTAAATTTCACTTTTGAAAAGCATACAATTACTACTTAATAAAAACATACACTCCTTTACGAGTGTATGTTAATTACATTTTAGGAGGGATATTTTGTCTCCTTTTTTTAAAGAGTTATTTATCAATCGCTCTTTTTCATTTTACTTACCAGCAACTAGTTTAAATGCATTAGGAAGTTCACTCTTTGAAATTGCAGCAACTGTCTATGTTTATAATGAATCAAATAATGATCCAAAGTCTATTGCTTTTTTTATGATTGTATTATTACTTCCCTCAATCATCTTACCACCTTTTGGAGGAGTAATAGGTGACAAGATTCCTAAGAAGCTCGTAATTACTATCTCTAATATCTTAATTGGTATTTTTGCTTTATTTATGTTCTTGTTTCCTTTTACTACTTATATATACTTTCTAAGTTTCCTTGTATCCTCAATTAGAATATTATCTGGTCCAAGTCGAGGAAGTTATATACCGGAAATAGTCGAGGAAAATTACATTTTAACTGCTAACTCTCGCCTCCAATCAGGGACGTCTATAACAACAATCATTGGAATGCTTATTTCTGGACTTGTAGTGGCTAAATTAGATGCAGTATGGTTTCTTGATCTATGCTATTTGTATTTTTATAGCTTCGTTTTTAACTATCTTGACTAAACCATCTACCATAAATGAAGAAGAAAGTAGCATAAATACTGATAAAAAGAATCTTTTAGGGAATTTAATAAAGGGCTTTGTAAAATTGATAGATGTTAAGGATGCTCTAAGAGTAACTATTCTGGTAGGGGTTATCTCAGGTGTCAGTGGAATTATAAACGTACTATATCTTGTTTTTGTAACAGAAGTATTAGGTATGGAGGAATCCTTTTATTCCGTTTTAATGGTTATAGAAGCTGTAGGATTATTCATAGGTAGTCTTATTGTTAAACATCTTCAAAATAAATTAGGTTATCTACCTCTTTTGAGTTTATGTACAATTGTGGATGGAATATGTATTGGTTTACATTATTCAATAGATTCTATGTTCTCATTTTTATTCTTAGGGTTACTAACCGGTACAGTTGGAGCTCAAATATCAATATTATCAAATTCAATTCTACAAAAAACCACAGAAGCATCAAGTAGGGCAAGTGTTTTTGGATCATTCCAGATGATAATAGGTATTTTTTCTATTCCTGGCCTTTTTATCGGGGGTCTAATACAATCAAACGAGAATGTTCGAATTCTTTTTGGAATTAGTGGGTTAATAATTACATTAATAGGTTTATATTACTTTACAAAAAGTTACTTCAATAAAAACAAAATTAATAACAATGTAGATAAAAGTTCGATATCTAATAGTAATGGTTAAACTATTATAATAAAAAATATATGGCTTTCGGGGAGTTATAAAATGACTAATATGAATCTAGAACCATTAAACAAGTATCATGCTGAGGAGTTATTTTCAGTTTTAAAAGATGAAAAAATATATACCTATATCCCTGAAAATCCTCCTGAGAGTTCAGGTGAATTGTCTGAAAAATTCGAAAGGTTGGCAGAAGGTGCACCAATTCACCTTTCGCAAATCTGGTTAAATTTTGCAATCTATAATAAAAATTTAAAGGAATATATTGGAACGGTTCAAGCAACTATTTATAGTAAAGATTTAAAAGCTTCAATAGCATATGTCTTACCTTCTAAGTACTGGGGAAAGGGATATGCACAACAAGCAGTAACAGAGATGATTAATATACTAATTTCAAATTATAAAATAAAGATGTTTCATGCATATATTGATACAAGGAACATTAAATCAATTAAATTAGTTGAAAGGCTAGGATTTAAAAAAATTGGATTTGAAAAGAATGCGGATTTTTTTAAAGGTTCTACCAGCGACGAATATATATTTGCCTTGAAAACAGAGGAATGGAATAAATAAATACACATATTTCCTATTTAGGATCTTGAGATCAAAATAGGTGAAAAATAATTCAGACGTCTTTCTGAACAAGAGTGGTGCCTTTTTACATGTGATGGACCACTGTAATGGTAGCCATTAGAAGCTTTAATGTTATTCAATAACAGGGCGCGTGCTTGTCTGGAGTAAGATAGTAAAAAATAGACTGAACGGTAAGAACCGATTAGTCTATTTTTTTATTATCAATAGGGTACACCCTATTGATAAGTTTCTGTCTCCTTGATATTATTAGCTTGATAGACTCTCAATAACACCTATCAAAAATACATATTAAAAGAGGACGAAAAATGATCTACGGATATGCCCGGGTAAGTACACAAGACCAAAACCTTGATACCCAAATTGAGCAACTCACAAAATTTGGAGTAGACGAAATTGTAAAGGAAAAAATCAGTGGTGTTTCTAAACTGTCACTTTAGACGTTATTTTGCACCAATTTTAATCGCTATTTTGCATTATAAGTAATAAAAAAGTTATCTTAAAATGATAGCTGATAAGTTAAAATAAAGTTCTTCAACTTAAAATTAAGTGGTTAAAACAACAGTTATGATATTCCATTAAAGGGCCAGATTGTTGAGGAACGTTTTCAAGTAAATAGATTATTCTAGTATGAATATACGCATGAAATGCTCCTTTCCTGCATATACCGTAGTGATATGAAGAGGAGAGGATGAAATGGTACAACCTTTAGATCCTAAAAGGATTCCTAAATTCGTAAATCAACTCGTTATCCCACCGGTATATATGCCTACTATTCTTAGACAGCCAATATCTGGTGAAGTGATCGGGCATGCGTATAAAATTGAAGCAAGTGAATTCCAGCAGCAAATCTTACCGCCTGGATTCGGTACCACGAAAGTTTTTGGTTACAGTGGTATGATACAGGACCCGTACACGGGAAGAGCGGTTTACTATAAAAGTGCTCCAGGTTCCACATTTGAAGCCATTCGAGGAATTCCTGTACATGTTCAATGGATAAACAACATTACTGGTCCCCATTTTCTTCCGGTTGATCCGACACTCGATTGGGCAAATCCAAATTCCATGTCAGTTCCTCTACCACCATTTCCATCATTTCCACCAGGATTTCCCCTAGCACAGCAACCAGTACCTATTGTCCCTCATTTGCACGGAGGAGAGCATCCATCTTATTTTGACGATTATCCTGATGCTTGGTTTACTGCAGATGGAAGGACCGGTATGGCTTTCATAACTAATACCTATACATTCCCCAATGTACAACAGCCTACAGCTCTTTGGTATCATGACCATACCATGGGAATGACTCGATTGAATAATTACGCCGGGCTTACAGGGTTCTATTTGCTCCGTGATATGAATGACCCCATTGTCCCGTTTCTTCCTAGTAGAGAAAATGAGATTCCACTCAACATTCAGGACCGATCTTTTAATACTGATGGTTCTCTTTTCTATGATCATATGGGGGCTAACCCAAGTATTCATCCTTATGTGGTACCAGAGTTTTTTGGAAACACGATAATGGTGAATGGTAAGGTGTGGCCGAACCTTAATGTCAAACCTCAACAATACCGTTTTCGTGTTCTGAATGGTTCAAATGCTCGTTTTTATCGTTTACAGCTTTCCAATAAACAGAAATTTATCCAGATTGGCACCGATGGAGGTTATTTACCTCAAGCTGTAGAACTTTCCTCACTTTTGATTTCACCGGCAGAACGAGCAGATATCCTTATTGATTTCTCTACTTTAGCTCCTGGTACAACCGTTATTTTAACGAATACTGCTAACGCCCCGTTCCCTGATGGAACACCGGCAGACCCACAAACTGTTGGTCAAATTATGCAATTTACAGTCATAAATGAAACTGTCTTACCGCCAAAGAAATTGCCACCTGTTCTTAACAGCATTCCTCAATTAAAGCCAACAAAAACGAGAACTTTGACTTTATTCGAACTGGAGGGTCCTAATGGTCCCTTGAAAGTTACGTTAGATGGCCAACTGTGGGGTAATCCCGTTTCTGAGCTGCCTCAGGCAGGAACAACAGAAGATTGGCAAGTTGTTAACCTTACCGATGACACCCATCCAATCCATCTTCATCTCGTTCAGTTCCTGCTCGTTAGCCGCCAGAAATTCCATTCTGACGCTTATTTGAAAGACTGGATGCAACTAAATCAAACGACGCCTCCTAGCACCCCACCTTATTTTGTTAAGCCTAAGACACCACCAATAGACGCATATTTACAAGGTCAACCTATTGCACCTCCACTCAATGAGAAAGGGTGGAAGGATACCATACAAATGAATGCGGGAGAAGTGACAACGATAAGAGTTCGGTTTACTTCCCAGGATGGCAGTCCCTTTCCATTCGACCCTAGCCTTGGGCCTGGATATGTATGGCATTGCCATATGCTTGAACACGAGGATAATGAAATGATGAGACCGTTAAAGGTATTGCCTTAAAGATCTAAAAAAATAAACATGGTCAAAATAAATTTTGTTCTTTGGCAAAGTAAGGTGAACTCGAAATATAAGTTATTCCGCTAGCTTACCAAAAGTAATTCCTGTAACTATTTAAGTAATAAATACCCAAAAAGGAGATAGAACTAGATTCGATATCCATATTTTATCTCCTTTATTATCCAAGCTAAATACGCTTTTCCATTACAATGTAAACTATATATTCAAAATTACTTACTTTGGCCTAAAGCTGAAATGATGGAACCGATGGCTTGGATCCAACTTCCGACCACATTCAGTTCTTGCCCCTCCCTGTTCCTTAGTTCGTTGATACCTGAAAGTGCTTGTAATGCATTACCAATTGCTTGTAGAAGGTTTCCATATATGCTGTAAAGCTCTTTTACAGTAGGTTCACGGCCTAGAGCATCAGCAAGAGATACTCCACCACCAACTGCTTGAAGTAAATTTCCTTTTATGTTTAATTCCTTTTTTGTTTTTTCGCTAAAATTTATTAATATCCCTACAATGACCGTTGAATTTCCTATTGCCTGAATTTCGTTGCCTATCTTTTCAAGGGTAAAGTTTTTTTCACTATCTGCTACTAATGAATTTCCGGTTGCTTGTAATACATTTCCCCATAGATTTAAATCTCCAAGCAGAGTATCGGAAATATTTTTGGAAGGTGTAGCTCCGATAGCTGAAAGGGTTGTTCCAATCGCTTGGACCCAAGAACCAAACGTTGCTTTCAGTTCATTATCCATAACTTGAACACCTTCTTTTAATTATTGTAAACATTTATAGTTTGCTTTGTTACAGATGTATCCAAAATTAGATAAATGGCAAAAAAAATAGTTTGTTGTAGGGAGAAAAATTTGGGGGTGTTTATGTATAGAAGTTAAGTTATTCAGCAATCGGGCGCTTTTCATGAGTAAAAAAAGCCTAATTTCTCACTTACAACACCGAGAAATTAGGCTTTTTTTATATTTGAATTTCCTTAATGTTGTAAATCCGCATTTCCTGACGCTACTACTATTAAATAGTTTAAGAACCCGTAGATTTCTATTCTGCGAGCTCCTTTTTAATCCTATAAACAGTTGATCGAGTAATGGCATTTTTTTCTGCGATTTGCTTAATTGGGGTTCCGGATTTCAACATTCTTACGACTTCTTGATAGACTAATCGCTTTTGTGGATTCTTTGCATTAGGTGAATAAAGTAACGGACGCCCTTTGTAAACTCCTTTTTCTTTGGCAATTTTTATACCTTGGGCTTGACGACGTTTACTTTCTGTCCGTTCCATTTCTGCAACCATCGCCAAAATCTGAACAATCAAATCTTTCATAAATCGGTCCAACAAGGGGTTTCCAATAGCTTCAGCTAAGATAGGCATACTCGTCACGATCAAACCTGCATTTTTATTTTTTAAAGTAGTAACCGTTTCAATAATCTCATTGTAGTTCCTTCCTAGTCGATCAATTGCTTCAACCATGAAATAATCTCCTTCACGAACAAAATCAAGAGCTTTTTGGAATTGCTCTCGATTATTTACTGCAGCACCAGATTTCTTCTCTGTAAATATTTTTTCTGCGCCAAAACTTTTCAAGTTTTCAATTTGCCGTTCCAAATTTTGATCTTCAGTAGAAACTCTAGCATAAGCAA
This sequence comes from Metabacillus sp. B2-18, assembly GCF_021117275.1. NCBI lineage: Bacteria > Bacillati > Bacillota > Bacilli > Caryophanales > Bacillaceae > Metabacillus > Metabacillus sp. B2-18. The sequence goes on from NZ_CP088246.1 coordinate 6,211, forward strand.
CTTTCATTTCGTAATTTTCTCCTTTTACAAATCTATTTAATAGACACCCTAATCATACACTTAAAACCTAATCTTAACAATAATGCTTAAGTGGTTGTTTAAGGTTTACCCTAAATAGACATTGAATAAAAAATATGAAACAATGGACAGGAATCCAAAAAAAGGGAGTGACAAAAGACAATGCAAAAAATAAATTCTTTAACTCAATGTACAGAAATACAACTAGAGGAAGCACACAGAAAATATTTAATTATCTATCCATATTTACAAAAGCCAAAATATTTAGAAAAGATTAGCGTTGAGGAAAACATTTCAATTCGCACTTTGCGTTATTGGATTCAGAAATATCAAGAACTAGGTTTAAGAGGACTGGTTCGAATGAAAAGAACTGATAAGAGCAAAGTGAAAGTTGACCTAGCAATCCAAGACCAAGTAAAAAAATATTCTTGTCCAACAAAGGTATTTCAATTACTTCCATTTACCGAAGAACACTAGCTTGGTGTGAAGATAATGATTTACAATCTCTACGAACTACGCAATTAATTGCTAATTGAAATTCCTTTATTTTTCTATTTTATTCAAGGTAAGTAATATTCAAAGGAAATGTATTACTACAGAACCTAAAGCATAGGTTTAATGTAAACCTTTCTAACAATGTCAGATAAAGGGGGCAATTATATGAATAATACCAATTCAAAGTCAGAACAAAGTGATCAATCGCCAATAAGTTCTAGCCTTAGACTTGCCCTAATAACTGCTATTCTTACTACTATTGAAGAAGGCATTGCAACTATAGAAGCGATAACAGTTATAGATGAGGAAATCATTAATTCAGAAAAAGAAAAACAAGATCAAAAAGAATTAGATGAAAAGTTTGAAAAGATGCAGCAGCAAATTGACAAATTAACAACTGAATTAACAAAAGTAACAAAAAAGGAAATGGGAACAAACAGAAAGCAGTAGGTTTTTATCACAAGATAGCAAGGAGTACTAATAATCAAATTATTAAAGGTGCATTTACACAAGCTTCAGCCGACGAACAAAATTATGCAGTTTGATTTTTATATTTTATGAATGATCATTAATTTTGTAGAAGCCGGCAATCTCGTCGGTTTTTTTACTGAACATTTTGTGTCCGAAGCGCCGCCGATCAGTAGCGCTTCTTGTGTCTACTACGCATTATTTCTTGTTATGTATAATGAAAAATCTATTCAACAAATCGGGCGAAATAGTGGAAGAACTCTTTGTTTTTAAACGACTTTATTGTTATTTATTTTGAGATAAATGGGTACAGGATGAAGAAAGTTAAACAACTATTTTTTAACACCGTTCTACATTTTAGAACGGTGTTATCTGTGTTTAAAGTATTAAGATTCAACAACTTGATTGTAAGTGAACAGATGTGCAAAATAGCACTTAAAATAAGCGCAAATTACCTCCTAAAGTGACACTAAACAGAAGGAACAATTGGATGAACTTCTTTCCAAGATAGCTTCCGATGATACCTTAGTTGTGACTAGAATGGATCGTCTTGGTCGAAATACTGTACAGTTGTTGCAGCTGGTTGAACAACTCCGTGAAAGAAACATACATTTTGTTATCCTAAACTTAGGAATTGATACAAGAACACCTACTGGTAAATTCTTTTTAACTGTTATGGCAGCATTTAGTGAGCTAGATCGAGAAATGATTAAAGAAAAGCAACGTTCGGGAATTAAATTGGCTAAGCAAAAGGGCAAATATCGAGGAAGGGTAAAAAAATATACAGATAAGCATCCAGGAATGAACCATGCCATTGAATTACGAAAGACAACAAATAAAACTGTAAAGGAAATTTGTGCTATTACCGGGGTTAGTCAGGCAGCTTTTTATCGCAAGCTAAAGGAAATAGAGGAAAAAGGGGTATAATAATTGGAAATTATTTCATATGTGGCCCCTCAATCCCCGAATCGTTTCCGTACCCCTTATTCCAGTGTTTAAATATGAGAGATCCAAGAACAGGGGACCATAGCTTACTTGTAGCATACTATTCATATAAAATGGGGCAGATATTAAACTTAAATAAGGAACAACTCTTCCTAGCTGGTTTGTTGCATGATATAGGAAAAATTGAAATGAGCGATGAAGTACTTAAAACAGATAAAAAACTTTCAAAAGTTGAGCGAAAACAACTAAAAAACCACGTGTTACAAGGAGGCCACTGAAAAAGTCCAAGTAAAAGGTAGAAAGATTCACTTAGGTGAACTTTTCTACCTTTTTTACTTTATAATTAAAATTATAAATATAAGTGGGTGGTTTCCAATGATACAACAACAACAAACAATGATGTTTAGTCCATATGTGGCTCTATATGATATCGTCGTTCCTCAGGATAATATGTTACGAAGAATTAAGGATCTAATTGACTTTTCTTTTATTTACGAAGAATTAAAGGATAAATATTGTCTAGATAATGGGCGGAATGCGATAGATCCTATTCGCATGTTTAAATATTTGTTTTTGAAAACCATTCATGATGTTTCAGATGTTGATATTATCGAGCGTTCAAAATATGATATGTCCTTCAAATATTTTTTGGATATGGCTCCGGAGGAAGCCGTTATTGATTCAAGTTCTTTGACAAAGTTTCGTAAGCTTAGGTTAAAAGACATGAACTTATTAGACATGCTTATCAATAAGACAGTGGAGATTGCCATTGAGAAAGAGATTATTAAAAGCAAGTCCATTATTGTAGATGCCACCCATACAAAGGCGAGATATAATCAAATGACTCCAAAAGAAATACTAATGGAGCGCTCCAAAAACCTCAGAAAAGCAATTTATAAAATTAACGAGAGTATGAAGAAGAAATTCCCCGTAAAGCCAAACAATGATCTACTTGAAGATGAGATTACTTATTCCCAAGAGCTCATTGAAGTGATTGAAAAGGAAGAAAGCCTTTTAGAGTATCCAAAAGTCAAGGAACATCTTAATCTCCTGAAAGAAGCCGTTGCAGATGATATCGAACAGCTACAGTCCATGAATGATCTAGATGCCAAAGTCGGACACAAAGCAGCTGACTCATCATTCTTTGGCTATAAAACTCATCTGGCGATGAGTGAAGAGCGAATTATTACAGCCGCAACGATTACAACCGGAGAAAAAAATGATGGAAAAGAGCTACAGACACTTGTTGAGAAAAGTATAGATGCAGGAATGGAAATTGAAACGGTTATTGGGGATACTGCGTATTCTGAGAAAGACAACATTCAATATAGTAAGGAAAATGGAATTAAACTGGTCTCAAAATTAAATCCTTCCATAACTCAGGGTACCCGAAAAAAAGAGGATGAATTTGAATTCAATAAGGATGCGGGCATGTATGTCTGCAAGGCAGGGCATATGGCTGTACGGAAAGCTAGGCAAGGTAAAAAAGGAGTAGGCAAAAACCAAGTTGATACCTACTATTTTAATGTTGAAAAATGCAAGAGATGTCCTTTCAGAGAAGGGTGCTACAAAGAGGGAGCCAAAAGTAAAACATATTCTGTTTCCCTTAAGTCTGATCAACATTCATCCCAAGCACAATTCCAGAAAAGTGTATATTTTAAGGAAAAGTCTAAAGAGCGTTATAAAATTGAAGCGAAAAATAGTGAATTAAAACACAGACACGGGTATAATGTGGCAAAATCCTCGGGTCTAATTAGCATGGAGTTGCAAGGCGCCATGGCTATATTTACGGTAAACATTAAAAGAATTCTAAAGCTACTAGGGGAAAATTAGAGAAAATATGTGGCTAATGCAAAGAAAGAGCCGACTTTAATTCCTAAAAAAGGAAAAAAAGTCGGCTCTTTTTAAACTCACATGAATAATCTTTAAAATCGTCAGATTTTCAGTGGCCTCGTTACAAGGTGTCTTTTTACTAAGTGAAATGGAATTCGATTCAAATATTATAGAGTTCTGTTCACAACATCACGAAAGAATTGACGGCAGCGGATACCCACTAGGTATTAAAAATGAAAAATTATCACTAATTGGGAGGATAGCAAATGTTACTGATGTCTACAGTGCCTTAACAGCCAAGAGAAAATATAATCATGATGATCCATACTCTACACTGGAATCACTTAAATTAATGGAATCCCAACAAGTTTTCGATCCAGGTGCACTCTCCGTTTTATCAATGGTAGTTCAGTCTGATAGCAAAATTAAGCAATTTGCATAAAAACGAGAGGAATAAATGTATGAAAGCAGTAAAATATAGTTTATTTCTTATTGTTTTTATGTTTCTATATGGATGTAGTAACAATACAAGCTTGTCCTCAACAATAGAAAGTCTCGAAACCTCGATTACTCCTATATCTCTTCCTGAAAATGTTCATGTTGAACGAGTCATTGACGGTGATACTATTGAATTTCGTACTGATGATGGCACACTACATGTCGGGCGCCTATTATGTATAAACGCACCTGAGTACACGAAAACTAGGCAACCTTATGGTAAAGAAGCTACTCTTTTCTTAAGAAACCTAATAGAAGATAAGGATATAGAAATTGAATATGACATCGATATTACAGATAAATATGATAGAAAATTAATACATGTTAAATTTAATGGTCTAAATGTACAGGAGCTTCTCCTTAAAGAAGGATTAGTAAGAGTTGCTTATCTTTATAACGATTATAAGTATATTGATAAGTACAGAGAGGCTGAACAGCTTGCTGCTAATAAACAAATAAATATTTGGTCCAAAGAAAAGTATGTGGACAGCAATAATGGATTTGATATAGAAGCTTATAACGGATATTAATATTTAACCTGAATTTATCAATTTATAGCCCTTTTCGGGGCTTTTTTTCGACCTTGACAGAATCCGAGAGTTAGAGAATACAGTAACATCTCTATAATTGGGAGGGACATTGTAATGTATTCATTTATTAAAAGAATGTATGAAACTAAACGTTCTGCTGGGACTTATGTATATAATGATGCAGCAATTGATACTCTTGTTTCAAAAGGCTATATAACAACAGAACAAGGGGCTGAAATTAAACAGTTTGAGCAAATTTAGCACCTACGGAGTAAGGTGTATTTTTATTATAAGCACAAGAATTATTAGAAGGAATTTTATATGGTTCCTTCTAATAATTCTTTAGACAAATATCCTAAATTACTTGCTTCAATTAAAAGTAGTTGATTTATTGTGATATTTTTTAAGTCAGATCTACTATAGAGGGAATTTAATTCTTCTTCCTCTGCTAGATAATTAACTCTACTTGACCCTTTGGAGATTAATAACATATTAAGTTCATAGGCTTTTTTATCATAAATGCTTTGCTCTTCTTCAAGCTCTTTAATTTTCTTAATGGTTGATTCCGACATCAAGTTTTGTGGAATTAAAACTTCAATATGAGCAGGGATTGATTCGAGTGTTAGTTGTTTTGATAAGTATGCACGATGGTTACCTCCGTTACCAACTGTAAATTTGCCATTTGGTAGAAGAATTAATTCAAAGTCTTGGAGGTGTATAGGTTTCCATCCTTGTACTTTAACATTTTCACTTAAGTACATTAGTTTACCTGAATTTAATATCTCTTTTTCTGAGAGTGAAAATCCAATAATGTTTCTTGGGTTTATATACCTTGAACCAAGATTTGCAATTCGATAAGGGGAGTAGCCCTCTACTACCTCATCAAACATTAACCATTTATCTTGTTCGTTATGCACGGTTAATTACCTCCTAGTAAGTCCTTGATGTAATTAATTCTATTTATTTTTTAAAAAACCTTTTTACATAACAGGGAATTTTAATGCAACAACACATTGAGAAGGTGTGTTATATAACTAAAGGGAAGTTTAATAGGAAAGAATAAACCTTGTTTTAAGGAGGGGAATATTGAACAAACCAAAGTTAATTGTCGTAAATGTAATTACTGGACTATTTGTTACGATATCTAGTGTTACCGGATATATCTTTAGTGGGATTGGAGAGGGTTCTACCAATGACTTCACAATCCTCATTTGGGTGTTTATTTGGGTAATCGGTTTACTTTTACAACTCAAACTAAAAACTAGAGTAATAGGAATAATTGTTACTCTCATTCCAGTTGTATACTTCCTTTACGTTTATATTTCCGCTGTAATGATGTAGATATTTTGTGAATGTACTTAAAAGAGAGCTTTAGTTTAAGAAGCAGAGTTAAGTCAGCATTAATTTGTTGGCTTTTTTGTTTCGCAATCGGGAATTTGATCTACTATAATTGAAGCGCCATTGCCATTAAAGAACAAGCAAGCATAACCTTGGCAAAGTAAAAGGGAGATTATGCTTGTTTGTTCGTTTTTTTGTTTAACAATTTTATTTACTTTTGCTAAAATCCCTTAAACACCGTCTTTTTATATCTATTCGGAGTTACTAGTAAGTAGTAAATATGATAATATATGTATAAATATATAAAATGGAGGGTGTACAATTGTCTCATAAGAATAGCCCTAAAAAATTTGCACTTAATATGAGCGCTGCTCAATTCACTAAATTTTATATCCTTCACCTTCTCCAGACAAAACCAAGCGGTATGATATCAGAACATTTTAAAGAGGAATTCAAGAAGATTGGTGGCCAATGGGTACCAGCTCCGTCTACCCTTCTTGACACCCTACATGATATGACAAATGATGGTTTATTAACCCGTAGAGACTCCTATAAATCTCTCGAAAAGAGGCGACAACGTGTATATTACTATACATTAACTGAACAAGGGAAAGAAGAGTTTGATATTCTTAAAAAGAAATACCTTATTTTGTTCCAAGAGCAAAAGGAAATTATCGAACGTATCTTAAAAACAGTTTTTAATTAAAAAAGGATTGGTCATAATATGAATGAGATACTGATGGTTCAAAAAAATATGATTGATGTGGCAAAAGAGCTATTCAAATCACATGTTTCTATAGTAGAGGATTGGGAAAACAAGTGGAAAATACTTTCTGATAATCCTTATGAAGATGGAATCGTTGATACAGCCTCATTTAGAGCCTACCTACTAATATTAGAGGAAATTACAAACGAGTACAACCTACCCATTAGTAATTTAAAATCGTGGATTCATAATTATAGAGATAGGATAGTATCTTTTGTAGAGCCATTTATAGAAAATGAATGGTCTTATAATAGAAGTAGAAAGAATGCAAGAGATATTAAGAGTGAAAACCAAGAACTTGTCACTAGTTTAGTAAATACAGAATTTGCTGAATCAGGAAGTGCACTTATTTTTCATAAATTACGAGAAACAATTAGTAAAAATGAATTTAAAGATATCCAGGTATATCCGACCGCTCAGATATCAGATGAAAGAAAAAAAATGAAAGCTATAGCCCAAGTTAGAAATGAGGCAAATAAAGGATTAAGACTAACATCATCTGAGATTGAACAATGGCAAAATTTAACCGATCATGCTATTTCGGTTATGGATGATTTAACCGCAGATATTTTTGATATTATTTCAATTATGTGGATGAAGAAAGCCCAATATAAAGATGAGATGATTCACTTTCATTGTGATGATGCTTTAAATCTAAGAAATATACAAGGTCGTAGTGGTGGAGAAGGGGAATACCAGACTGGTTACAGAAAAAAAGATCGCGATGATGTAATGAAAAGATTAGCAGCCTTATCTTCAATATGGATACGTATTGAAAAAGATGAATTAAGACTAGTAGATGAAGAGACAAAGAATATAGATAGGCTTGAGCAAGTTCAATTTAACCCTTTATTCCTAGTTGATAGTATTACAGTTGCTTATAGAGGAGACGAACCTGTTGGAATATATGAATGTAGTATTAGACCTGGAGAAATAATGAGTCATTTCCTTTTCGGCGCAAGAAAAGAGAGTGGATTCCTAGCTTTGAAAGCATTACAGTATAATCCAATAAGACAAAAATACCATAAACGACTAGCACGTTATCTAGCATGGCAATGGAGAATAAGGCAAAAAAAAGCAGATTACTTTCGTCCTTATAATTTAAGTGGGGACAAAGGAATTCTTAAAGTAATGGGGTTAGAGATTAATGAAAGGTATCCCCAACGAACAAAAGAAACTGTTGAGAATGTATTGGACACTTTATTAGAAGATAAGATTATTGACAATTGGGAGTATATTGGAGATTTTGATGGAATTTCATCAAAAAAATTCTGGTTGGAAGGTTGGCTTAATTCTCAGGTGCGTATTATTCCTACTACGGATTTATTAAGTCAGTACAAAAAAGAAAATATTGAAGAAAGGCAGACAATTAATACAATCAGTATGTTACAAAGCTTAATAGAAAAAGAAAAGAAAATAGTAAGTGAATACGAGAATAGTACTAATGATGATACGAATGCTCTTGCAAGTCTCTTTACAAAGGAGAGAAAAAAGAGGAATCTTTCTATTTCAGCAGCAGCTAGTCAAATAGGCGTTTCTCATAGTACCCTCTCCCGATTTGAGAGAGGACAAATAAAAAAGCCTACAAATGAAAATATAGAGAAAATAAAAAACTGGTTAGGAATAGAAGACTTGGATTAATCCAAGTCTTCTTTCTTGATTTGAAGTGGGCTTTATTATGAGGGTGTTGTAATTATTTTCCGAAAACATATATACTCACATATTGTTCAAAAAATCTATCCTAAATAAAAGTGGATTTTTTATTCCGCAAACAGGCCATTATCTACAGTATATAAAGAAGTAGTATTTAACGTATTTAAAGTTAAGTATTGCTTCTTTTTTCTGTGAAAATAAATTACTTGTTTAAACTTGATCAACTTTGATTAAGCTATAGATAATTAAATTTGGCAATAGGAAAGCAGAGCTACCGTACCTTACGGTTTCTCGTTTAACTTTTCTATTTTTTGTCTATAATGCTAATTTGAAGTTAACTCCTGGTAGGGTTCTTTGTTCTGAAGCATATGATAGACAATCGTAAGCATTCGATGCCCTATGGCAACGAGTGCTTTTTTCTTTCCTCTTCTCGCAGCCAACGACCAATATTTGATTCCCAACCTTTTATTACGACTCCTTGAAACAGCCCATGCAGCTTCGCACAATGCAGATTTAATATGTGGATTTCCTCTAACCGTTCTTGTACTTTTTCTTTTTCCTGCACTTTCATGATTTCCAGGTGACAACCCTGCCCATGAAGCGAGATGTTTAGAAGTTGGAAACTGTCCCATATCTACTCCAATTTCTGCAATGATGACTGCTGCTGTATCTTTTTTAATACCCGGCATTGTGATTAGAAGTTGAACCTCTTCCTGATAATCTAGTAAAATTTCATCGATCCTTTTCTCAATATCGGATATTAACGTTTCTAGATAGGTAATATGCATCCAGGATTGTTTAATTAGAAAAAGTTGATGGTCATTTAATGTACCGAATAATGAATCAGTAATCAATTGTTTTTTATGAGCCATTCTTCCATGTATCTTTTTTTCAACTTCTTCCTGATCAATAAAACCTTCAAATATTAGTTGTTCTAAGAGTTTCCTTCCTGAAACACCAAATACATCTGAAATAACTGTACTTAATTTAATGTTTGAAGTCTCTAACACTTTTTGATCCAAACCGGCACAACATTTGTGTAAAGTCTCCACTTTATTCACCTTCGATAAGATTATTCCACAAACAGTGGAATGAATTTGAAATTAGACATTTTTCTGTTCGTAGTCATCTCTTAGAAAGAGAGCTAACAATAGGTTGTACACCAAATTCATTCCAACAGTTTTATTTACAGGGTAAAACCACCAATAAAAGACACGTTATATACTCACTGTTTGTGGTATCTACATTATGGGAGAGGGGAACCATTTTCATTCCTAGGTTGAGAGCGAAAGATCATAATTGTTTTGTTTCTTTAAAATCAACTTATCTACAGTGGGAAAATATAGTATTCATAGTTTTTATAGAAAGAGTTTCATAAATGTATCACTATCTAATCTGGAGGTGATGTTTATGAAAGTTCAAGAGTTTCAAATTGATAATAAAAAACGATATGTACTCATTGATGAAAATAACAAACCTGTGGTTCCTGTTGTCAAATACCTTAAGTATCTAGACAACATAGGTAAAGCGGAAAATACGTTAAAAGCATATTGTCGTCATTTGAAGTTATACTTTCAATTTTTAAGCGAAAAAGAAATAGGATACCAAGAGGTTGACTTAAATTTATTATCGGAGTTTATATCTTGGCTAAGAAGTCCTTATCAATCTACTAAAGTAGTTCATCTTGAGAAAACTCAAGCAAAGAGATCAGAACGAACAGTGAATACTATATTAACATGTGTCCAAGGTTTCTATGATTATTTGATTAGGATTGAGGATTATGAAAAGGACCTATCCGAAAAAACAAAGAAGCAAGTTACTGGTCAGTACCGATCATTCAAACCCTTTTTACATCATATATCAAAGGGTAAACCATTTGAAAAAAGCATATTGAAAATAAAAGAACCTCGAAGGGGAATTTTAACACTCACAAAAACTCAGGTGCAAACTGTTCACGATGCGTGTAGTAACATTCGCGATGCTTTATTGATTAGGATTTTATATGAGGGTGGTCTTAGAATTGGAGAAGCCTTATCTTTATGGATTGAGGATTTTGATATTGGTTCCACTACCATTCAGGTTCGGAAATCAAAAACTGTAAATGGTGAAGGACGAAAGGTGTATGTATCTGCCGATACTATGAATGTATTTCAAGATTATCTTATTGATCTTCACGATGTAGATACAAATTTTGTTTTTATCAATTTATCAGGACCTAATAAGGGTAAACCGTTAAATTATCGAGCAGCTTTCGATGTGATTGAGCGTATAAGGAAGAAAACTGAGATTGATGTTACTCCACATATGTTAAGACACACCTATGCAACTGAACTTCATGAAAAAGGAGTAGAAGCTTCGATTATTCAGAAGTTGTTAGGTCACGCACAAGTTCAAACTACAATACAAACTTATATGCATTCTTCGGATGAAACAATTCGGAAAGAGTGGCAGAAAGCACAGGATAATATGAAGGGTGATCAATTAAAATGAAATTATATAAATTTACTAATTCGACCAAATCTCCACGATATGAGCAACTAGTACAAGAACTAAATGGATATTGGAAAAATGATCTATGGAATGCCATCGATTGCCCTTTCTACACTAAAGACACTAATTTAGGAAAACAAAGGCTTAAATTCGACGAGACTTTAAGTTCAGGAATAAACCATGAATTGAAATATTATTTCTTTAGACAGTTGACTGATTCGATTTTAAAAATGACAACAATATGGAGCAGTGCTAGTGCAATCAATAAATTACAAACTTTTATTTTAAGGTTTTATCCAAATATTTTTTCTTTTATAGAAATTCCTCATGAGAAGTTTTCAATTCACTATAAGACTTATCTTTTAGAACTTGGTATAAGCAATTTAACTATTAAAGGATACCTCCAATTATATAATCGGATTAGTTCTTTTTACTTTGAATGGTATGACGAACGTATCGAAACAGAAAAAGATATTTGGGATGTTAGAAAACTAGGTATTGACTACAACAATAGTAAATGTGGTTATACCTTAAATTTCACTTTTATACCAAGCCCTTATCGAGCTTTGGTAAAAAGATATTTCGAAAAACGTGTCCTAATGCAAGAAAGTTTAAGCTGGGGTACTGCCATACAAAACATAGCAAAACTTCAAGAGTTCTTTAAATATATTTACTGCAAGTACCCAGATTGGAAAGGCTTAACCTCTTTAAGTAGAAGTGATATAGAAGGATTTATATATTATTTAAGAACTTCTCCTATGGGAGGGAATAGTGTTCATAAAGGACAAGCCCCTTCGGATAACCACGTTCATCGGTCATTATCTGTAATAGAATTGTTTATTTTATATATTCAAAGATATGAATGGGCTGAAGCCCCAATTAAATCTGCAGGAAATTTAATCGTTCCTGAAGACAAACCTAAACTACCACCTAAAGCTTCTAATGAAATAAAATATATATCTGATTTCGTTTGGAATCAAATCCTGAACCATATAGGAAAACTACCAAAAGAAATTATCCCGATTGTGATTTTATTAGAGGCAACAGGATTTAGAATTTCAGATGTGTGTACTTTGAAAATAGATTGTTTGATTCAAAGAGAAGATGGTTGGTGGATTATTGGAGACCAACGTAAAGTTAAAAATAAAGACCATAGAGTGCCAATTTCGGAAGAAATAGCAATGGTTGTGATTTCTCAACAAAAATTGACTAGAGAAAAAACAACCATTGAAACAAACCCCTTTAATTATTTGTTTCCTACCTATTATGGGCCGAGAAAAGGTCAGCCTATTTCAAGGGACAATGTAGTAAACAATTTAAACAAACTAGCTATGGAAAATAAAATAATCGACGAAAAGAGAGATACCTATCGATTTAAAGCACATGCGTTTAGACACCGTTATGGAGTCAATCTTATCAATAACGGTATGACCATTTTGCATGTACAAAAACTTATGGCTCATGCGAGCCCTGAAATGACATTGGTATATGCCAAGATTCATGATAAAACTCTTCGAAAAGAATGGGAAAAAGCCACAAGCAGTGGAGCTATAAGATTAAATCAAGGCGGTAAAATAATCGCCACTAGTATAGAGCAACAAGCAGACGAAAACGGATTAGAGTTGGAATGGATACGTCACAACTTAGATTCTATTCGATTAGATCATGGTTTTTGTATTAAAAGCCCTAAGAACAATTGTGATTTTTTAGAACAAACTTTAGAACCACCATGCATTAAAAATAACTGCCGAAGTTTTCATGTAGACCAAACATTTTTGAATTTCTACAACGAACAAATTACTAAAATGGAATCTGATATACAGATATATCAGAAATCTGGAAGAATTCGTTCAATCGAGATAATTCAACCTAAACTAAAAAAGTATAAAGAAATTAGAGACGGAATCATTAAAAACGGTGGAATATATGGACAGCAAAAATTAAGAAGAGAATCCAGAAATTAATATAAAGGTGTGTAAAACAAAGTGGCTAATAAGAATCCTAATACTGGTCCCCTATTAAGAAGCATAGAAGATAAAAAGAATATAACATTTCAAAAGGTAGAAAAAACACTTAAAAAAATGATAAAACAACAGAAAAAGATTAACTTCAACTCTGTAGCAGAAGAATCTGGAGTTTCTAAATCATTTCTTTATAAGTACATTGAAATTAGATCTCGTATTGAAACTTTAAGGAAGCAAGAAGAAGGATTAGAATCACCCATGAAAGTTAAACGGGATATGACAGAAAAATCAAAAGATGTCATAATTGCATCACTTCGGAAGAGAAATAAGAATTTGGAGGAAGAAAACAGGAAATTGAAAGAACAACTTAAAGTTGTATGGGCAACAATTTATAAAGAAATCAAGTAAGATGATAGTCTAACTTTAAAGTCATGTATTCAATGAATGAGGTTCGGTAGAACCTCATTTTTTAACAACTTACTGTAGATAATGTACTGATTGAAGAAGATCAATTAGAATGAAATTGGTATTGTGAAGAGTTACACTTAAACTAAAGGAGCAGGTTAGTTGAATAAGAAATGGTAAAATTACAGTAACAAATTGAGGTGTAGATATGTTTTTAAATGACTATATGAATGAAAATTTTCCTAACTTAAATCTTAAACCACCCTTGTTTTATAACTGGGAAATCGGCATACGATTCGAGTTAGGGGAAGAGCGGGATAGAGAATATCATTACGGAAATAATCCTTATGTGCAGGGGGTTTATAAGAGGGCTGTTACGTTGTTTGAATCATTGCATTCACAAGACGAGGAAGTTTTTGTAGTAGTTGATGTGAATGATTTTGGAGATGGAAAAAGCTATAAGCAGAAAGGGAGGATTTTTGCTCCTTATATCTATGAAAAATCAGTCTTATATAAAATAAAGCATACAGAAATTCCTTATATTTTCCCAGAAGATGATGAAGACGGAAAATATAGAACACATAGGTTTACCCTTGAATGTAAAGTATCTGATATGAAATACACTCCATTGTTAAAAGCAGTATGCAATCAGGATTTAGAAATCAAACCAAGTATTTTTCATAGGATATATTTTTTAAATATCAAAAGGAAAACCATTTTTCATGTGTACGATGATAGAGGATGTGATGTGCTTGCTACCTCATCTGAATCAATACGAGACATTTATAATGCATACAATGATTGGATATTGGATTACGACAAAGACGAAATAGATAAAGTATTTAAATAAAAAATGTCCTTGTTGAACTAACGGGTGCTTTAGTCTAAAATCAATCTTCAGCAATCAAAAGCGCGATTCTTTAATAAGAAGGATCGATTTTTCTTTACCAAATATAGATGGGATAGTGGAAGTAAGAGTAGAAAGGAGAATCCTCCATCATGCATAGTCGATTAAAACTGAACCAACGACTCACAATCTCGTTATAGTAAAGAGATAGATTCACTCTTTGAGGGAGTAAGAAAATATGCTTATTGTCGGTTCTTTATCTTTATTTTTATATATTTTTTTTCAAATTTAATTTTTTAGAAAATTTCAAACAGCCAATTCCAATTGCTAATATAAATATTGATCGTATAAGAGTATATGGAGCGAAAAGTACTAAGCTAGCTAAACAAAAATAAAGAGCCCACAATGTAATAATCCAACCGCCAATTAATAGTAAGCTTCCGATTAAATCTTTCATACTTTAAATCTCCTTTTTATATCCTATAAGGAACTTGGTATTATATTTAGAAACCCTTTATGAATAAAGGGTTTCTAAAAAATTACATAGAAAAATTAAAATAGTCTTGAGGAGCACCAGGCATCAACATACCAAAATCCCAACTTGAATCGACCCACCAACGTTCGATAGTTACATAACTTGTTGAACCTGATGCAGGGAACATGTAAAATTCATGAGCAGGTGCTTTATCATGAGAGCCTGTTATTGATAATGATGATTTAGTTAATGTAGCATTGTAGTAATAGTTTATATTTGGATACATTGAACTAAACGGAATTCCAACATCATGATTAACTCTCCATTGCATTTTTGTTGTTGTAACAAGATCTTTTGTTAATTTTATTCCATCAGTACTAGCCTGTTTAGTCCATGCATAAGGTGCAACACATGCTGATGTATAGCATTTATGAGATTGACCTGTTTCGGGAAAATGTGTCATATATGGCATCCAAAAGCCAACATTGACGTTACTTTCTGTTCTAAATTTATTCGAATAAGGATCAAATCCACTACGATTATCACCAGCTAGCCAATAAGCAGAATATGGATCCATAACTGATTTTTGAGGTATGAAAGTTCTATATATAAATGCATATTCTTCACTTTTTGGTAAAGCTAAAGTAGATACATCATTATTTGAATCTTTAGTTACTTTTTCGCCGAAAAAATTAGTTGTTCCTTTTAATTCATCAGAATTTTTTATCGGTATATCAACAATTTTTGTCATTACACCACGACTTTGATACAATTCCCTTTTTTGTTCTTCAGTTAAATCTAGTTTATTTTCCTTTAATTCTAGATCTATTTGATTTTTCTTTGTTTCGTCTACTTCAACTTGAGCAAGAACTTCATATCTGTATCTTTGTCCTTCTTTAACATTCTTGTCAATAAATGTTAGACCATTAGTTTCTCCTATTTTCTTTTCATCTCTATAAATTTCGTAAAATCCATCATCATCAATAATATTACTCCATTTCAATTTAACAAAATTTGTTGTTGAAAGGGTTTCAAGGTATCCTTCATTTATTTGCTGTTCTAAAAGATCAATGTCATCTTCTTGATTTAATACCCTAGTTGATTGATTATCTTTTTCTTCTTTATTTGTTTTAACTTCTATTATATCATCTAATTTGTTTTTCTTAAAAATGCCAACTTTATAGTTTTGTCCTGAATCAATATCTTTATCTACAAATTTTTCATCTTTCCCTGAATAAATCAATCCTCCATTTTTATACACTTCATAGTGATCTGCTTCTTGATTGAATTCAAGAGTTAAAGAATCTTTTCATTTGAACTACGTTAGTCTTGCCTTTTGCATTCAAAAGTACGGTTTATTTATCTCATTTTTTATATGTTGGAAATCATACATAATTTTTAAAGTGACAAGTAACTATTGAATCTTTAAATCGTGATCTTCAACAATTAAAAGCGCTGTTATTGAATAAGGATAGAAGCTTTTTTATTTTTAGGGTCAGTTTATAGAACAATGATGAAGTAAAATTCATAAAAAAGTAGTTGTAGAATTACCTTTAGTATTTTTGAATACATTTACAGGAAAGGAAGTTGAAATTGAAATTTATGGTAAAATGATTGTGTATTATAGCATTGAGAGGATGGTAATAGTGCTTAAGAAATTTTCAACAACATTATTATTAGTTTTATTACTATTAACTACTGCTTGTCAATCACAAAAAAATGTAATATATACTGCAGAAGGTGACAATTGGATAGCTAAGATAGATGTAATGCAAACAACTGATAAGGAAATACAGAGTTTAATACTTCAACATCAAGGGGAAGATCTTGAAAACATCGATGGAAGTAAAATAAAGTATCATATTGAAACCGATACAGGTTCTTCTAGTGGTACGGGTGTATTAACAAATGGAGGAGTTTTGGAAGTAGAAGTTGGCAACTGTAGTGGGTGTGCTTTTGTTCAAGAAGATGACGAGTTTATTTTAACTGTTGAAGGGGATGAGAAAATAGAAAGTTTAACTTTAAAAATTGATAAATAAACCAAAGAAACTAGATATTTATATTTTAGATAATACACTTAGTAAGTGAAATAGCGATCTTCAACAAACAAAGCGCCTTTGTTTAATAATTAGGAGGCGTTTTTGTTGTGGTATTGACCTAACAAGCGACAAAAAAACAAGAAAAGATGAAGTTACTTTCCTTGTTTTTCCTTCAATAACTCAAGAATTTGATGATTTAATTCAATTATGTATCCTTGATCATCTCTAGCCCGATTTAGCCTTATTAATACGAAAATAAACAATGCCATTATTAAAAGAATTAATATTAGTAGAACAATCATTAGCATTAAATATAACCTCCATCCAATACAATCTTAACATGAATAGAAAATTAATAATGAACTGTTCGCGTAAATATTGAAGAAGTAATCTTCAACAATAAAAGCGCTGTTCTTGTAAATGGATAGCTACTTTTTTTATTTATTATGCAAAAGAAATTTGTTGATTTAGCAATGAAAGGATTGAATATGTTGGATAATCATGAACAGTCATATCTTCTCTATCAAAAAGGTCTATTAGAATTCGAGAAAAATGAATTTCAAAATGCTCTAAATTGTTTTATTAAATCCAATCAGTTGTCTGAACACTCAAGAACATATGCAAGAATATATGAATGTTTATTGAAATTAGGAAAAGAGTTGGAGGCAAAGCCATATATTAAAACGGCATACACTCAAAATCCTAAACAAGACAAGGTAGCTATTCAATACGCTGAATCCCTTATATTGGAAGGGAAATCAGAATTAGCAATTGATATTCTTGAAAAGATCCTAAGACGAAATAAAACTTATAATCCAGCTAGAAAATTACTCGAACAGATAAGATATGAAATTACCTAACTATAGAGAATCCAGGTTACCTGAGATAGAAAAAGAAGATTGTTGATTTAAATGAGCTATATAACAAATTTGAAAATTTAAGGGTGCTGATTCATAATAAGCTGAAAATTCCTCAATGAAAGAAGGTGTAGCTGATTTGATTGATATACTAACGAATTTAATCCAAGATAAAACTTTGGATATTTATCCGCATTTTAAAGATTTTTGCCTTTTTAAAGAAAAGGGACTTAGGAAAGATGCCTTTAGATCGCTTAACCTTTTTATTAATGAGGCAGAGGCCTGGCAGGCTAAACAGAAAAAGGAATTTGCTCACTGGCTTTTTAAATTGTTTGAGGAATCAGTGGATATACAGGATGTACTAGTACATCCACTTGAGGAAAACATACTAAAACCAATTCTTGATGAGTGGTTGTATGAAAATCCAATAGACCCTCAACCATATAGATGGTACGGTTTATTCTTAAAAACAGAAAACCATTTAAAGTACCTTGAAACGGCACTAAGAATTGGTGGAAAGAGTGAACAAAAAGTATTAATGGCAATCATTAACTATTATCTTAATTTCCTTAATTTTTCTTTTCACCACATTTCTGAGGATGCCTACCTTGGGGATATTTCAGAGGATCAAGACATTGTTTTGAAAATCGAAAACCTTTCTAAAGAAATCACAAATCTTGATAGTAGAAAGCATGTAGCTGAAAGTGTAAACTACTACAAAAATCTGTTAAGCGATTGGATTGCTTTTAAAAATGAGGGTAAAAAAGGTTTTCTTAAATGGTGTGCAGATAATGGTAAAGAATATGGATGGACTAACTCATATTATTATGACTAGTTAGTGATGATAATAATGTTATTCAACAATATGAAGCGCAAATGTGTAATAACATTTGCGTCTTTTTATGTGAAATTATTTAAATTATTGAGTATTTATATACAGGAACATAGTAGCACTACTTTGACAATTTAGTTAATATTTACCTTATTTTTCCTGAATCGTTCATTTATAATGCATAAGTATGTAAACAAGTAGCTATCTGAATTGTATCTTGAAAACGTGCTTGTTTGGGTGAAAGTTAGAAAGAGCGCACAAGGATTCAATTACGATATGAATGCACGGTTGAGGAGATGAGGTGGAGAAATTGAGAGTACTTGATTCACAGTCGCTAGTCGATACGATGGATCAACGATCAAATGATTACGCAAAACTACGATCACAGCTAGAAACCTTACAAAAAACGTTTCAAGTGATTGTCCAACTAGACTCATTTGTCGGGCAAGGTGCCGATGCGATAAAAGGGTTTTATAAGGCTCATACGGAAGTCATAGATGCCTTGTTTTTATTAATAGATTGTCAAATTGCGTTTTTTGAAGGAGTAAAGCATAAATTAGTCAGTGAAAAGTTAGGTGCAGATACGGTTGTACATAGCAGCTTTTTAGAAGATGAATTAAGTAAAAGTGAAAGACAAGCGGTCGATATGGTCGATCAATATAGAAGTGAACTAAATAGCATCTTCCAAAAAATAAATGATATACTTTCCTTACAAGTATTTTCCACCTCAGACTTTCAGGCAAACATGGAAGAAGCACAAATGAATAGAGAAAAAACAATTGAAGCTGTTGAGAGGGTAGATCAAGAATTACTCAATGAATATATGTATTCCATCTATGAACAGGACAATGTACGAGCCTTGTTTCAGGCGTTACAAGATGCCACTTCAACAGGAGTAAGAATACAACCAATTTCGTTTGATGCAGAAGCTTTTCGTACGAGTGAAATCTATCAGCTTCAAGGAGGAGTAAAGTTTCATACGGATAACTACCTTCGGCTAAAACATAAAGAGCTTGAGAAAATTGGAATCCAAACCAATACAAGATACGAAGCTAATGGGAATCATGATGAGTTTAATTTGGCTGAGTTCTCTGGTTATCATGATTTACTTCGTGCCAGATACGGATTTGATCCAGTAACTGGATTAGAGCTGAGATTAGATGAACGATTGAATTATGCATTGTTAAATTATATTAGGTTTGGTTCTAGACCTGCCGTGGAAGATAGAGAAAACTATGAAACTGTTGAACTCACAAAAATTCCTCTTACAAAAGAAGAATTTGAAGCAATTCAAGAGGAACCCGTAGAAATTGTAGAGGTAATTGATGATGCAAAAGGAGAAAACTCTGGTGACTATTATGTATACGGAAATGGTTTAATCATCAGAGTATATGGGAATGTTTTTGAGAAAGTAAATAAGATACCACCGGATACACAAGGTGTTGCAAAAGGATTAGATACCTTTTTTGAAGGAACCCCTTTAGCAATACTAGAAACTGTAGTAAGTCCGAAGAATATCATTAAAAAGTTAATAAACAACATTGTAAAAAAACAAGTAAGTAAAGGTGCTTCTAAGCTTATTGTAAAACCCATTTCAAATATGAATGAGTTTTTTGATATGGAATTTGGAAAATCAGTAAGTAACTCCTTATCTAAATCTAAAGTAAAGTACGATGGACAATCGATTTATAAGGTAGAAAAGAAAACTGATAACCAGTATCTGAAAAAGGGTTATGGAGTTTATCTTGACGCATTACACAAAGACCATTTAGAAGTAATAGATAAGACAGGGAATGTGAAGTATGTCTTGAATTTAGATGGTACTTTAAACCCTGATAAGACTAAAAAAGCACTTGGACGAGTAGTTAAGGGATGGAAATAAGGGAGGTGGAATTAATATGGATAAAAAGTTAGAAGGAATATTAGACATATTAGTTAAACTAAATTCAAGTATTAATGTTGTAAATACAGAAGATTTAGATGAACAGTACGAGAACCTTGAAGATTTTAGAATATTAGCTAGAGATTTAGATATTATATTAAACAACTTTGATTCATTAGATAAGAACGATGGTGATGAAATAGAGAAAATGTTATTTGAACTTCATAGAATTATAACGACGTTTGAATGGCATTTCTCAGAAATCAGTGATTTAAACACAACAATATTAAAAGTTTATAAAGACAAAATCAATAACGTCTAGTAATGAGTAAGCCTTATATGAGTTTTATTTTTTTAAATAGGCTTTTATTAGGACATCTTCAGCAATTAAAGCGCGATTGTTGAAGATGATTCACTAGAAAATGATCAAAGTTTTTTATAAAAGAATAAACCGATAAAATCCTATAAGAGTATGTTTTGATCAACCTTTTTTCAAAACATACTCTTTTTATTTGCTTTTATGTCAAGATTATTAGTATCAATTTGATTAAAAATTTTTTTAAAGCAACACCTTGTGAAATATAGAGCCTGTTTTGATCAATACGTGTTTTCGATCAAACTTTTTTATAACCCAACAGATGCACAATTGTGAATCAATGACGCTTCCTTGCTCCAATGTGCATGCACAGAATGAAATTGTGCATGCACAAGGTGAAATTAGTGACGTTACCTTGCTCCAATGTGCACAGAAAAAAATTTACTGACGTTTGCTTGCTCCAATGTGCACAAATGTGAACTACTGACGTTACCTTGCTCGTATCAATAATTATTTGTTGAAAAAACCTTGATTTACCAACCTTTTAGGTACTTTTTTTGTGCACAATAGGATTATAAAATGTCTTTAATATAAACAAGAGTTAACAATATATCATTTAAGTACTATCAAGATGTCTTTATGCACCTGCACAATTGTGAATTAATGACGTTTCCTTGCACATAAATACTACTAATAAAATTTATATATATGACGTTAACATGCACAATTTATAGTCTCCAATTCTCTAAAACCCTTGATATATCAACAATATCTCAGTTATTTCTGTGCACATACTGATGAAGCTATGACGTTAACATGCTCGAATGTGCACGAATAAATGACGTTTGAGTGAACATAAATTTTTTCGACTTTTTTTTCAAACCCTTGATACGTACAGTTTCAAAGGCTGTGCATCTTTGTGCACAAGTCCTTAATTAAGAAGGGAATTTTGTGCACAACCGATTTGCTATAATACTGCATATTAGTAAATATTTCTACAAATGGTTACTAAATTCTAATGACAGACTAATTTAATTAGCCGATAGAATATATATGATAGACATTTACTATAAGCAAAGATTTAAACAGCTCTATCATCAAGTCACTACATAAAGGAGGTATGAACATGTCTATGGGAAAGATTAAAATTGATGGATTTAGAATGCACCAACATATTCTAGATGAATTCAGATATATTAAAGATCAATCCTTTGATAAGCCTACTGCCTCTGCATATGTAGTCTATTTAACTATGCTAAAACAAATGCACATTGAAAACAATCCAAGAGGGATTTTGAAAGAATATAACTTATCATACTGGGCTAAAAAGTTAGACATTCCTTATACCTCATTGTATGGTGGGAAAAAGTTTCTAGAGAAGTACCATTTTGTTAAAGAAGAGATCCAAAACGATTTACCAGTTTTGGTATTGAAAGATGTTGAAAAATTAAATACTCCCGAAAGAGAAGGCGTAAAATTAAACTACCTTCTTGTTCCGCACGCTCTTTTTGACACAAACATTTTGGCGGAGTTTGTACGTACTTCTAATCCAGAAGGTATTGAACTGCTATTATCTCTTTTTAACCAGTTTAGAACCAGTATGTCTAACAGAGGGATGATCTCACTAGATAAATTAAAGCAATCTCGAAAAATGTCCACCTTAAAAAAGAAGCTTAATAAAAAAGCCAAAGATGTTCGAAAAGTACTTGAGATTCTTGAAGCTCTTTTTGATATTGAATTTGAAGGTCTTTCTTATCGTAAAGAGCAGGTTTGGATTAAAAAGATCAACTTCTCTTTAAAACCTGAATGTGTAATTGAAGATACTGATGAGTTTGAAGTAAATCGATTATTAGCACAATTTTCACAAGAACTTACATATCGTTTAGATGAACTGCAAATTAAATATAAAGCTCGTGATAAGAAAGATATAATGATCGCTTTTAAACAAGAAGTAGTGTCATTTCTTTACCATTTAATCGACGAGGATGATAATAGTTACAAATACAGAGATAAATGGTTGAGATCCTTCTTCCTAAATACGCTTGATAGCGTGGTTGAACATATACACCGGGAAAAAGAGCGATTAGGTCACTTTAAGCTATATACAATTGGTGGTTTCTTTAGAAAAGTGTTTAGAAAGCAGTTCAAAAATGCTATTAAAGATATTCCATACGAATATATCCATGATGCAAAAATACGCGAATTCCAACTAACTGGAAGTAAACCGCTGCTTTCTACTATAATTTAAAATAGCCAGCCTAGTGAAATTGAAAAAATCCAATTTCTACTAGGCTTTTTGACGTTACCTAAAAAACTATTACTTATAAGCATAATCGGGGTTCAGGATAAATCTATCAATGTAAACGAGCACTATATCTCATCCAAAAACCATTCATTATTTTCAAATACTCACAGTTCACTATCTATACTTCTCCATGACAATGTGCTAAATTTTTTGCATATTATTAGGGGGGAGTTTTTTATTATGATCATTTCTTATGATTTTGGTTTAAGTTTAGTAGAATATGCCAAAAAGGGAATTAATAATGAGTTTCCATTATTTGATCAATGTCCAAACTGTAAATGTCATTCTTCGGGAAACTTACATAGAAATGGTTATTACTGGCGTTTTGGACTGACTGAGGAAGTGTCATTGAGAGTGCCTATTTGCAGGATGAAATGTTTACAATGCAAGGTTAGCTTTTCTATCCTTCCGGATTTCTTTATCCCTTACTTTCAACACACAATTGAAACCATTCTGCATAGGCTATATCGGATTCTAGAGGATAAGAAGGCTAATGGAAGTCGACAATTATTAAGGTTCCATCTTACGAGGTACTACAAGAGTATCAAATGGATTCATTCTTTTTTTGTCGCTTTGGGACAAGCAAGTGGATTTTCAAAAGATATAAAAAAAGAAGCCATAAAATATATGAAAAAGCTCCAAGATTTTGGCGAATCCACCTTCTTACGAAGGTCATGGGGGCATAGTTCATCCTACTTTATGGCACATTAATTCTACCATATTTTTAGAAAGATAAAAATATTATTCGTCCCACATACTTTTTTCATAGTCAGAAAAAATTGAAAAAAGTAGAATAATAATCATGGATGACCGGTCGTCCTTCTACTAAAAAGGAGGAAGATTCCATGAATGAAAAAGAACGTGAACAAGTGGCCTTATTTCGGTATGGTCTAATTGCCCCACTATTAAATGAACAGGTAGATGTCAAAGAGTACTTTGGAGAGTTGGCAGGAAAGGTTCACTCTATTCCTTATTATGGGGAGCGAACAGTGGCAGAGAAAACAATCAAGGAATGGCTGCTTCATTATCGCCGAAGTGGATTTGATGCATTAAAGCCGAAGAAACGGACTGATAAGGGGAATTCTAGGAGACTCACTGCAGAAGATCAGGATCAAATTCTTCATATAAGAAAAAAATTTCTCCATATGCCAGTGAGTGTTTTCTACGAACATCTCATTGACCTAGGAGAAATACAAAAAAACAAAATATCTTATTCAACTATAAATCGTTTATTAAAAAAACACAACCTTGTAGGTAAGAAAATAATCGCAATACCTGAAAGGAAAAGATTTGCCCATGATCGAATAAATCATCTATGGCAGGGGGATTTGTCTCATGGGCCTTACATTCCGATTGATGGTAAGAAGAGAAAGACGTTTTTAATTGCTTACATTGACGATTGTTCTCGGCTTGTTCCGTTCGGCCAGTTTTTCTCGTCAGAGAAGTTTGAAGGTGTAAGAGTTGTGACGAAGGAAGCACTCCTTCGGAGAGGAAAACCAACCGTGATCTATGCAGATAACGGCAAGATTTATCGTTCTGAGACGCTCCAATATGCATGTGCTCAGTTAGGTATAACACTGGCTCACACTCAACCATATGATCCACGTGCGAAAGGAAAAATCGAAAGACTTTTTAAAACCATTCAAACAAGGTTTTATCCTTTACTACAAGCAAAACCAGTTGATTCGTTGGAGGAGCTAAACGAGCGTTTTTGGAGGTGGCTTGAAGAAGACTATCATCGTCGTATTCACGCCTCTTTAGATGGGAAGACTCCACATGAAGTCTATCAATCTCAAGTAGAGAGTGTAACCTTCTTAGAGAATACGAAAATCCTAGATACAATCTTTTTGAAGAGAGAATATCGTAAAGTGAAGGCCGATAGTACGATTACGTTAAATAAACAACTCTATGAAGTACCTCCACGTTTTATAGGTCACTCGATTGATGTTCGATTTGATGAGACAGGTATTTTTGTGTTTGAAAACGACCAAAAGGTCGCTGAGGCTGTTCCTGTATCTATGACAGATAATGCACATTCAAAGAGAGTGCGTTCTCCATTTAACTTATCGGAAGATACGGAGGGAATAAACCATGTATAAGACATTCTATTCCTTGGCTCAAACTCCATTTTCAAAAGATTTGCGATCAACCGATGCTTTTCGGTCGAGCGATTATCAAGGGGCTCTTGGAGCACTTGATTACCTAAAGAAGTCAAGAGGAATGGGGCTTCTTATTGGAGATCCAGGCGCTGGAAAAACATTTACGTTACGATCATTTAAAGAATCATTGAATCCTTCCCTTTACCACGTTGTTTATTTTCCTCTTTCTACAGGAGGAGTAATGGATTTTTATCGTGGATTAGTCTATGGACTTGGAGAAGAACCAAAATTCCGTAAGGTTGATTTATTCCGACAAATACAAGAAGGGATCGAACGAATGGCAAACGAGCGAAAGGTTACTCCTGTTTTTATTCTAGATGAAATGCATATGGCAAAAGATGCATTTCTGCAGGATTTAGCCATTTTATTTAACTTTCAAATGGATTCAAGTAATCCTTTTATCTTGATATTAGCTGGATTACCGCATTTAAAGACACGATTATCTATTAACCATCACCGGCCACTCTCCCAGCGTTTAATTATGAAATATGAAATTCAGCCCTTGGATAAAGAAGAAGTTACAGAGTATATCGACCATCACATGAAACTAGCCGGTTCAAAAATACCAATTTTTACGGAAACCGCAATTGAAGCCATTGCCCTGCGTTCTCAAGGCTGGCCCCGTGTAATCAACAGACTGACAACCAATAGTTTACTATTTGGAGCACAATTAAAAAAAGAACAAATTGATGATGAAGTTGTGCGCTTAGCTATCGAAGATAGTGGGATATGAAAACAGAAGGTATTATTATATTCGATCGAGAAGAAAAAGAGTGGAAATTGTGGGTGGGTCACTGTGACTACTGGATACAACAAGGATATTCTTTTGAACTATTGATAAGAAATCAATATTTTCAAGCCTTTCTTGAGAAAGACTTAGATTGGTTTATTACGTTAGTGGATGAGGTCAAACTTGTGTTGCATATAAATGAAGTCTATAAAGTTAGAGTTGAACTAGAGAACTTTATAAAGGTTTCAGACCCGATTTAGGGTCTTCTTTTTTGTTTAAGAACTGAAGTTATTTGATCAAATTTTTTCAAACTCAGGATTAAAGTGAAAAAATAAGCACATTATTTCAGATAAACTCCCGAAGTAATTTGAAAACGGAGTGCTGAACTAATGTGCTCGTTTACACTATCAACTATATCAATTTTTTATCCTTTTTTTATGGAAACTATTTACGAATGTTTACCTGTTAATATGTTAATATTGAATACTAACTTGTGTATATGTTGAAATAATGTAAATTTGCCTCTTGATATGTAAACAATTTAAATATAAGTATGTTAACATGTGTTTTTAACGAGGTTAATCTAGTTAATATGTTATAAATACGATATATAACTTCTAGCTAACCCTCGAAAACTCTTTATTTACAAGGGTTTTCTCTACCTTTTTTATATTTGCTTATTATTATTTGTATTTTTTATTATTACTGTTCTTTTTTATTAATATATGTTTCTTTTACTTTTATATGATATTTAACAATGGAAATAGTAATAAAGTAAGTAATAGTATCTAAATTGATTTAAGAATATATCTTTGATAGACTGTATAGGTAAAGTTTCCAAGATGCTCAAATGAGCCTTAAATAGAAGATATAAGCCCTATGGGTGGTATAGACAAATACAGTCTGCCCCATAGGGCTTTTTTGTGTTTTGGAAGCTCTATTTATACACATTTTAGGAGGAATCAAGGTGAATTCAGAAATTAATAAAATTGAAGATCGAAAACGAAAGCTATCAACACTATCTAATGGAATTTGGTATTACATTACAGCAGGAAGTAATCATTCAAATTTGATTACAGGTATTAAATTAGATGATGAAAGTATTTTTATAAAATATATAGGTGGTGACTTTGAAGGAACTCCGTTTACTTTTTCATTTAAGCTTAGTAAAGCTGCTATGGATGAAATGTGGAAATATGAATTTAATACACTATATAACGGTAGCATTGATCTAAAAGTTATTGATCTTGATTGGGTAAGTGATATTGCAACAATTCCCTATACTTTATTAAATGACTTATCAATTTCTCCTAAATATACAAATCATATCGAAGGGTAAAAATATAATTACCAAAGGCAATAGGATTATCCTTTGCCTTTTCTTTTTATTAAGGATACCAGGAGGGATTTTATGATGAATAAAACATTTAGAATTGAGGATAGAGTTTATTTTGCTACATCTGCAAGAAAAGATGAAATAGAAATTATAAAAAAGGTTAGACCAGCTAATCTATTAGTATCTTTTGCATTATGGAGAGAAAAACATAAGGACAAATGTTTAAAGAAAGATCTCATTCAAAAAATTGGTTATACACCTAAAAGTAAAATTGTAGATAGTGGAGCATTTACGTTTGGAAACATTGATATAGGAATAGAAGAAATTATTGAAACCTATAAAGAAATGATAGAGGAAGATGGAAAGGAGTTTACTTTTGAAGAATTTTCTTGGTGGTGGTTCAATGAGTTTCCAGAAATGGAATATTGTGAGGATAAAAATCAATTTCTCCTTTTTGAACAATATATTAATTTTATCCTTGCCAATCAAAAGTATATAGATTATTGTATCGCATTTGATACAATGGGTAGCAATGAAACGGGATTATTAACATTTAAAGTGATGCAATCTCTTGGTTTAAATGTTATACCTGTGTATCAAGCAGCAACTTTTCTTGGTAGAAAAGGTGATACAAAATCGGGATTTTGATGTGCTTAAATATTATACAGACCACACACAATATATCGCTATTGGAGGGACTGCTATATCGAGAATTAAAGGATATACTAAAAAATTTCGTATTAAAATCATACGAGAGATAATGGAAATGTATCCTAATCGTCATTTTTCATTTACTTGGTACTCTTGCCCTTATATAATTGAAGCTTGTCCAGATTTATATTCAATCGATGGACAAGCTTGGCTAGTTAAAGTAAATGATAGAAAACAAAAACTATTGTTGTCAGAGAAGAAAATTGAAGGGAAGATCGAGTATATCAGGTCAAAGAAGACTGATTTAAATCTATTTAATTTTCATTATGATCATTCTAATTTTGAAACTCTATTAGCGATAAAACCTTCATTTACATAAGTGTTAATATAAAAAAACAGTTGTGTTGTAGTATATATAATAATTTGATAGACTAATTATATAAAGTTTTCTTTTTGCTCTATAATGAGCCTTGTATTGAAGTGTTAAGCCCTATGGGTGGTATTTTCTCTAAGAGGAAGTATGCCTATAGGGCTTTTTTGCATTTCTAGAAAGCTTTATTACACATTTTAGGAGGATGAAAGAATGGAAACACTTGATGTAAAGAAGGCTGGAAAAGAGTTAGCTGCACCTTTTGCTCCAGATGAAATTGAGTGGAGAGTATCGCGAGTTAGTGTTAACAGTCGAGGGCCGCAAGCTATAGTTGTACCTTATGTTTCTTCGAGAGCTATCCAAAATAGATTTGACAATGTAGTTGGATGGGATCGATGGGAAAATAAAATTCAACAATTACCGAATGGTGCATTTATTCAATCAATTAGTATTAGGATAGGTGAGAATCAAACAATTACAAAGTGTGATGGAGCTGATCCTACAAATTTTGAGGAAACCAAAGGAGGAATTTCTTCGGCACTAAAGCGTACCGCTGTGCTTTTTGGAGTGGGGAGGTACTTATATAACCTTAATGAAGTTTGGGTTGAAGTACACGAGAAAAGAAAAACCGATAGAGATATCTATACTTACCACAAGGATAAGAAGGATCAATCTAAAGATGTTAGAGGTTACTTTACTCCTCCCACATTACCAAATTGGGCATTACCAGAGGGCTTTGGACATGAGCAGTCCCCGTCTAGAAATGACTTGTCATCTCAAAAACACCACAATCAGCAATCTAATACAGTACCAGCTGGCATGGTTGAATGTATTTTCAAAGATATGGTGGAGAAACAATATGACGACGGAGTAGTTTATGAGATTTGCTTTGAACAAGGTGGTCAAATTTGCGTGATCTATGCGATAGGCAAAATGGCTGAGGAAATCAAAAAATTACAATTGAAACCAGAGGATAGAGTTGCTATATCTTCTGAAGAACATCGAGGGCAATGGGTACTTAATAACGTTGTAAAAGTAGGTTAATAAATTACTAAACTTGGAGGAATCATATATGTGGAATACATTTGAACTAATCGGGAATTTAACAAAAAAACCAGTGCTTCGAAAAACGAACTCAGGAATTCCTGTGACAAATTTAGATATTGCTCATAATTACTGGGTAGGAGAAGAGAAAAGAACTGATTATCTGCAGGTAACTTTATGGAAAGACAATGCTGTTAATGCATGTAAGTATCTTGATACAGGTAGGCAAGTTTTCGTTAACGGAACAATTAAACCTGTAAAACAAGAGATCAGTAATAAAAAGTATACGTTTAATGAACTTCATGCAGAATCTGTAAAGTACTTAGGCAGCAATAATCAAGGTAACAGTAATCATCAAAATAATTCTTCTGACCAACAAGGTCAACTAAACAGTTACCAGGAAGATAATTATACACAAGTAGGTAATAATCCATTTCAAAGAGGTAATGAGAACCAGAATTATGGTTCTAACCCTTTTGAGCAAAGAAATACAAACCCGTTTGGAAGATGATTTTAATAACGAGAAAGGAGTAGCTTTTTAGCTGCTTCTTTTTATATTTTTTATAGGAGGAAGGATTTATGTCTAAAAATGAAGAATTTCAATTAATAGGTGCTGCTAAACTAATGGAAGATTTATTCTTAAATGGTATCTATCAAAGAAGGAAAAGTTCTAAAGAGTTCCTTGACCAACTAAAGCATACTATGAGAAAAACATTCTCTAATTATGAAACAAGAAGAAATGAATTTCATGGTATTGTGGCCAAGTTTGTTAGAGATCCCATTTATAAAACTGATACTATATCATTTAAAGGGCTTTTAAATGATATAGGAATACTACATAAAGTAGTTAAACTGAATTATTCGTTTATAAAAGATGATGAGGATCTAGTTGATTTACTTGCAGATTATTCCTATCCAAAAGAATTTTTTGCTCAAATTTATTTGAATAAAAAAGGCAAAAATGAAGTGGATAAAAGAGAATTCCTATTCGATACATCATTAGAAGGTATAGCAGAATTATTCAAATCTGAAAAAAGGAATATTGATAGGTTGGAAGAAAAATATCGTAATACTTTACTAGATATAGAAAAATGTCCTATGCTTAAACAAGCTGGAACTCTAAAATGTAATTATGGAACAATTAAACTTAGGGAGAAAGATGTTGTTTATGATGTAGAATCTATCTTTAAAGAATTTGGTTCACATTTTTTATTGGAGTATGGACAAATATCTATGGAGAAAGTAGAAGAATATATTATCAAGGGTTTCTTATCATACAAAGAAATAGAGAAGTATAGGAAGTTAGTAGATATTCCTTTGAAGTTCTTTGTAATGGATATTGAAACAGAACGAAAGAGTATGGAAACCTACCAGTACATTTCAATGCAAAAAGCACAAGCTAAACGCTATGCTTAGTATCTTTGTGAGGAATGTAGAAGGATAAGTTAGTAAGGGGGATGACATGCCGACTGAAATTACTAAAAAGGCAGATTTCTTTTATATTCTCGTAGATTATGGTGACAAGGGACCTTATCTTATGATGAAAGTAGATAAGAACAGTCATTATTTTAAGACAGTTGGGGAGTATAAAGATTTAAGTGAGTTTGATCCTATACAGGCTAAAACTATGCTAGATGAAGGTATTAAATTCTTTAAAGAGGCTCGTAATGCTGTAGACTATTACTTTAAACAGCTAGGTATCGGGGAAGAAAACAAATAAATATTACACTTTAGGAAGACTTTTTTTATGCTGCGGCATATGAAAGGTCTTTTTTTATTGCACATTTTTTTAGGAGGAAATATAATGAAAAATACAAAAACGAAGGTTAATCGTCAAGAAAAAGTGAAAGAAGCTTTTGAATTAGTGAAAAAGGGTGCTGTAGATATTGCTAAAAGTTCTAACTTTCAACGTTTTTTAAAATTTTCCGCATCATTCCACAATTACTCTTTCAGAAATCAACTATTGATCTGGATTCAAAAACCAAGTGCTACATTTGTTGCTGGATTTGAAACATGGAAAAAAAGAGGAAGGTATGTGAAAAAGGGAGAGAAAGGGATTATGATTTTAGCTCCTATGAAAATCACCAGAAAAAACGATGAACATGAGGAAGATGAAGAATTTATGTTATTTCGTCCAATATATGTTTTCGATATATCTCAAACAGAAGGTGAACCTATCCCTTCAATTGGTGAATATGTCAAGACTTTAAATGGAGAGACGGATCTTTATGAAAAAATCAAAGCTATAAGCCCATTTCCTGTAACAGAAACTACAGATTGTAAGGGTGCTGATGGTTATTACCGCATTAAGGAAAAAGATATTTTCATTGATTCTAAAAATTCTACGTCTCATAAGTTGTTAACTCTAATTCATGAAATGGGTCATGGGTTATTACATGCAGATAGAAATAACATTCCGAGTAAAGCAGTGAGAGAAATTGAAGCTGAATGTGTTGGATTTGTGACCTGTCATGCTTTAGGTATAGACACTTCTGAAAATTCTTTTGGGTATATTGCTTCCTATGGAAGAAGTAGGTCAGATGAATTAATTGATAAAAGTAGAGAAAGAATTAATAGGGCTGTACATCGAATCTTAGGAGACTTCGAGGATACTTACGTTGCAATAGAAGATAAAGAGCTTGTATAAAATAGGAAAAAACCAGATTTCTTGAGTAGAAGTCTGGTTTTTTAGTTTATTAAAGCTGGGTGAAAATGTAGAAATTCATCGTGATAGCCTATATAGGTATAGTCAGTATTGAATTTTTCTTGAGATATTACTAGCTCAGGCTGCGTTTCGTCGTTTAAACAAACAAGTATATAATCTCTCCCTAGGAGATCATTAGAAAAACAATAATAAAGCCTTTCTCCGCTTAGCTCTCTATATATATCCCATTTCTTTAGTACACTCTTGCTGAAAACAAATTCCATTTCCATGTATGTCCTCTTCTCTAAATGGGTTTACTTGACGTGTGATAGTAAATTATATTCTGACATTTCAGGTAAACCATAATATTCTTTTGCGTCTAGGTATAATTTTTGGCGCTCTTCTTTTGTTGTAGAACTATACATATCTTCAAACGACATATTGCCCTTTTCTGAGAGGTAATACATTGTAATCATCTTTGGATAATTAGATACATCAAGGTAAAATCCGTTTATAAGTTTTTTTGAAAGATATCCAAAGCAAGGCAAATCTGTTCCAAATTCTTTAATAGCTCTCTTTTTAGCTTTTTTGATTTTATGATGTAAAGAAAAATCAAAGTATCCACCAGATAAGACAACAATAAAATAACCCAAACTTATAATGATCCAAAGCATTACCCATAAAACAAATAGGCCTTTTATTTGAAACCAAAATGAATCTCGAAATCTAGGCTCATTAGGTACAACACCAATATCTATCATAAAGTTCATGAATTCTGGAATCAAAGAAAATAAAAATAAACTTCCAGAAAATATTCCTAAACCTAATAATATTCTCATAGTATCACCTCATAGGTTCATTTTAATTATACGTATAAATGTATAATGTAGCAATTAAACTAATTATACAGTATCATTTTACCTCATACAACAAATTCTGTAATAAAAGTATTGTCATATATGACCTTTTTTTGTAGAATGAAGACAACTTAATATTTTCGCATTCATGCGATTATTTAGGCGGAAGACGCAAAATAATCCTTTTTAAAAAGGGTTGTTTTGCGTCTTTTTTTTTCAAATATTATATGGAGGTAAGTTTATGAAAGGAATTAGTATTGAAAAATTCGTTAAAGAGGTTATTCCCTACGCCTTTGTATTCGCATTTATGAGTACACTTATTTTCTTTACTGGTGTAGAGAGTGCTTCAGCGACTGTTCCGACGATTCCTGGTGGGTCTGGAGGTAGTGATGTGACTACTATCAATACTATCTTAACAGGATGGATTACTAATATTCGTATAATTGGAGCAGTAGTAATAGTTATTGCGATTGTTCTTGCTGCGATTATGATTGGTATTTCAATGGGGAATTCAGCTAAAAGAGCACTGGGTATTTCTGCTTTAGTTAGTGCAATAGTAGGAATTATTCTTGTTTTAAAAGCGCCTGACCTAGCAAACTATGTTAT
Organism: Metabacillus sp. B2-18; assembly: GCF_021117275.1. Classification (NCBI taxonomy): domain Bacteria; kingdom Bacillati; phylum Bacillota; class Bacilli; order Caryophanales; family Bacillaceae; genus Metabacillus; species Metabacillus sp. B2-18. The sequence continues at coordinate 39,564 of NZ_CP088246.1, forward strand.
TACTCAATCTGGTAGTGGGAGCTAAACAATAATAGTATGACCTTACACTTCACTTGTAAGGTCTTTTTTTAAAGAGTAGGAGGAATTTATATGCGTACTAGAATGCCGTTTAATACTGAAGCGGAACGGAAAAGCATTAGAGGGGTTTCGTGGAGACAAGCAACTTACATTTTATTTGCTGCATTAGTTTACCTATCAATAGCTTCAGAGATTTTATTTTCAGGAAGATTCACATTTATTGTTGGATTTGTTCTTTGTGCATTGACTTTGCCAATAACAGCACCTTTTCTGATTTTGGCATTTTTAAAGAATGGGAAATCAGGATACTACTACGATCAACATCTTATATTTCTTTCGAAGTTTAAGAAATCTCAAACAGGTATCTGGAGGCAATAACATATGTTAACTAATTTAATAATGATTGTACTAATTGGTCTCGTAGTATATTTCTTTGGTTACCCAATCATGGGAAAACCATATCCATTTAACCCTTTTAAAAAACGAGGGAAATCTAAAAAGAATAATTTAGGAACAAAACGAGGAAGTGAAGACACACAAGAACTTAAAGTGAACTTCCAAGAATTGATCGGGGTTAAAGGGATTCATGGTGAAGTAGTAGAGCTGAATGAAGCTGGTGAGAGCCGTCACTTTATAGGATTAATTAAAACTGAATCAATTAACTATTTACTAAGAAGTATGAATGAACAACAAACGACTGATTTATCATATGAGCAATTATTAGCGCAGCTTAACTTAGGGCCAGGTCGTGAAGTTAACGTAGGGATTCATATTCAATCGAGACCAATTGACTTGTCTGAACAATTAAAACCATACCAAGAGTCATTTGAACAATTAAATCCGATTGCACAGAGATATGGAGAAACGATGTTCTTCCCGTACATGGAATATTGGCAACAAACAGTAGATGAGTTTGATTACCATAGTTATTTTACTGTTGACCTTTATTACGACCAAAAGCTCTTAGAAGATCTAGATGAAGATTCAATTATTTTAAAGGTAAGAAATGAATTCAATCGAGTTGCTCAAATTATTGTACGTAACTATGCCAATATGGGCGGAAGAAGTAATATCTGTTCTGAAAGACAGCTTTATGAGGCATTATATTTTTCAGTAAATAAACAAACAGGGAGCATTGAACATTTCAACCGTTTTATTGAGAAAGATGGTATTTTATCACCATTTGTTACGGGGAAAGAATCAAAACCTAAAGTTAGATTTGAAGAATATGGAGAGGAGACAACAGAGTATGGGGCTATTTAAAAAGAAGAAGGCTGCATCGCCTGAATTAACAGAAGAACAAGATATAGAACAAGAAGAGAGTAGAGCAAGTAAAAAAGGAAAAAAAGCTAAAGAGGATTTACACGCTGTAGCAAGACAAAGTTATTTCGATAAAATTGGTTCAGCAGGTGTGCATTTTCCTGAACATGTTAAAGATCGTGCATACCAATGTGACCAAAGAGCAGGTGCAGAATATTCTTCTAGGTCCTACATTTTAGATTTTGGTAATACCTCTATATCTACAGGAGAATTAGAGACATTGTATCGTGCAGGAGCTAGTAATATAACGTTTCACCTTACTAAACTCACTAAAAACCAAGCGACTCGTAAATATAAGAATGCAGTTACAGACGAAGGTTCTCGTGTTATTCAAGCGAGAAAGTCAGGAAACGATATTGAGGAAAACGAAGCTCTAAAAGCAAGATCAAACGCAGAACGCCTGCTGGATGAGATTAGTGATGGTTACAATGATGGTTTCTTAGGTACAATGGTTGTTACGTTATTTGCAAAGGACGACAAGACCCTTGATAACATAGGAATGTTAATCCAAGATACCTTAGAACATAACGAACATAATCTGAGACCGTTGTACGCTCGCCAAAAGGATGGATGGTTATCAGCTCTACCATTCTCGGGTAATCGACTTACCGCAACAGTTGATAGAAGATTCTTTGATAGGACTTCAATTGTTGCTGCTTCTCCATTCTATTCTTCTAAAATTCCATTCAGCGGTGGTGTACCTGTTGGTACGAATTTACACAATCAAAATATGGAATTTTTAAATGTATTTGCCCCTTACTTAGATAACTATTCTTCTCTTATAGTTGGTGCCTCTGGTTCTGGTAAATCATTCAGTAACAAGTATATTTCCAGTTCACAAGTATTACTAGGATATCGGATCTTTAGTATTGATCCTGATGGGGAGAATGGACCTATATGTGTACTTATGGGCGGAAAAGAGGTTGAGATACGTGAAGGTGGATCTTGTACAATTAATATTTGTGCTTTGACCGAAGAAGAAATTGAACAGACTTTACCAAATGGAAGAAGAGTTTCAAAAGTTATCGTACCAATAGGTTCAAAAGTTGGTAGATTAATAACGTTCTACAATAAGTTGTTAGATGGAATCTCTTCACTTGAAAAGGAATTATTAAAAAAAGCAATTATGGATGTAATTGAAGAATGGGGTATTACAGAGAATCCAGAATCACTGTATGAAAATGAAAAAACTCCAGTTAGATTATCAAATGGAGATATTACGTATAAAAAACAACGTAAACCTGAATTTACCCTATCTGATATCTACAAACAAATATTAAAGAATACAACCTTAGGATATAATCTGCATGATTTTTCATATCAAGAAATTATTGATCCTGATGCGAGAAGATTAATTAAGGTATTAAGAGGATACCTAAGAGATCGACCAGATGGAAAAATTCTCGATGGTGAAACCCAGTTTAATGGGGAGAAAATCGATAACCTACTTGATGATATATGTTGGGTAAACTTTAACATGAAAGCTGTTGAAGGATCTGATATATACGACATTATCATGCATGTCCTTACCCTATTAGGATGGGAATACTTCGTTAAGAGGCCTTCTTTACGTAGATTTAAAAAACGCTTGAAGATCGAGGAAGCATGGAGAATGAAAAGAATTGATGGTGCTATGCAATTCGTTGAGGAATTAGCACGCCGTAGTCGTAAGTATCAGGCGGGTGTAGATATTATTACACAGGATTTAAATCCGTTCTTAGAAGATTCAGATGGACAAGCAGTTGTAAAGCAAGCAACAAGTGCATTGTTCCTTCGATTAGGTTCAGTTGATGATGAGGAAAAACGAAAATTGCAGTCAATTTTTAACTTGTCTGAGGGTGAACTACAAATCATTTGTCGTAAGCCTGCTGAATCAGAGGATTCCCAAACTAAAGGGGAAGGAATACTTCGTGTTGGTGGATCTTCTGCATATGTAAAAGTACAAGTTAGTGATGAAATGCGTGGGTTTATTGATACTGATACGGACTATCTAATCAATAATGGTCTTCTACCAGGCTTAGAAGAGTATGACAAGCAGGAAGAAGAAGAAGTTAGAGAGGCGTCATTAGTATGACGCTAAATACACTTGAACAACAGTTAAAATCAGATAAGAAAAGAAGAATTGCGTTTATTTTGATCCTATTGTTGATGTTCTTCCCTGGTTCAGCTGCACACGCTGCTGAAAGTAAGTGGTACGAAAAGCCGTTTGCTTTCATGTTTTCAAAACTATTTGAATGGATATTAGAGCCATTCATAGGACTACATGAACCCGCTTATTATATTTTCTATCAAGGAGCAGGGAAGATATGGGGATTGTATACACAGGAGCAATATAACAGTGCTATATATAATGGATTTAACATGATGCTGTTTGTTGTTGGTTTTTTACTCTGTGGTGCTATTGTCATGATGGGGATTCAACATGGATATGCAAAATTTTCCTCAAGTATGAAATCTGACATAACAGATAATTTTTTGAAGGTTATCTTGGGGATTGTTTTACTTTTTCAGTTCTTCCCGCTTGTTAATTCATTTTTTACTTTAAATCACTATTTTGTACAAATGTTTGAAACCGGTATTACTGATCCAGTTAGTCTAAGAGATTTAGGAGCTACTGTTTTGACTAGTCAAGACGGGAAAACAGCTGGTGAAAAGATTGAGTTTACTGATTTATCTTCTGGAGAAGGTGACAACTGGATAAAGGATGCTATCGTTTCCTTTTTCTCTCTAGGAGTTTCAATTTGGTTTAAAGCTTATTATACTCAACGCTTAATTATGATTAGCGGTTTAATACTTCTAGCACCTGTATGGATATCAACTATTTTTTTTCCTAAGCTACAAGGTATTACAAGCTATGCTATGAAGGAGTTATGGGCACAAACAATTGCTCAAACTATTCATGCAGCAATATTTTGGTTGTATTTCTGGTTGTTTGATAGCAACACAGATTGGTTGACATATATTATTGCTTTATCTATCTTTATCCCAGTTTCAGAGTCGCTTCGTTTTGCAATGGGGGCTACTTCTGAGAGTGGTGGAAAGTTAGCCATGATTGGTACTGCTGCTGGCTTTGGTTCTCTTATGCATGGAACTAAAGCGGTAGGTGATATAAAGAATGGAGTTAAAAATGGTTATGCAGAGAGTAAAGGGTTATTTGATGGATCTTCAGGGAAAGGTGGACAAAGTAGTAAAGGAAACACTGGAATGTCAATGATGGCCATGAATAATGGGAAATCTGGCGGTGCAATGAATTCCTTAAACCCTATGATGGGAATGAATGAGGAGCGTCAATATGGAGGTGCTGTTCAAAACGTTAGTTCAAATCCTAGTAAATTCACTCAACGTATGAGAACGGTTGGGCATGTTGCAGGTGGAGTTGGATCAGCTATTGGGCGAATGGGAGGAAATGCAACTGGTTTAGGTGTAAGTCCCTTTGGTCAACACATTATGGCTGAAGCGGGGGCCAATATGGGACAAAGTGCTGGATACGGTTCTGGAGTCGTTGGTTTTGGTGTCGGTAAAGGAATGACTGACAAAGCAAAGAACTTCGGTCAATCAATAAAAGGTAATTTTGAGGAAAATCCATTAATGACTCGTGAGCAATCTCGTGAGCAAAATATGAACCCATTTCAACAAGCTGGTCGTAATCTTGGAACTGTTGCAAGTAACCTCGGAAGAGCAACAGGTGATGCGATGGTTTCTCCCCAATTTAGAAACAGTCCACAGGCTCGTAGAGAAACTTTACAGCGTGCAGGTGGTGTCATGGGTGAAGCCCTTTATGGTAGAGGTATTGGATATCAAATGGGGGCAGATGCTGCCACAAGTGTAATGGGTAAAGGTGTAGAAAATCCGCAACTTGGTAGACTTGATCAAGGGGCAGACTATTCAGTTGTTACAGAAAGGGACAGAAGTTATTTAGCTGAAAAAGGTCCAAATAATACTCTTACACCTATATCTAATTATGGTCCGGGTGATCCAAGTCTACCTAAAAATGCTAAGGTTATGCAGGATCATAAGATTACAACTAGTGATACGGGTGTTATAAGTATGAATCCTACTTCTGAAAAGTATGCTACACAACAAGTGCAAAGTCCTAATAATGGAAAAATGGACGTTCAAACATTTAAGGTTGATAATTCAGTGAAAACTCCACATGTTAGCACGTTTATCGACAGTAATACGTCAGAGGTAAATTCAAATGAACCACCAATTAGAACTAATTTGGTTCCTAAAATAGATGAGCAACCTTTGCCTAATATGAATCAACAGGGTTCAATGCCAAATAAGAGTGAAAAAGTACCACCAACCCAACCGATAGTACCTAACAATAACCAAATTAATAAAGGGGATAACTCCACATTAATTCCTAACAAACCAATAGTTCCACCTACAAATAACAATAATTTCCCTCCTAAGAAAGATTGAGGTTATATAGATGGGGAATGCTTTGGAAAAAACGAAAGAAAATGCTAAGCAGTATGCCAAACAATACGCTAAACGAAAAGTTAAACAGTTAGTAAAGAAAGTAATTAGGAAAGTACTTTTAAAAGTTTTAAAGAAATTAGCTCTATATATAGGTAAACTTTTATTAAAGGCTTTCCTTAGTCTTGTAGCACTAATAGGAATACCAGGTACTATAGTATTTTTAGTTATTACTATTATCGGTGGTGCAATTTTAATAGTTGCTCCTAGTCTTGAATGGTTCGGTGATGATTCACCTATCACACCGGAAGAAGCAAAGAAACAGATTAATCAACTAATTCTAGATTCTAGTGAGTTAGAGCAATATAGACCTCCCTTTAAATTAGTTACTGCCATAGATGCAGTTAGAATATTAAAGGAAGATAAACAGCCTTGGGAAATTGATCCTGAACCAATTGTTAACGGGCTTGCACCAGATTTTGAATATGAAACCCATGAAGATACTTATGAGATAAAAAAGGTGATAGAAACTGAAGTAACCACCTACACTTATTCCAATATGGGAACCGAAGGATGTCAAACTAGGGAGGAAATTTCAAGTGCATTTTGTTCTGAACGAGAAGAACATAAACATATTGAAACCGAAACAATTATTGAAAAAGAAACTGTAAAGAGGGAATTCTTAAAATCCGCTCATGCTTGGAATACTCTTGATACTTTTTATTATAAAGAAGTTGATGTTAATGGAGAATTCGCAAAGCAAAGTGAGAACAAAGAAGGTAATACAAAAACGACTACTTACAAGCGGTTGATTAAGGAGTGGCAACTCGATACAGTCAATAATATAAAGAATTACGAGAAGTTTGACAGTACAATTACGTCATTACAATTTAAAGATGATGATATCAATTTATTGGTAGCCTCACTTATAGAAAATGGTATTCATATGGATGGATATACCGGATCTTATTTCGATGTATTTATAGAAAATGGAATGGGTATGATAGTTCCACAAGAATATATGGAAATATATATAGCTGCTAATAAAAAATATGGAGTTGACTGGAATTATCTAGCGGCACACCATTTTATTGAAACTCGATTCTCAACTATGGACCCAATGATATCATACGTGGGAGCTGAAGGCCATATGCAGGTGCGACCATAAGGTCATATAAGAAATCTCCTTTTGCATGGAGTAGGCAAGACTACAAAGCCTATCACTACCAAACTTATCCGTGAGGGAAACCAAATATCGGGGAGTGTAGCATGTTTGGAAAGCTATAAGTTATCGAATCATCACGATACGACTGAATAGCGAAGTGAAATGATGTAAACGAGGATAAAAGCTAAACTGCTTGAATGACAGTCCGAGGGGGTTATTGGCCCACCTATGACGGAAGATGATTACCTACGTTATACAACGAAACGTATTAGCTAATTGGAGACTCATTACGAAATACACACTGATTAACTGTATGTCAGATGTGAGTAGTCTATCGTTGACCAACTATAATAAGTAGTAAAGGGCGAACGTCATATCCGACATTATATCAAGCTTGTTCTTATATGTGCTAAATGGTGATTACCTACGTCAGAACGCTTTTATAAAAGCTATGATAAATTGTATCTGAATATCTGATATGGTAACGGAGTTCTCGTAGTAGTCCGAGATGGGGAAAGCCCATTACATGGCGAAGGGGAACAGCTTATCAAGTCTAACTAAAATTGGAAAGGAGCGTGAGGCTCTATGAGAAGTCCAAACACTGTGTTAGACAGTCTAGAAAAACAGTCAATACGCAAAGATTACAAATTCGAACGAATCTATCGAAATCTTTATAATGTAGAATTCTATTTAATGGCTTACGCAAGGATTAATGCGAAGGAAGGCAATATGACACAAGGTGTCGATGGACAAACCATTGATGGGATGAGTCTAGAACGTATAGAACGATTAATTGAAAGTATGAAAGATTGTAGTTATCAACCTAAACCGTCCAAAAGGGTATACATTCCAAAAAAGAAAACTGGTAAAAGACCATTAGGCATACCATCTTTCGAAGATAAACTCGTACAAGAAGTAGTAAGGTTGTTAGTCGAAGCGATGTATGAAAAAACATTTTCTCCACATTCTCATGGGTTTCGACCAGAAAAAAGCTGTCATACAGCACTCATGCAAGTAAAAGACAGATTTACCGGAGCAAAATGGTTTATCGAAGGAGATATTAAAGGTTTCTTTGATAATATTGATCATCACAAGTTAATAACACTACTTAAAAGAAGAATTGAAGATGAGAAATTCATCAATCTGATTTGGAAGTTTCTGAAGGCTGGCTATCTAGAAGACTGGCACTATCACAAAACGTACAGTGGTACTCCGCAAGGGGGTATTATCAGTCCAATCCTATCAAATATTTATTTACATGAACTTGATGAATTTATCATGTCTTACAAGGAGAACTTTGATAAAGGAAAAGGAAGAAGACGACTAAAAGAGTATCGTACACGTGAAGCCAGACTCTACCGTGCGAATGCTAGGTATAAAGAGAAATGGTCTGAAATGGATGAAATAGAAAAAGAAGAAGCACGTCAACACTTGGACGAGTTGAAAAATCACATGATGGAATTACCCTATAAAGACCCTATGGACGAAAACTACAAACGAATACAATACGTGCGATACGCCGATGATTTCATTATTGGGGTTATTGGTAGTAAAAAAGATTGTCAGCAAATAAAACATGACATCAGTAATTTTCTCAATCAAGAAATGAAAATTGAATTGTCTCAAGAAAAAACGCTCATTACTCATTCTAGTAAAAGAGCAAGATTTCTTGGATATGACATCAAAATTAGTCATGATAATAAAACGACAAAATACACGGCTAGTGGACATAAACAAAGAACAAGAACAATGAGCTGTGAACTATTACTACCTTATGAAGTTTGGCGTAATAAATTAATCGAATATAAAGCGTTAAAAATAGATAAAAAAACAAACAAATGGGAGTCTACACATCGAGCACATCTTTTACAAAATGATGACCTTGAAATATTGACCATCTATAATGCTGAAATAAGGGGTTTGTATAACTATTACAAACTAGCGAATAACGTATATAAGCTAGATGGATTCAAATTCATCATGGAATACAGCATGTACAAAACTTTCGCTAATAAATACAAATCAAGTGTAAGAAAAATTCATAGAAAATACAGTATAAACGGAGACTTTGCGGTAAGGTATGATACTGCCAACGGCAGTAAAATTGCTTACTTCTATAAAGATGGATTCAAAAAACAATTACTCCCATCTTCATACTCTGATGTTGATGTGATTTCTAAAACAAGGAACATTATTTATAACCGAACAGGTTTAATCGAAAGATTACTTGCAGGTCAATGCGAATGGTGTTACTCAAAAAATGTAGAACTAGAAATCCATCACATTAAGAAACTAAAAAACCTTGATGGCAAAAAAAGATGGGAAAAGCGTATGATTGAACGAAACCGTAAGACGATGGCGCTCTGTAAGAAGTGTCATCTCGATCTACACAACGGTAAGTTAGATTGATAGGTGGAGAGCCGTATACGCCGAGAGGTGTACGTACGGTTCGGGGAGGAGTTCTTGGAAACCTAGTATAGAAATATGCCAAGGCGCTGGGTTCTTACTCTACTTCATGCCTTGTACCTGGGTTGGTTGGCAAGATCCTACATGTAGCGGTAATGGTAAAGGTAATATATCAGAAAGTAATAAAAAGAGCATTTCATATATTAGTAGAATGGGAGGATATGGAACAGACGGGAATAATGATGGTGAGGCAGATATGTGGAACATATGGGATGCAGTTTTTTCATCCGCACACCTTTTAAAGGATAATGGTTTTTTAGAAGATAAACGTAAAGCGATTTATAGCTATAACCATTCGAATGCCTATGTTGATGAGGTTGTACACTATGCAGAATTATTTGCTTCAAATACTGGTGGTACTCCAGAAGTAACCAAAGGAAAATTTATGCGACCTTCTTTAGGGCCCATCACAAGTCCGTTTGGTCCTCGTTGGGGGAAATTACATGCTGGTATTGATATTGGTTCAAATGCTTCAACAGACCCTATTGTAGCCTCTGCGGATGGCGTTGTAGTTAGGTCCTATACATCTTCAAGTTATGGAGAATGTATTATGATAAAACATAATATCGAAGGTGAAACTTATACTACGGTTTATGCTCATATGGTTACTGGTAGTAGAAGGGTTCAGACGGGACAAACAGTTCAAAAAGGGCAAGTGATTGGAATAAAAGGAACAACAGGTAGCTCTACAGGTGTACACCTTCATTTTGAAATTCGTAAAGGGGATTGGTCAACAAATAAATCAAACGCTATTGATCCAATAGGATCAGGGCTCCTGCAATTAGATTAGTAGGTGATGAAGTATTAAGAGATTTATATTATTCTTTACTGGATATATAGTTTTAATGGTTATTGGTGCTGGAGTCTATTTATTATTTTTTAAAACTAACTCGGCTGATATTGCACAAGGGAAAGAATTAATGAATGTACTAGACGAGAGTTTAGTACATTCTTCAGATGATGAACATAATCATAGCCATGATCATAATGAGGCTGGTTATGACTATGATGTTGAAATTATAGAAGAATTTCAATCTGTTGGTAATACGATTGACTTTATGGCGGCTACATTGATAGAAGAAGAGAGGGAGTATTTTTCTTCACTTTTTTTACCTGAGAACCTTTCTAAATCAATGTTTGAGTATAGTGACGATCCTTCAAGTGAGGATGTCATTCTTCAAATGATAAGAGAAATTAATAGAGAAGGAAAATTAATTGAAGTGAATTGGGAATCTCATATAACAGAAGGTAAATCCTTTTCAAGGGATGATCAAGATATAAATCTTCAGCTTATTTACAATGATAATAAGATATCAACTGCAAAAATAGATTTGCAATTGGTGGGAACAGAACATTTTAATAGCGAAAGAATATACTATATAAATAATAGTCCTAAAAACTTTGTTGACCAGGTAAAAGAGAACCTAAAAGGTCTATGAAAAAGTAAATAAAAGCCAAAAAAGCGACTCCGAAGAGCCGCTTTTTTGTTACACATTTTAAGAGGATGAAAAAACATCCCTTTAAAAATTTTAGGATACATTAATAATAGCATTTATATTCATATTTATCAATTGCTATTTTAGCTTTCAAACTTCTCTATTCTTGGATGATATTTCTAGTTTATGTCCAAATTTAGGTAAAATATTTGCATTCACACTTTTGCTTTTGAAGGAACAGGAGTAGTAGTACTCTGTTCTTTTCCCGTGGCTCCTTGCTTTTTAATCTTGTCAAAGAGTGAATTTTTTTCAAAAAGCACTTTGTCACCTCCAATAATAGCTGTGTAATTAAATATAGGATAATAACTGAACTCGCAAATACAGTAAATCCCTTAATTGCGTTAATATAAGACACTGCCTTTTTATGAGATGAAAGTCTCACGTACGGTATGAACAAGAGGAAAAGGGAGCGATAACTATCTAACACAACCGGTTGGAAGGGGGAGTGCTTTTGTGCCTAACTAATGGAGTATGAATAATCTAGTATTATACGGATGGAAAACATTGAATTGTTATTAATCTAATACTATCTATCTGTATTTTTTCTTTAAGTAACTCCGTTAATAAGAGTATAATAGAGGAGCATTAGAATTATATACTTGAAGTAGGAGAGGTCTGATTGAGAACAAATAAATACAAAGCGAAACTAAGTGGTTTCAAAGCAACTCCAAGTGCAAATATACCTAAAATGCATGAAGATCTAGAGTTAATTAAAGACAGTAATGAACTACTATCAGATTTATTTAATGTAATACTGAAACAAAACCAATATTATGGTATTCGTTGGTTAATGGGACTGGAAAGATATGTTTTAGACCAATCAAAAAAAATTCCTCGTATCTTTAGGAAAAATCTATCTAGAGGCCATATAGTGGAAGTTGAGTTATTTGGGCATTTTAACAAAGAACTAACATTTTTACATCCTGCAGTAGTATTGTTTGATAATAATAAAGGGCAACTTCTTGTAGCACCTATTACTTCGGGAAAACACGGAGATAGTGATCCTCTTCATATTGATGTTGATTCAAGTGATGGACTTCATCATGAAAGTGGAATTTGTTTAGAGGCTATTCGTGGGGTAGACAAAAATAGGGTTTTATATCAACATTCAAAAGATGGAAAAAATGCAAAAGTTAGATCAGAAGTATTGGATAAGATTGATTTAGCAGTTATGGAGCATTTCATGCCTAATATGTTTAAAAAATTTAAAGATGCAGAAATTAAATTAATTGAGGAACAACAAAAAAATAAAGAATTAATGGATGAAATTGAAACATTGAAAGAGCAATTGAAACAAAGTGCATACCAGACAGCGGCTGCTACTCTAGAGGAATAAAATATTGCAATATGATGGAATATGTAGTAAAGTATCAGTATATAATATAGTATGTTGTGCCTTAGCGCACCGCGTAACCGAGCGCATTCAATGTTTGGGAACAATGAGTCCTAGCACTCCGCGCAATTGAGCGCACCGTTCCCACGAACCCTCCTCATCTTTACATGGGGAGGGTTTTTTCGTACTTATAATCATATAACATGGGGGGAACTGTTAGAGTGGAAGGTAAGTGGAATTCTAGAGAAGATATATTTAGTTATCTGGAAGAATATTCTCAAAGTACCAAAGAGCAAATTGATAATTATAAAATGAAAAATACTCTCTTAAAGTCATATGTGTTTGAAACATTTAATGAAAGCCTTTTTGGGTTTGTACCTATTTCGAAAGAAATTTTAAATATTCAGAATTTATTTGGTGACCAAAAACATTTTCTTAAACAAATAGATGAGGAATTATATACTTTAAATGAAAATAATAAATTAGTAGGGTTTATCGAGCAGATAAATCCACGATTTTGTACATTATATACGACTGAATCTTCTAAGTATTCAGACCAACTAGCCCAATCTTATGTAAAGAAGTCAACAACCTTAGACTCTTTATGGATTTCTGGTAAAATGTATGACAACTTTTTAAGGGAAATTACTTTATACCATCCCCCAGAACGTTTTACAAAAATGAAATTCGAGTTTAATTCAATGTTTGAAATAGATCACCTAAATAAAGAAAAGATTATAGAACATAAAGCTTCGTCGGTATCATTAGTAGAAGAGTTAGGTGGTATAGTACATAAACTAAATGGAGTGAGACAGTACATCTCTTCTTTTCACTCAGTTGGAAGTTTACGCTTTCCAAGTCATGTTGGAAAAGGTGGTCATGATGTATATCAAAATGGTAAGTTTACAAATCGCTCCGATAGCTTTTCTGATCATCGTATGCAACTGAAACAAATCGTCTCTGTATATCAAGATATGACAGAGCGTTTGGAGAAAAAGACTTGGATAGAGGTAGAGGAAATAAAGAGTAAGAATAATCTAATAGATAATTCTTTTAAGGCAAGTCCCGTTACAATTAGGTTTAGTAAGCCTTTAAATAATTATGTATTTAATAATTTTGTGGAATACACTTTTCCGAAAGGAAGAGAACCATTTAAAATTTATGGTGAAATAAAAAGGGTGAGTGAAGAAAGGGTGCACATTTACGGGGTAGATCTTCACTTATGGCAAAATGTTGTTCTAGATTTAAGTAAGGAAGAATTTATTCTATTTCTTCCAAAAGGTACATGCGGGAATACAATTCATCGCTTAGTAACTAATATTCAGAAATTCTTAGATCCACAGATTGATGTATATATTGGTAACTCTCCGTATGAAGGAATATTAAATCAAGTAATAGGTGGCAAAGATTTATGAGAACAGAATTGACTCCATTATTTCAACTAAATTTGCTAATACATTTGAGTTTACCATACCCGGAAGGTTCTAGCTTAAATCCATATTTTAATAGGCAAGGTTATTCTTTAAAACAAATAGAAAAGACTATACCGCTTGACCTGGGGAGTATAAAAAAGTTAAAAGGAATATGTGAACCTAAAAAAGCAGTGACACCAGAAGTAGTCTTATATAAGGACAGTGATAAAGAATATTTATTAATTGAATGCAAAGTCCAAGACTTTGATGTTGATTGGACACATCATGGAACAAGGCAAGCTGCTGGATACCTGAGTTTACCATTGGATCATTTAAAAAATTTTTTTGGATTAGAAAGTAAAGCGAAAATAAATACAAAAGTTATTTATGGTGTTAATCAACAAAAAGAACAACATATGTTTGAAACTCTGCAATCTATTAGTGAAAAAGTTAAAGATACGTTGGGACATGCTATGAAGCATGATACTTTTGGAATTGAAATTAAACCAGATGGTTTATACTTATCAGTGCGAAATGGAGAGGAGTTAGAGAGTCATAGGGTTATAAATGAAAAAACTTTATTAAACAATGCTCTGATTTATATTATTCCAGTAGATATTAATGGTCAATTAGAGAAAGAAAATGGAGAAATTCTACAAACGCAGGTTCGAAATTCTATAAGAAGTGTTATAGGTAAAAATATCGGACCACAACCTTTTTCTTTTAATAGTACAAGTATTTGTGAAAAAATTAATCCTGTTTGGGGACAATTACCGGTCCCATTTAAGAAGAAAATGAGGCGGTGGGTTCATAATTATATAAAAGAAATTATCGAACAAATTGTACAAATGGGTATAAATGTAACTGTACATGAACAGAATTATTCGTTCACTTCAGTTGAAGAGAAAAAAATTAAAAATGTAAGAAGATACCTACTTTCAGATAGATTCCTTGAAACCGGACAAAATATTTTTGAGAATTTTGAGCAACTGACGATCGATGAATTTTTAGATGTTGTTTAAAATGGTTATAGGTAAGAAAATCATACTAAAATAGGATATTAAATAAAGACTTCGGTAAATCTGAAGATATCCTAGAAAAGTAGACAAAGGATTCAGAAATAAGACCTGTTTTTTCCACAATGATTTGACAACGGTCATTCATCACTTGACTGACCGTTGCAATTGGACAAGCTATTGAGATAGGTTGAACAGACCAATCCGCTCGCATGTAGTATCATCATTGACGCAACGTTTAGGTATAAGCATGAAGGGGATTTTCGATTGTGACCGAGTAAGTTAAAGAAGCTAGCATTTTCTAACTCTTAAATAAACTTCGTGTAACACAACTAAACCTAAGTATAAATAACGTCTTAAACCATTGAAATTACTGGGATTTAGACGGTTTTTTCAGGAAAGAGAGATAAGTGTTATTAACACATCAAGTGGGATGAAACTCTAGGATTCAATCCAAGTCTCTTTTTTCATCAATCGGCCATGTTGTGGAAACTCTTATAAGTACACAATTGACTAAATACTTCGCAATAAATATCTTCATTTTTAGGTGATTTTGTTAGAGCAAGTGGAGATTCCTCGAAGATTATAAGAAAACCCAATCTTCCTTGTAAAGAAAATTGGGTTATCTTTTATTTATAAACAAAGGATTAATTATGACCAACTATTGGGTGTGGTGCATATGGTTCTTCTAAGTATGTCATTTCTTCAGGAGTTAGCTTAACTGATAAAGAACCTACAGCACCATCGAGATGAGAGATTTTCGTTGCACCTATAATGGGCGCAGTTACTGGTTCTTTCTGTAGTAGCCAAGCCAGTGCGATATGAGTTCGTGGAACTCCATGTTTTTCTGCCAATTCAGCAACTCTCTCTACAACATATCGATCTGCTTCAGCAGTCGCATCATATTTAGATTTTAATATGAAGTCTGTTTCGGAGCGTTGAGTTGATTCCAACCAATCACGGGTTAATCTTCCTGATGCAAGCGGACTATATGGAGTCACCCCAATTTTTTCTTCTTTACAAAGAGGAAGCATTTCCCTTTCTTCTTCACGGTATATGAGATTGTAATGATTCTGCATCGAAACAAAGCGAGTCCAGCCATTTTTTTCAGCTACATGTAATGCCTTTTGGAATTGCCATGCGTACATGGCTGATGCACCGATATATCTTGCCTTTCCAGCTTTCACCACATCATGTAATGCTTCCATCGTTTCTTCGATAGGGGTATTGTAATCCCAACGATGGATAATATAAAGATCTACATAATCGGTTCCCAGTCTCTTCAGGCTCTTATCAATTTCACTCATGATTGCCTTTCGGGATAATCCTGCGCCATTTGGACCTTCATGCATTCGGCCATGTAGCTTTGTTGCGATTACAACTTCATCACGATTGGCGTAATCCTTTAGAGCTCGTCCAAGAAATTCCTCACTGGTTCCCATTGAATATACATTTGCCGTATCAAAGAAATTGATCCCAAGATCAAGTGCTTTTTTAATAATAGAGCGACTTTGCTCTTCATTAAGTACCCATTTATGAATCCATTTTTCTGCTTCACCAAAACTCATACAGCCAAGACAAAATCTAGATACATCCAATCCTGTATTACCTAGTTTCACATATTCCACTTCTTTAATCCTCACTTTCATTTATTAACACATATCTATTTTTAGTTAGGATATTGCACTTCTAATTATGTCACAAATCAGGAACTAAACCTAAACCCATTACTATCAGGTTTTTGCCTAATCCTATCAAATCACTTCCTCACTCAACCAATATCAAGTAAAATGAAACAATCTAAGATGAACGAAGAAGGAGATAAGATATGTCTGAGAAAATTGATAAGCAGAATACTACGAAAACTTATTGAGCGTTACACATGGCAGGATGGTGTTCATCAAACCTCTATTTCATCTTTATTTCTCATCCGTGAATCTATTATTACCGAACCCATCTCTAGGGTTAATGAGCCCTCTTTTTGCATTATCGTACAAGGAGAAAAAGAGGTATGGTTAGGAGAGGAATATTTTAGGTATGGTCCTTGGGATTACATTGTGGCATCCATTGACTTGCCAGTTACAGGGCAAGTTATCAAAGCCTCAGCTGACTCTCCTTATTTAGCTCTAAAACTTGAGATTAGCCCTAGCGAAATCCTAGAAGTATTAGATACTATAGATATTCATTCAGGTAGGAGTAAAAATCCGAAACGAGCAATGTTTATAAGCGAAGTAGTGCCATCTTTGTTGGATGCAGTCATCAGATTAGCTTGGTTACTAGATAATCCAAAACACATCCCGATTCTTGCTCCATTATTTAAGAAAGAAATTCTTTATTGGGTTTTACAAGGTCCGCACGGGGAAGCACTGGAACAAATTGCGTTAGAAGGCAGCAATGCCATCCGAATTAGAAACGTTATAGAACATCTCCTAAATAACTATGAAAAGTCCTTAAGAATAGAGGAACTAGCGGATATAGGAAATATGAGTGTCGCTTCGTTTCATCGGCATTTTAAAGAGGTAACTGCTATGAGTCCAATTCAGTTTCAAAAACAATTGAGATTGCAGGAAGCTAGACGTTTATTATTAGCTGAGTCATCAGATATAGCTGATGTCGCATTCAGGGTGGGCTACGAAAGTCAATCGCAATTCAGTCGAGAATATTCCCGCATGTTCGGTTTTTCACCTAGAGCGGATATAAACCGACTGAGAGAGAGCCACAAGACATAAGCTCAAGCTAATTTGTCTTAGGATATTCAGGGAAATTCGTGCTATAGTTTGAAAGAGACATGATTAATACAGTTTTCCATTGCTGCACATTACAAGAATACTACGCAATTGAAAAATGCTATCTTCAAATAATCGTCCAATTGGAAATAACAGGTAAAAGATAAAAACAGAAGAGGGAGGAAACCTCTCTTAATTTTTAAAATACTTCGTGTAAAATATCAGTTTTGAGCGAAGAGTTTAAGATTATAAAAAATCTAATTTAACTATATATATTAAGGAAGACCAAATTTTCTATATTTTTTTAGAAATCCTGAGTATAAATGGTAAAATATACATAGTAGTAAGATGCTTAATTATGGTGAGAGATATTATTTGATAAAACAAAAGAAAGCCCCTTTGGACAAGTTGTTTCTATATCAGGAATGAATATTATTGTTGAAATCAATAAAGAATTGCTTCAGAGAAATTTAGAACAACAAATTGTATTTGAACAAGAAATGATAAAGTTCCTTAAAAATGGTGAGAAAATGAATAAGAACATATTACAAAAAATAATAAATAGACAAAAAAATATAAAAATATAAGGGAAAATGCACAAGAAGAATTAGCAGTTTTAGAGAAGTATTTTGGTAAAGGTAGTTTAGAACCTTTAACAATATATAATGTAATTAAGAAGCATCTAGAAGCACATCAAAAAGAAATATCTTATTTTGGTTTACGAGGAATAATAATATGATTAGTAACGGCAATTTATGTTATTTATTCAACTCTCAATTATCTCCTCAAACTGGTAAATTCGAATATGGGTCCCCATTATTAACTTATATCACTAATCAAATTATAGCTCTAATTATAGTTGGTATATTTCTTTCTATGTATTTTATCACGACTTTTAATTTTTTCATTTCAGATTGGAAGAGAAGGAATCAGATATATATAAATGAATATATGATTAAGCTTGTTGAAGAGAAAATTAATGCAATTAGTGATGCTAAGAAGGTATAGCAGGGTGTGGCTAATATCTAATCTCAAAAAACTAAAACAAATTAGATGTTTTTTAAATTTAATTCTTTGAAGTATTAAATAATTTTTTTAATAGGGTGATCTAAATATGAATGAAAAACCACCATACTTTGGAAAGAAATTATCCGGAGGTGCTTATAATTCTTCGGGATTAATCTATCAAGATATTTCTGCAATAATTTGCTTCTTTGAATACATAAATAGGGGCAACACTGTAAAAAGCTTAAGTATTGAAACAATTAATGACTTTGTAATTCATCAAGAAAATACTTTTATTTCTGTTCAGGTAAAGAAAAAAAATTTAACTATATCTGATTTGAAGAAAATATTCAAAGAATCATTTCTTGAACCAAGTAATGGCTTAATGATTGTTGGCTCAAATTTTAATCAAGAACTGGATCAGTTAATAAAATTAAGAGATCAATATCGCAACGTAATAGAGTCAGATTTTGATGAAACGTTTAAACAAAATATCGCCTTAGAATTTCATGAAAAAATATTTAGTTTAGGATTGGAACAGGAAAAAGATATTTTTATAAATAGTGAATATAAATGTTTTCCAGAACAAACCATTGATGCTATTCTTTTAGCAACTGTTTGGACATGGGCTGAAAACCAACAGATTTCAATTAATATTAACCAGTTTCTAAATAGTTTAAAAGTAGAGTTACAAACTTTAAGAAGTAAAAGAGGACACATTGGTTTAAATGATATAGATAGATTAATTCAAGTTCATTCAGTTCAATCAGTAGCTAGTAAGATAATAAAAGAAATTTACCAAAATCAAGTAATAAATTCTTCTCAAATACTTTCAGTTTTAGGGGATACCCAGGAAGCTATCTTAAAACCTTTAGAAGATAAACTGAATTTTACAGATGAGTTAATTAAAAAAGGAGAGTATAAAGAAGCGCTGGATATCTATAAAAGTTTAGTGACATTCTATCCGAAGGAAGAAATATTTCTTCAATGCGCTGCTCTTAACGAAATGTGTAAAAAATTTGAAGAAGCTGTTAAATATAGTAATAGTGTGTTATCAATAAATTCATTAAATTATGCAGCGAATTTCATAAAAGGGACATCCTTAGGAGCGCTTAAAAGGTATACTGAAGCAGTTCAACAATTAGAATATGCACTAACCATCAAAAGAACCCCTGAATTATATTACAATTTAGCTCATATCTTTTGGCTTAATAATGATAATCAAAATGCTATTAATAATTATAAATTATGTCTTGAATTAAACAATAGTTTTTCTTCAGCTCACTTAAATATCAGTATTTGTTATTTTGAAAATATGGACCTAGAAATGTCCTTATATCATGTCAATCAAGCAATTCTCATAGAACCTAATATGTACCAGGCATATGCTCGTAAGGGGGAATTATATAGATTTCTAGGGTTATACGACGATGCAATACATTATTTTGAAGAATGTTTGTTAAGGGATAAAGCAAATTATCAAGCCCTCCTCGGAATTTCCCTTAGTTTTGTTGAGAAAGGATGCCTTTCTGAAGGAATTATTCATTTTAAGAACTTCTTTTACCATTATTATGATCAATTTTTCAATTCTAATGATACTGTTGGAAAGAAAGTTGGTATTATTGATATAGGTAAGAATGGAACATCACTTACTACAATTGAACTTGCAGGAGAAAATCAATTAAATATTTATGTTAAAGAAACCTGCTTACCCGTTTCAATACAAAAAAGAAATGATTTTATTTTTCTCGGCGCTTTAGAGCTTTCAGATCATACTGGATCTGCTTTATATCCAGCTATAGGTAAAGTATATGAGAATCAACAACAATTCAAAAGTGTACTTGAACAAATAAAAAAATCAGTCGACTTATTTCAATTTTTTGACCAACAATTGTATATTGATATGGACAATAACATTGATGTAAACCTGACAGAACGTGAAAAATACGTACTAATTGAAATTACATTTAATAATAAATATCACATAACAGGAATTACAAATGAAAAATCTGGTGGGTTAGAATCATTTTTGGATAATCTAGAAAAGTGCGGACAATTCCGGATTCACTTAGAATGTTTTGAATCAAAAGAAGTGTTTGTTATCGATGGATTAAAAGATATTAATATTTCTTTATTTACAAAAGAACACTGAAAATCAACATAATTATTCACATAAAAAGGAAGAGGATTGTTATATACAATCTTCCTCCTTTTATACAAACTTCGTGTAAAATACTAATTTTACGAATAGTTGAATATAGAAAACAAAACAAATGTTTGCTATAATAAAATTAAGTCAATTTATGAAAGTTTTTCCGAAATGAATTTGAAATATGTTAGAAAATTTAAGGTGATAAAATTGATCGGTTATATGAAGTTTGATGTAATGTTTTTTGATGATTTATTGCAAAAGTAGTTCTAAAACCACCTGGAAGTGACAGACCATACGTTATTAATTACATTGAAGGGTTTAATAAACAATTTCCCCCTAACCCTAAGGGATCCATAACTAAAGAAGAACTAGAAAGATGGCTAAAATGGCGTGTATTTCCCCCTACTAGGGCCAATACCGATGAATTATTAAATGTCCTCGGGTTGAAAATTTATAACCGTTGGGGAATCGTTCGTAAAACACATGGAGTAATGGCAGATGATGAAATATGGCTTCGTTTTAATGGTGAATCCTTAAAGCATCGAGATATTGTTCTTCGTAAATACCTTTACTATCCAGATGAGCAATAAGAATAATTTAAATTTATCAAAATTATGTTCATGTAAAGGATGATAATCAATGTTTGATGAAATCAATCGTAAAAAGGCCGCATTAGATACAGCACGGCCATTACCAAAATACACATTAAAAGGCCTCAGAGAAAAGATGTTGCTTGAATGGACTTATAATTCAAATGCAATTGAAGGTAATACACTCACTATTAATGAAACGAAAATAGTGTTAGAAGGAATAACTGTAGGTGGAAAAACTATGCGAGAACACCTAGAAGTTATAAACCATCGTGATGCTATTCAGTATGTTGAGGATATTGTACATAAAAGTGATCCCTTATCTGAATGGCAAATTAAAAATTTGCATCGGCTAGTACTTAAAGGAATTGATGATGAATATGCTGGGGTTTATCGTGATCAACAAGTATTCATATCGGGTGCACAACATACTCCTCCAGCACATTACTTGATTTCTGAAAAAATGATGCAAATGATGAATTGGTATCATGACGAAGGAGTTAAACTTCATCCAGTCGTACGTGGTGCAATGTTACACGCTATTTTTGTTGGTATTCATCCATTTATCGATGGAAATGGAAGAACATCACGCTTATTGTTAAATTTAGAGCTGATGAAGGATGGGTATCCACCAGTTGTTATAAAAGTAAAAAATCGATTAGCATATTATGAGGCACTTGATTTATCACATACAAAAGAGGATTATTCTGATTTTATCCAATTGGTTGCTGAAGAAGTAGAAGATTCTCTGGATTTATATTTAAGCGCAATTAGCAAAAACTGAAACACCGTAATGTGCCTTATATTAAATGACTTTATATTCCAATGATTAAATTAATTGTAACTATGTTCTAGAAAGTGAGTCAATCTTAAATGAAGAATGATGTAATTCTAAATAAAATCAACGTTATTGAACGTTGTGTTAAACGAGTCAAAGAAGAATATGACAATAATCCCGAAAATCTACAAAATATCACTAAGCAAGACTCTATCATCCTTAACTTGCAACGTGCGTGTGAAGCAAGTATTGATTTGGCGATGCATATTGTTATTGAAAAGAAAATTGGTTTGCCGCAAAATAGTCTAGATGCTTTTACATTATTAGAAACAGCCTATATTCTCCCCTCTTCAATCGTTCAAAAAATGAAGTTTTTAGTGGGTTTTAGAAATATTGCTGTTTACGATTTTCAAGAAACCAATTTATCTACCTTACAAAGATTAGTTGAAGATCATTTGATAGACTTTATGGAATATACAAGATCACTACTATTATATTAATTAACAATAAATTTATTATGTAAACAACTACTCGTAAAAATTGTATTTTACACGAAATTCTACATAATTTCCAATTAGAAAGGATGTCTTTATTGGCCAATACCAGACAACATCAAAAACACAAAGAAAAATATAAAGCATTATACTCTCAAATGCCAGAATATGTTAAGGATTATATATTTGCTATGGAGGACAACAAGCGGTCTCCCTCCACCCTATTAAATTATTTATTAGATTATCAAGATTTTTTTAAATGGTTAATACAGGAAGGAATCTCAGAAGCAGATCATTTAAACGACATTCATCATGATATTTTAGCTACCCTCCCCCTTGAGTTAGCGAAAGCATACTTTAGGAAGTTGGAAGAAGAAGAATATAATGTTTCTAAGCATGAAAAGAAAACTCGTTCAAAGTCTATCATTAACAGGAAGAAATCAGCTTTACGTTCTCTTTTTAAATACCTAACGACTCAATATGAGGGTAACGATGGTGAGCCACTATTTCATCGTAATGTTATGCAAAAAATACCTGTCATAAAAGAAAAAGAATCATTAAATTCCCGAAGTAATAAAATGGCAGATGCTATCTTTCAGGACGATTCTGATATTGATTTCCTATATTATGTTAAAAATGATTATGAGAAAGGGCTTTCTAATCGTCAACTATCCTATTTTTTAAGAGATAAAGAAAGAGATTACGCCATCCTCTCCCTTCTTCTAGGTAGCGGTATACGTGTAAACGAGATTGCTGAAATTAGAATTAGAGATCTTAACTTTGAAAAGAGTACAATATCTGTTATGAGAAAAGGTGATAAGAAAGATATTGTGACTGTCTTTGCAGAGGTTATGGAAGATATAGAGGCATATTTACATATAAGGAATAAGCGATATAAGGGTACTAATGCAGAGCATGAATACTTGTTTCTCTCAAAATATAATAAAGGTTTCTCCCCTGCTACAGTTAGAACAATTCAAGATCTAGTACGAAAATATACTAAAGCGTTTAATAAAGGAAAACGCAGCATGTCTCCTCATAAATTACGTCATACATATGCGACTAATCTAATGGACGAAACTAAGGACCTCTCCCTCGTTATGGAGCAGCTTGGACACACTTCTGAAACTACGGCATTATTATATGTTCATACCAGTCAAGAGAAAGCTCGTAAAGCCGCCGAAGCGTTATCTGAGCGTAGGAAACGTTTAAAAGACGCTGATAAGGATATTTTTTAAACTAGAAAGGGGATTGGTAATCCTTTCGAGATACAGATAATTAAGCTCTTCAATTGTCTTTATTATAAATTATATAGATAAGATAAGGCCTTTTTAAAATATGGTAATTTCATAAAATATAGTAGTTTCATTGATGGTGTATTTATTTTTTGAAACCAGATATATTATCGTAATTACCTTATTGTAAAAAAGCATTGACCTTTAAATTCAAGATAAGCTTATTCTATTGCGGAAGATTACTCTATTCTATTTTTGGGAAGTAAGCCATAACTTTTATAAATATGGTGTATTAAAAAACAACATAAAAGAAATATAAAACTAAAAACAAAAAAGTGAAAGATATTGAGTTTCCATCAATGGTTGAAGCAAATAACCAATTATTCGGAAATTTCATGTTAGACCTTTACCATAAAGATATAATGAACCATATTAAGAATTATTATGAAGATGAGAAAATCAATGGTTATTCCATGCCAGAAGGTAATAAACCTGTTTACATAAGGACTTCAACAAATCTAAAAGATGTAGAAGAGCAATTTAGTTATGTATTAAAAACAACAATACTTCCTACGGATAAAGATGGAACTATTCGTGGTAAAGTCACTTTATATCTTGCTGTTGAACCTTCACGAGTAAACGAAACTAATCTTCCTAAAGTACTTAAACAAATGAAATTAATAAAATATGAGCATGAAGAAGTCAAAAAATAATGACAAGAGCCAATCTTATATTTAGGTTGGCCCTTTTTAACACTAGGGATTTCTGGAATTATTTTATCAGATGAATACTCTATACAAAACTAGTTAACATAATGTCAACTATACGAAGTAAGTCAAAGAGCCAAACCCATTGATATCAAGGGTTTGGCTCTTTGGGGCAGTACCAGCGTTCGTGCAACCAGGGGCAAAGTAAATCTGAGAAATGATCGACAGAATTCCTTTGTCCGATGGTTGCTACTCGATTTTATTGTTATTTTGCATCTTACGATACAAAGTCATGCGAGAAATACCAGCCTTCTCGGCAGCATCAGTACGACTCAACCCTTGGTCCATAAGATACAAGGCATACTTAACCTTTTCCTCATCGGTTTTCGGTCTTCCAGGATATTTTCCTCGTTTCCTTGCAGCCAGAATCCCTTCTTTTGTCCGTTCAGAAGTTAAATCTCTCTCAAATTGAGCAATACCTGCAAAGATAGTAAACAACATTTTCCCATGTGCTGTTGTTGTATCAAGCCAGGATTCCTTTAAACTTTTTAAATGCGCTCCCTTTTGTGAGATGAGTTCTGTAATTTCAATAAGGTCTTTCGTAGAACGGGATAGACGAGTCAGATCCGTCACAACAACCGTATCGTTCATTCGCAAAAATTCCAACATACGATTCAACTCCGGTCGCTCTCGTTTTGTACCGGTTACTTTTTCAAAGAAAATGCGATCACACCCAAATTCTTCAAGTTGTTTCTTTTGGCGATCCAAATTTTGATCAAATGTAGAAACACGCATATAGCCAAACTTCATGTTCATCCTCTCCTCTATCAAATATTGTACCAAAATCCATTCGTGATAAATATTGTTACGAATAATATTGTTACATATTTTTGTTACGCTCATTAAACGAGTTAGCTAGACTAAAAGTTGATCATCACTACACGTAACAAAAATGTTCGTTTTTGTTACGTGTAGTACAAAAAAAGCTTATTATTAAAAGTAATAATGTTTATGATATTTATTTTATGTACTATTTGGGATTTATATAATAAATAGAAAAGATAAGACTGATTTCTCCAACACTAAGGTGAATTAGCCTTGTCTTTATATGTCCAGAGCAAAAACGTGAATTTAATACTTTAAGCAAATTTGAAATCTCTTAGCGTACAGAATATACGTCAATGTTATTTAATATTTGTTTTATTTAAGATAATCAATCAAAACATGCTGGTACTTTCCACTTTTAAGGTGCCTTTGTGGCAATTCTTCCGATTTTTCTATTGAAAGGTTAGTTAGTCCCTGGGTAGCAAAGTAATCTAATAGAGCTTCTCTAACATTTTCCCAAACTTGATCTCTAAGATTACCCTCGTCCACTTCTAAACGTACTGTTAATTTATCTGGTGCCGTTTGAATTAGTTGAAAACGCCTTACGCCTAGTATTTCCTCCACAATGGTTTTGAGAGCCAAGGGCAGAACATGAACGATTTGACCGTTGGAGCTAGAGAATTTGAAAATGTCATCCTTTCTCCCTTCGACTTGAACGACCGGGAATGGTCTCCCGCATTTGCATGGTTCTGGGGACATGATAACACGGTCAGTTAGTTCATAACGAATAAGAGGCTGTATTCTGTTGGCTAGATTTGTAATTAGAACCGAATGAGATTGCTTCCCTGGTGGCACAGGTTGGTAATATTCATCTACTGGTTCAAATATAATCCAATCTGTATTTACATGAAACTGACCTTCTTCACATTCGAAAGTCATGGCTGTTGCTTCTGTACCGCCGTAAAGATCTAGAACGCGAGCTTGGAAAACGGATCCTAGTTTCTCACGAACATTTGGATATAACTTTTCTCCCCCCAAAAGGATCGCTACAGGCTGAATATTTAACCGACCTGCTTTTTGTTCTTCTGCTAGAATTTCCATCGCTGTGGCATACCCTCCAATTAAAGCTGGTTGATACTCATTCAATTCTTTGACAAGCTTGGATAGGGGAGATTGGATAGAAAAAGCTCTTATTTTTCCGTTTGTCTGTTTTAAACGTAGGCGTTCAGCAGTGGAGAATGCTGTAAAATGCCCAGCTGTAGAGCATACCGCCGCATTTCGTCCGCCTTTGGCTGCCACTTTCAATATGTCACTCCATTTCAATTTTGTTGTTCCGCGAATCGCCATCAATGTTTTCATGATCGTATCTGAACCTTTATCCTGAATAAAGATTCCGGGTACCCCGGTTGACCCTGAAGTGGTCGATACCATATAGCGTCCTAAAAAAAGTTGTCCAACTAATGACATATCTGATACAAATTCTTTCACACTTTCGATGGTTACTTCTGGGTCAGTCACCCAATCATTAAAATTAGCCATGAGTTCTGATTTCGTGACTGGTGGGATTTGTTGTAAGCTTGTAATCTGTTCGGGCAACTCGCTGTATTTTTGTGCGTAATATGGAGCGTTTGATCGTGCAAAACTAATAAGTTCAGCTAAACGAGATTGTTGCCGAGAGGGAATGTCTTCTGGTTTACCTCGTTTAACCTTCCAGATATCCATAACTGCTTTTAAAGGTGAAATATTCTCCATGTATGTCATTCCCATCTCTCTGTTTTTAAAATTTTATTGTCAGAACTATTTACTTTTTACAATAAAATGGAAATTTGAAAATTACAGGTACTAAATATGAAAGAAGTCTGATAAAAAATCAAACAGCTTATGGCTTTAAAGCTTTATATGCCCTTAGTGTGCCCATGATAGTTGAAAATTGTCCAGTTTCTTCAATTAAAACAAATCCTGTTTCTTTTAATAGGTTAGGGATAATTCCTTTAACATGATTTGAAGTTGTTTCAAACCCATCTAAAAATTGAATAGGAAAAAATGCAACACGCATCAACCAATTTTGTGGCTTTTCAAAATCAATAATATGTAATTGGCCACCAGATTTGAGTGTCCGATAAACTTCTTCAAATGTTTTCTTTTTAATTTCTAGAGTTAAATGATGAATAAATAAACTTGTAAATATGTGATGAAATAGATTATTGGAAAAGGGAAGTTTATCAGAAAACCCTTCCTCAAAGGTAATATTATTAACTTGAGTTTCTTTAATTTTCTCCTTAGCAATTGATAATATTTTAGGATCAGCATCAACCCCAATTACTTGCACACCAGGTTGTGATTGCTGTATTAAAAGTGCCAGCGTACCTGTACCGCAAGCTAAAATCCATTATCGTTTCCTTTGGTTGGAGGTTTGCTTGCTTAACTAAATGCGTTTTAAACTTTTTTTCTTGCATTCCCCATTGAATTAACGGATCATAAAATCGAGTCATCCAATGATATTTTAGTGCAGGGATATAATCACCTTTCTTGTTTTTATCCATTAAACATGCATCCCTTCATTTATAATAACTTATGATGATTTTTGGATTACTTATAAACGACTTTTGTTAAGAGCTAATATAAAGTAACACGTGTATCTTACGATTTGTGACATAAAAGAATATGAAACGCTTCGCTTGTTTATTCAAGTAAATATTTGAATGTTGACATTAAAGCTTGCTCATTATAAGCTAGTCACATATTTTTAATGAGGTGGGAAAATTGTCATTAGTTGATAAAAATATAAAAGATACTCTAAAAGATGAATGTGAGATCTATTGTTATGACCCTATAAAAGTATCAAGGTTACAAGATTTGTTAAGTTCTAAAAGTACACTTCATCTATCAAAAAAATTTAAACTTCTTGCTGATGAGACACGATTAAAGATTATTCTTTCATTAGCTATAGAAGGGGAACTTTGTGTATGTGATGTGGCTAATATTATTCAGTCCTCTATAGCTACAGCTTCGTATCATTTGAGGTTTTTAAAACGCTCAGGTGTAGCTAACTATAGAAAGGAAGGTAAATTAGCATTTTACTATATCGATGATGAAATTTTTAAATCGATGGTTCTACTTTCTTTTCATCATAAGGAGAGTTGAATAAGAATAGAAATTCGGATATGTTTAAAATACATTTTCAAAAATACTTTCAATTTACATAAGTGGAGGGGATCTACAAGATTATTCCCCTCCAATAACATAGATAAAAATGAATTTAGATTTATCACATAAACTTTTAGTTAGCTTTAAAAGAATTTATTTCTTTATGCATAAGAGTGTAGACCAGCAATAATTAGATTAACGAAAATTAGGTTGAAAATAATAATTCCAAAACCTATTACTCCGAGCCATGCTGATTTTTCACCATGCCAACCTTTCGATAGGCGGAGGTGTAAATAAGCAGCATAAAATAACCATGTAATTAAGGCCCATACCTCCTTAGGATCCCATCCCCAGAAACGCGTCCACGCAATTTGAGCCCAAATCATCGCAAAAATGAGAGCACCCAAAGTGAATACCGGAAAACCTATTGCAACCGATCTGTATCCAATTTCATCAACCAAATCAAGTTTGATATTCTTTGTTAATGGCTGAAGCGCTGCAGCAATTCTTTTTCTTAAAATCAGCCTTAGAATCCCGTATAAAAATAAACCAGTAACAACAGACCAAATGACTGTGTTTAATTTTCCTGCTGCAATGATCGCTGGTACCTCAACAAGAGCTTCCATTTTACCTTTTGTAAGTAATTCACCTTGATTCGGTCCTACAATTGAAGGTAGATTATATGTCATTTCAACCTCTTGATCATTTTTATCAACCCATTTATAGACGGCTTCATACTCCATTCCTCTGAAAACACTTGTAATAATTACAAAAGCAAGTGTTGCCACAATCGTGTACATGACAACCTCTAGCCAAAAAGTTTCCTTTGAGCGTTTCGTCTGATCAACAGAACGAAGTAAATAAATGACACCTGCAATGAAACTACTGGCTAAAATTGCCGAACCTAGTGCCGTTGTTGTTACATGGATGGCAAGCCAATCCGTTTGCAATGCTGGTATTAAAGGAGAAATGTCTGTTGGGAACATGCTTGCATAAGCAATAATTAATAATGTAATTGGTAAAGTGAACAAACCTAAAATGGCTACTTTATATAAAAAATAAAGGATGATGAATGCTAATACAAACATCATAGAAAATGCCGTTATAAACTCGAACATATTGCTTACCGGTGCATGTCCAGAAGCAATCCATCTTGTGACAAAATAACCGAGATGAGTGATAAAGCCTAAAATGGTGACAGTTATTGCGAATTTCGCCCATTTGCTTGGCTTTTCGTATTGCTTTCTCTTATCTCGAATGGCTCCTCCAAATAGAAATGTTGCAATTAGATATAGTAAGAATGCTGCATACAGTAAGTTACTGCTAAGAGATACCACATCTTCTCCTCCTTTACGAATTTTGGACTTTCTCGTTTGTTTGATCGGTTAGTTCTTGAATGCAGGTTTCTTTTAAAAAACTGTTCATTTCATTTCGAATTCCGTACCAATTTTTATTTGTATGTCCCGCAATTAATATGCTTTCACCATTCCGTCTAATCCATATACGCCTATGATTCCAATACATACCTTGAATAACTCCAATCATGAAAATAGCTCCTCCTAGACCAAGAAACCATAACGTATGATCTTTCCGAACTGTAAGGGCTGACAGGTTTTTCGTTTCTACACCTTCAAATTTCATTTTTAATTGATTTTCCCCGTCTGGTTCAATTGTTTTTTGAATGGCAACAAAGCTTTTTTCACCTTGTGGATTCTCAGGGGATATCATGTTAAATACAAATGCTGGATTGTCGGGAACTCGGTTTTTTGTATCAGGTATACCTTCATTATTAAAATAAAAGTTAGGTAAATAAGTTGTAATTTTAACTCTATACCCATTACCTAAATCATACTCCTTCTTTGGTTCCAGCAAATCTACTGTTATCTGACCAAAACTTTTTTCTGTCACTTTATCTACTAAACTAAAAATAAACTTATTTAGCTCATTTAATTTATAAGACGTTTGATAAAAAGCATATGAATCATGTTTTAAGGGGTAATTAACTCTGATTTGTTCATCTTTTATTTTCTTAAGTTCAGGTTCTGCCCCGTGAATTATTTCACCTTTTCGCTCATACAAAGTAACATTTGTTTGAAAGTTTTTGACGATACTTCCATCTCCAACTCGTGAAAGAGTATTTGCGAAAACTTTATCTTCTTGTTCTTTTTGATAGGTTTCCATAATAAACTTGTCACTGCTTAAATAGTATTTTCCATTGGTTCCTGGAATAATAGCTGTTTCACCGTCACGAATCCAAAGCATTTCATCTACGTACATTCCTGGAACAAATCTCAGCATCCCCCCAATTAGGAAGATAATAAGTCCGATATGGTTTACATAAGGGCCCCATCGTGAAAACCGATCTTTCTCGGCTAGAATATTTCCATTTTCTTTACGAACACGGTAACGTTTTTTCTCCAATTTGGATATTACGGAATCTAGCTGTTCATCAATATTCTCTTCCACATTTGTTTCACTAAAGAGGCGTTGTCTGCGCATGAAGCTTTCATGACGTGTAATCCCTTGTTTTTTTAAAGCGCGATACAATGGAATAAACCGATCCAAACTTGCGATTACAAGTGAAACTCCAAGAGATGCTATTAATAAAAAATACCACCATGAACCATACAGATTGTGAAAACCTAATTCATAATACATTTGTCCAAGAAATCCATATTCATCTTTATAAAACTCTTGTGGGACAACAGTTGGGGGAATATACATCTCTTGAGGAAAAATTGTTCCAATTGCGGAAGCAATTAAAAGAAGAACAATTATCCAAACCCCTACTTTAACGGATGAGAAAAAGTTCCAAATTTTATCGACAACTGACTTTTTATACGTTTGTGACCGCCTTGCACTTCCTTCATAACACATATCAAATGATTTGTTTGGTGTATCCTCCTGAAATTGTTTCCCACATGATTCACAAAGTACTGTTCCATGTGGATTGGCATGACCACATTCACATTCTACATGTTTCATCACAAAAACTCCTAACGATTTATTACTTTATTCAATGGCAAGAACACTAGCAATACACAGTAACGCTTCATACTAAAAAATACCGAGCTGTAAAAGAATAGAAATCGTAATCTTTTAGCAAAAATCCACCCGTGAGAAAGACAGCTGTAATGGCTTTCCACACCTAAATGTTCTATGGGCTTGCCAAAACTTATGTAGTACAGTAGCTAACATTGTAATCCTTAAACAAAAGAATTCAAGATGCACTTATCTCACTTCCTCCTTATTTCTAGTTAACTCGAGGAAAATAGTGGATGGATATAGTACATTTTTTATTTCTCAGAATTGTACTAGAACACAACATTTAATCTAGAGCTTTTAATTCTGATTAATGCATTGCGTACAAAAAGGAGCAGAGAAGTTTTAAAATCCCCTGCTCGCTATAAGATCTATCAACTAGCATTCAAAATTTTTATTATTCTAACTAAAAATTCAACTCAGAAGGATGATTTTGAATAAAGCGATGTCCCGATAGAATATACATCTGTTATGATTCATGATTGATTTACACTACGAATTACTTTTACAATTAGAATCTATCCCGTAAGATCTACAATTGGATTCTACTTTTATCAAAATCTCCTTTCAATTCCTTTGTAAAAGGTATAATTAAGTAAGGGTAATATACACTTGATATTAGCCTTTGCTAATATATATGTCAAATGAAAATATATACTTTTCTCTTTCAATCATTTATCCCGACACACTTTGTTAACATTTAATCCTAATGCCAATGATATTCCCCTTTTTTCAGATTTACATCCTCAACCTATAGCTATGCGCTAGGTAATCAAAAGTAATTACCTAAATATACATATTATTAATAACGGTTAAACCTATATTCAAATTAATAACTTTCCTTTTATATTAACTATATCGAATCGCTTCAATTTATATTGAATGAGCCCTTCGTTTACTTCCATTCCATGCACTTATAAAAAACAAAATAGGCAACAAAACACTTAACATTAGGGCTTAGGATTTCCCAAATATGTGGTGTATCAAAAGCTCCTATAAAGCTAGCATATCTCCTATTACATGCGAAAAGGCGACGTATATTTAAATTATCGTATGTATCTCCTTTAGTTTTTGATATCTATTCAACATTAAAGCTAAAGCTTCAATTCCTTCCGAAACTTGTAATGTGGCGTAAAAATTAATGTGTAAGGAAATATCAAAATAAAGTGTATGATCATGACCCAAGAAAGTTTTTACCTAGCAACATTCTTTTTTGTTATCCCCTTAATTTTCCACGGATTCTTAAGTTAAGGATAAAATAATGTATTCATGATTTACAAGATATGAATTATTCAACTGTTATTTTTTAGAATAAAAAGAATTCAATGATTGACTTACAAATTAGTATTCACTAATATATATAATACACAGTATTATATTACTAATAACTAATTTGATGGAGGTGCAGTACAGGATGGCTACTGTTGATATAAATTTGAAAACCAAATTTATTCGGGGTTTTGCTGATAAAACAAGGCTTCTAATTTTGGAATGCATAAAAGATAAGGAAAAAACCGTTTCCGAAATTGTTGAAGAGATTAATGGAAATCAATCTAATGTTTCTCAGCACTTAGCATGTTTAAAAGGGTGCGGTATTATCGTTGGTCGTCAGCAAGGTAAATACATGTACTATTCGTTAAGAAATAATAAAATGAAACAATTGTTAAATATGTTTGATGAAGTCTTGAGCATTGTAGAACAGGATATAGAGCAATGTGAAATTAATCCAGCACGGATATCAGATGAAGGGTGAGAGAAATGGCTGAAGAAGAAATTACAAAATCAAAAATTTGTTGTTCAGATAATGGATGTTCAGAAACAAAAGAAGTTACCATCCCTCTTACCTTAGAAAATCCTAAAAAGGATTCATGCTACAAAGATGGATCTTGTGAAATTAATGGAACTACATCGGCTGAAAAAGAAGAAGTGGTTCAGTCATCTTGTTGTAAAGATGACCAATGTCCAAATAATGAAAAAGGACCTGATATTCAGGAATACGAAGTTATGAAGACTTCTACGTGCTGTAGTGATAAAGAATGCTATTCTACAGAGGAAAATCCACAACCTTCTACAACTGCAAAATCGTTAGAGAAACTTGAATACCAAGTCAAAGGAATGGATTGCCCGTCATGCGCAGTAACGATTGAGAAAAGTCTTTCAAAAATTGAGGGAATCGAAAATGTTAAAGTAAATTATAGTGCAGGAAAAATGCAGGTAGAAACTAGCCTCCCTTCTCTAGGCGATAAAATTGAAAAACAAGTAGAAAAGTTAGGGTTTCAGACTGAAATAAATCAACGAAAAAATAATAACGTTCAAATTTTTAAAGTAGAAGGAATGGATTGCGGTGCTTGCGCAGCAACAATCGAAAAACACCTTAGAAAGAATCCAGCAGTTAAAGAAGTTAGTGTAAACTTTTCAACTGGAAAAATGCAGATAATTCATGAATCGAATAATAATGAGATTATTAAAGAAGTTGAAAGGGCTGGTTTCAAAGCATCCCCAACCTTAAAGAACAATTCAACTGAAAAAGAAAGTAATAAAGGTGCACCATTAACGACCATTTCCGGTCTTCTGTTAGCATTTGGCTTTTTTGGATCCTATGCTGATGTTTCACCAATGCTAATTACACTATTATACGCAGCAACTATTGTTATTGGTGGATACAAGCCAGCAAGAAGTGCCTTTTATGCGATAAAAAGTCTTTCGTTAGATATGAATGTTTTAATGTCAGTTGCGGCCATTGGAGCAGCACTTATTGGAGAATGGTTTGAAGGTGCTACTGTGGTATGGTTATTTGCATTAGGTAATACACTCCAAAATAAATCGATTGAGCGAACAAGAGAATCAATTCGTAGTTTAATGGATCTTGCACCTTCTGAAGCCTTGATGAAACTAGGAGATCAATTGATAAGAAAGCCTGTAGAAGAGATATCAGTAGATGATATCATCATCGTTAAACCGGGAGAGAAGATTCCGTTAGATGGAGATATTATTGCTGGTGTTTCAAGTGTTAATCAGGCTCCAATTACAGGTGAGTCTATTCCCGTTGATAAAGAAGTTGGTGATTCGGTATTTGCCGGTACGGTAAACGAAAGTGGTTCACTAGAGGTAAAAGTAACGAAATTAGTTGAAGATACAGCTATTGCTAAGATTATTCACCTTGTAGAAGAAGCACAAGAAAAGAAAGCTCCTACACAAGCCTTTGTTGACCGTTTTGCAAGCGTCTATACGCCAATTGTCTTTGCATTAGCGTTACTCATAATGATAGTACCCCCATTATTAGGTTTCGGAACATGGGCTGAGTGGGCTTATAAAGGATTAGCGCTATTGGTTGTCGCTTGTCCATGTGCCTTAGTGATATCAACCCCTGTAGCTATCGTTTCAGCAATTGGAAATGCAGCAAAAAATGGTGTTTTAATCAAAGGTGGTACATTCTTAGAGAAAGCAGGAGCTATTAATGCCATTGCATTCGATAAGACGGGAACCTTAACCGAAGGTAAACCAAGGGTTTCACAAATTATTCCTCTAAAGGGGAGTGAAAATGAATTACTTGCCATTGCCCGTACTATTGAGGAACATTCGAATCACCCTATTGCAAAAGCGATAACAGCTTATGCAGATGAAAAAGATATACAAGTGATGAAAGGTGATTCCTTTAGAGCAATCGTAGGTAAAGGTGCCCAAGCGACTATAAACGGTACCGAATATTTTGCTGGAAACCCTAAATTATACTATGATTTCAATTTATCTCTTACGGGGATTGAAGAAGAAATTAAACGATTACAGCAAGAAGGAAATACTCTTGTTCTTGTTGGTACTCGTTCAGAAGTTTTAGGAGTCATTGCCGTTTCAGATGCAATTCGAAATATCACTGTTAAAGCCATTGAGAAATTGAAACAAGTTGGCGTAAAAGAAATGGTGATGTTAACCGGAGACAATGAAGGAACTGCGAAAAAAATCGCTTCACAAACGGGAGTTGATCGTTATTTTGCAGAATTGTTACCTGAAGATAAAGTAACGGCTGTACAAAAACTTCAACAAGAAGGAAAACGTGTAGCCATGGTTGGTGATGGTATTAATGATGCACCAGCCCTCGCAACAGCAGACTTAGGGATAGCTATGGGGGGAGCCGGTACGGATACTGCCATGGAAACAGCTGATATTGTGTTAATGGCCGATAATTTAGAAAAACTCCCTCATACGATTCGACTAAGTAGAAAAGCCTTGACGATTATTAAGCAAAATGTATGGTTTTCTCTTCTTACAAAGTTTATTGCGTTACTTTTAATCTTCCCTGGGTACCTCACTCTATGGATGGCGGTTCTAAGTGATACAGGAGCAGCTTTGATTGTTATTTTAAATAGCATGAGACTATTAAGACAGAAATAACCAGATAGGGAGTGTAATCCCTATCTTTTTTATAATGAGATACCATACAAATTAAAGGTTTCTAATTTTTGTTTAAGAAAAGTGATTTTCTGGGGATATATTCATTTATTATCATTGTCCAATAACTTAATTTACTTCATATCAATTTACTAAGATGGTTGTTGGTTATTTTTAGAGAAAATAAGGTACTTGAGGCACAACTAATTCTGAAGTAGCTGGAGGTTTTTATTTGACTATAAATAAGATATTAATGTTTTACTTTTGTTGATTATTGGAGCGTTTTTGGGAGTTAAAGGAATGTGTTGAGTTCAAAGAACAATATGCATTCATCTTTTTATTTTGAAAAACAAGATTAAAGTTAAAATTTTAATTTACCAAGAAGCTGTTTGCTTTAAATGTGCATGGGGTATACAAAAAGACATATTTATACGAGTTGGGAACCAATATTAAAGAAGCTCATTCGGTTCACTAAGAGATTGTCTTTATTATTTTACAATTGTCTCAAGTTTTGCACAAAAAGGCAGTCAGTTTTGTGGTGAGCTTTGTGAAGCTTGTGGGGATGTTTGTATGTCTAGTGCAGGACTCTATGAATGTATTAGCGAAAGTGCAAAACAATGTGCTAAGGTATGTCTATGTTGTGCAGAAGCTTTAACTAGAAAAAACTAGCTAGCCTAAATAATACGATTTAGGCCGTTTATCTCTTGAATAATTAAGTCAAATAAATCAAATTATTGGCGACAATCCCCCCTCTATTCCCATTTATAGTAAATTAAAAATACATAATTAGATTTCAAAAGGTTATTTAACTTTTTAAAATATTTCATATATTTTCTTAATAGATTTTATATTATTTTCTAAAATATCAACATTACTTATATATAACATTATAACTCAATTTATAGGACTTTGAATACTTTCCTAGTTTTTATAATAATATGGCTCAATATGTATGTGTACGCTTTTTATATTGTACCTGTCTCGAAGGTTTTGTTCAATTTTGTCGCTTATATTATGGCTTTCAATAACTGTGAGAGTTGATTTAACGTAGACAATTGCATCTACAGTAGTTTGACTACCGTATACCCGAGCCTTTATATCCTTAACGAACTTTACTCCAGGTGTATTTTTAATTAGTTCTTCTATCTCTTTTAGCTTCTCAGCATCGTAGCCGTCTGTTAGCTCATGAACTGCTTCCTTAAAAATGTCCCAAGCAGTATGACAAATAATAAAACCAACTATTGCAGCTGTAACAGAATCTAGAAAGACCCACCCTAAATATGCCCCAACAATTCCAATAAATGCACCGAAACTAACTAAAGCATCTGAACGGTTATCCTGAGCAGTTGCATAAAGTGCCTTACTTTCATGCTCTATGGACAATTTTCTGTTGTATCTATATACTAAGTACATAAATACAGCACTCAATAAAGCGATAAATCCAGTAAATAATTCTGGTTTATTATCTGTGGGTGAGAAATAATTGTTAAAAGCTTCTATAACAACCTGTAGTCCCACCATAAAAATAATTATAGCAGCTATTAGTGAGGAGATTGTTTCTGCTTTTGTATGACCATATTTATGATTCTCATCCGCAGGCTTTTGTGCAAACCTTAAACCAATTAAAACAGTTGCTGATGCTATAATATCCGTTAAATTGTTTAACCCATCAGCTTTTAATGCGTTTGAATTCCCAGTATAACCTGCGATTAATTTAATTCCTGACAGAATGATATAAGCTAAAATACTTATCCATACGCCTCTTTCAGCTTTCTTTAAATTATTATCGATCATGTTATCCCCCTATTAAGGCTTCATTAAAAATTATACAGGCTATATATAGTAATTAACTTATTCAGGTATTTTTATAAAGTATAATTAAATTCAAATTAAATTTCAAAAATTCATGACATATGCAATGTCAGTAATATGTGGGACATTGCGTTGTTAAATACTTTTTAACTTTATAGGTAGTCTAATTGCACTTCATATCTAAACTACCTATTTTACTGCATTTTTAAATTTTGCACTTGAAAACCGAACCTGTTACTAAATAGACAGCTATTTTAAAAATTTCTTATATTTATCATCAGTCTTAGATCAAGCACTTCCCTTTTTTAACAATAGAGAATTAATTGAGTGTCATTTTCTAAATAAACACTACATTTTACCCCCGGTCACCGTTTTCTTTATAACATATACAGAACTGTCATATTATTACTATGGTTTGTAAATACTCCACAGACACGTTTTTCAAGCAACGCTTTATTTATAAATAAAAGCATGGAAGATCATTTAATTAGTTAGGCTCCACATAGACATGGACGTCATAAACACCGTGATCATTCTTATGTCTTTTTCGTTAGTAAAATAAAAAGGTTAGTGGAACTTTCAATCTAGATGTCCCACTAACCTTTTATTAATATTACAGATAAAAATTAAAAACCTTAATACTCATATGAAAGTCTTCAATTACTTCCTATCTTCAATCATTATCGTTAGGCTTATTAAGGTTACTAATATTGTTGCACCCATATCTGAAAGAATTGCAATCCATAATGTAAGCAGACCTGGAATCGTTAACAGTAAAGCAATTAGTTTGAGTCCTAAGGCTAATGTTATATTTAATTTAATAATTTTATTAACCTTTTTTGCAATTCTTACTGCGGATGGAAGTTTCCCTAGATGATCCTGCATTAATACAATATCAGCCGTTTCAATCGCACTATCTGTCCCTTTCCCCATTGCAATCCCCAGATCAGCTGTTGCTAGGGCGGGAGCATCATTAATACCATCTCCTATCATAGCAACTTTACCACTTTTAGTTAGTTCTTTTATTTTAGTAACTTTTTCATCAGGTAAAAGACTCGCATAATATTTTGTTAGGCCTATTTGCTTTGCTACTTTTTCTGCAGTCTTGGTATGGTCCCCTGTTAACATAACAGTATTTTTAATTCCTGCTAAATAAAGTTCTCCTATAATATCCTTACTTTCTTGTCTAATTTCATCTATAATCCCAAATAACCCTAACACTTTTTCATTATTTGCAACTATCACAAGTGTATACCCATCATTTTTTAGTGAACTAATATTTTCTGATACTTCAGCAGGGAGAATAAAGTTAATACTTTTTTCATTACCTACTTTATATTCAACCCCATTAATGACTGCTGCTACACCTTGCCCAGAAATAGTATTGATTTCTTCTGGATCAGTATAAGAAACATTTAAATCACTTAACTTATCCATTATGGCATTTGCTATCGGATGAGAAGAAGACTTCTCTATAGATCCTGCAATATGAAAAAATTCCCCTTCGTCATATACAACCGTTTTTTCTACATAAGGATGACCTTTCGTTAAGGTACCAGTCTTATCAAATGCTATCGTATCAATTTTCCCAAGTTGTTCAAGAAAAACTCCACCCTTCACAAGGATTCCGTTCTTGGCATTGTGAGCTATACCAGAAACAATTGCAATCGGGGAAGATAAAATTAAGGCACATGGACAGCCTACAATCAGAACAGCTAAACCCTGGTAGAACCATGATCCCCAGTCCCCATTAAATAAAAGTGGTGGTACTAGCATTACTAATGCTGAAATCACCATGATAATTGGTGTATAATATTTTGCAAAACGAT
This sequence comes from Metabacillus sp. B2-18, assembly GCF_021117275.1. NCBI lineage: Bacteria > Bacillati > Bacillota > Bacilli > Caryophanales > Bacillaceae > Metabacillus > Metabacillus sp. B2-18. Next base: position 78,940 of record NZ_CP088246.1, read on the forward strand.
TTATAAATTGTTCTGTAGGTGTTTTTGTTTCTTGAGCTTCTTCTACCAAATGTAGTATCTTAGCCAAAGAAGAATCCTTATATTCTTTCGTTATTCTTACTTTTAAAACACCTTCATTATTAATGCTTCCACCAAAAACTTTTTCATTCGTTTCTTTTTCAACCGGCATTGATTCTCCGGTAATAGCTGCTTCATTTACTGAACTTTTACCTGATTCAACGATCCCATCCGAAGGAATCTTTTGTCCAGATTTAACAAGGACCAAGTTACCTTCTTTAAGCGTATCAATTGCCACGATTCGCTCTTGACCATTATCGATCAAGGTCGCTTCTTTAGGAGCTACCTTTAGTAGTTCTTCCATTGATTTTCTAGCTTTTTCCATTCCTAATCCTTCAAGTAGTTCATTTACTCCAAATAGAATAGCTACTAACGTTCCTTCTTTCCATTCTCCAATTGAGAATGCACCTACTAAGGCAATCGTCATTAATGTATCAATATTAAATTTTAATTTGAAAAGATTTTTTGCACCTTTTATAAAGGTAGGATATCCACTGGCAGCTGCAGCAACCAAATACATGATAATAGGCACGATATTATCAAGTTGGGTATCGGCATAAATAGCTGCTAAGAAAATAAATGTTGACGAGGCAAGTAACATTATCATACGCTTACTATTTGTGTGGGAATGATCATGACCGTGATTATGACCAGAACTTGAGTTTTCATGATGGTTTTCTCTTAAGATAACCGCTCCATCAGAGGATAATATTTTCTCAACTTTTTGGATATCAACTTGATCATTTAAAATAAGTTTGCTGCTATTGTATAGAATTCTTGAGCCTTGGCCACCCTCCAATTTATTTATTTCATCCTCCATTTCCCTTGCACAGTTTCCACAAGAGAGACCTTTTAGTTTATGTTCGGACATTAAAGTTCCTCCTTACCAGCCTTGTTCATTATAGTTTTCTACCTGATGACTATGTTATGACCATTAATTATTCAAGGTTTACTATCAGAATAGATATAAATTAAGGTATTTCAGATTATTATCACCCTAACCAGTTCTAATCCAATATATGATAATGTGTTCATGTATTATAAATTAATAATAAAAAAATATTCCGTTTGTGTCAAACAGAATATACACAATGGTACCTACCTTAAAAGGAGAAATGGTGAATCCTAGGGGTCTTCAGGAGAACTTAGTAAAGCACCTACTTAAAGAGAACGTATTGTTCACATAGATTATTTATCTATAATAAGCATAGGTTTACCTAGTGTAGCGTGCTAACATGTTTGTCAGACCTCCCAGGTATGCATTTGCTGCCATTATTTCCGCTTCATACCCTACTGTGACTGCTAGAATAAAGTATACAAGTTTTGCTTGATTTGATGAAACACTTATTTACCCAAATATACCAGCAATGAATATTACTCCTCCCCTGTAAAATGAATAATAGTTTCATTACTTACAGTGGGGGTCAGAAAAGGTGGATAAGTGGGAAATGTACATGGAAATAAGACAATTATTAAAACAAGGATTTAGTCAAACTAAAATAGCTGAAAAGTTAGGGATTTCAAGGTCAACAGTTTACAGACATTTGAAGAAATCACCTTCGGAGATGGCTGATTGGGTAGAATCTCTTAAGAATAAAAAGAGAATACTAGATCCCAATAAAGAGCTGATACTATCTTGGTTGAGGATGCATCCGGATATGTCAGCTGCACAAGTGTATGATTGGCTTCTGGAGAAATATGAAGATATAAATATTGGGGAGAGTACAGTTAGAAGTTATGTAAAGGATCTTAGAGAAGAATACCAGATAAAAAAAGAAACGTCTCCTCGAATGTATGAGGCAATCCCCGATCCCCCGATGGGCGAACAAATGCAGGTAGACTTCGGACATACAAGGCAACAGACAGCTGATAATAAGGAGATTAAGCTAACCTTTATAGCCTTTGTCCTCTCCCACTCTAGACAAAAATATAAAGAGTGGTTGGATAGACCTTTTACAACACAGGATGTAATTAGAGCGCATGAGAATGCATTCAAGTGGTACGGTGGAATGACCAATGAGATTGTGTATGATCAAGATAGTTTAATTGTAGTTAGTGAAAATGGTGGAGATTTAATTTTAACAAAAGAGTTTCAAAATTATAGGGAATCTAGGGGTTTGAACCTTCGTGTTTGTCGCAAAGCTGACCCAGAAAGTAAAGGAAGAATAGAAAATGTTGTAGGATTCATAAAACAAAACTTTGCCAAACATAGAGTATTCCATAACATTGATTCCTGGAACGAACAAGGTTGGGAATGGCTAAACAGAACTGGGAACTTTAAGGTACACAACACAACAAAAAAAAGACCGTTTGAAGTGTTTCTCCTCGAAAAGCAACACTTAAAGCCGGTCTCCAAAAAAATAGATATTCAAAATAACTATGATACAAGTATAGCAAGGTGTGTCCATAAGGACAATACAATTCGTTTCGGTTCAAATCGGTACTCTCTTCCACTTGGCACATACAACAAATTGGATAAAGTATGTATCAAGGAAACGGAGAATAAAGAACTGATTATTTATATCCCTGATACTGGCGAAATCATTGCAAAACATATGATTCCAAATGGCAAAGGCCAATTAGTAAAAGATAGAAAACATAGTAGAGACCGTACAAAAGGAGTCGAAGCATATATTAGCACAGTGGCCGAGGAATTTGAAGATAAAGAACGAGCCTATCAATATTTAGAGAAGGTTAGAGAGAAAAATCCTCGTTACATTAAAGACCAACTGCAAATTATCTTGCGTGAAGCAAAAGAAAGCAATAGCGAAGTACTAACCAAGGCGTTAGCAGAGTGCGTAAAAAGGAAACTATTTAGTGCAACAGATTTTAGCGATATCGTTGCATATGTGAAACGTCAACGCCAGATAAATGAAACAGTTATAGAAAACAAAATAGAAATCAAACCTTTGAACAAGCTGTCTGAATGGGTTTTAGAAACAGATGCACACAAAAGAAAAGTAGATTCTTACACGGTGTTAATGGAGGTAAAATAAGATGAGTCAACTTCAACAAATACAAGACATAATGAAAGCATTAAGACTCGTTGAAACTGCCAAACACCTACCCCATTTGATCAGAGAAGCTGAGCAAAAGGACCAATCATTCACTCAATTTTTATTAGATGTAACAACCTATGAGCAAGCTCGAAGAGAGGAAAAGCAATTAAATAATCGCTTAAAGTGGGCTACCTTTCCTTTTAGTAAAACACTCGAGGAATTCAATTTGAAAGAACAGAAGTCTTTAAGTAATAAACAATTAAATAGATTAAGAGACTTAACTTGGGTTGAACAGTTATACAATTTAATATTACTAGGACCGCCTGGTGTAGGCAAAACGCACCTGGCGGTCGGGCTAGGTATAGAGGCAATAAACCAAGGATACAAAGCTATTTTTACTTCAATGGGAGACCTAGTTCATAATCTGAAAACGGAAGAATTCACGCGCAAATCTAAAGCAAGAATGAAGAGAATTAGAGAAGCAGATTTAGTTATCATAGATGACTTGATGTTCATGGCAATGGATCAACAAGAAGCAAATATGTTTTTCCATTTAATAAACGATTTATATAACCAATCGTCCATTATTCTAACTTCTAACAAGGCTCCAAAAGAATGGGGAGAATTATTAGGAGATCAAGCTATAACAACAGCTATTCTAGATAGAATTCTGCATCGAGTAGAGATTATTCATTTAAATGAAGATAGTTATCGTATGAAGCATCGTTCTACCATATTTGGGGAACAAAGTGTTTCAAATTAATGAGCAAAAATTGTGTCATTCTACTTGACGGTCACACCTACTTTCATTATCCATTATCATAATAAATAGGAACCTCAAATAAAAGTTCATCCTTAAATAGAACAGACAACTTGCTGACTATTCTAGGCACTTGTTCAGGGGTTTTCCACTCTTTTCTTGGTTCTATCAACTTTATTTTAACATGAAGATTTTCTACTTCTTCTTTTGTAAATGGATAATAAAGGTTTCGATTAATAAAGACCTTTTGTTTATAATAGGGATTATTTATTCCTTTTAGCCATCCTTTTTCTTTTATTGTATATTTATATAGGAAAACCAATGGGTGGTTTTGACTAGAAGATCATTTTATATTGAATTAACAGAATTACGCATCTGACTTTTTTTATCATTTTCTTCAAACCTTTTATTTTTTTGTTTTTTTATCACTTCTGTATGCTTAAAAATGAACACAAAGGCACAATAAGTACAGTTATATGTACTAGTCATACTTCTCGTGTTTCTATTTCCGTAATTGATTAACATTGATTACTCACTAACTTTCGTTTTTCATATCGCTTACATTATTTTCATTTACCCCCTCCTCTTATTAAGAAACATTATATTTTGTGAAACACCTGTTCTTTAAATCTAAGAATCTATTAAACCTACGTATATTTATTATTTTCATTGGTTATCCTCTTAGTGAGGAGTTGAGAACAATGAAAAAATCAAATCTTGTATTTTTGTTATGTAGTATTTTTGTAATATCGGTTTTTATAAAAGAAGCTAAAGCGTTTTTAAATTATAATAATGAATTAATGCAAATAACAGAGATTGCTAAACAGCATAATATAGAAATAGATAAATGGTCTATGTATATAAAAGAACCTATCACAGAATATACCAATACAATTGATATAAACAAAAGAATAAAGGAAATCAAAAGTGTAGAAAGAGAATTCAAATGGACAAAAACGCAATTTAAGGAAGGCCATTATAAAATTATTGGCGAAAGAGAATCATCAAATTTGGATATCAATGAAAAAATCCTTATTATATACTTCCCTCTGAAAGATAAATACAATTTAAGTATTACTTACGATATAAAAGGTAGTAACTGGGACAAAAAAAAGTGGTCTAATATCTCAACTCTATATAAGTCAAAGATAGAGAACGGTTCTGTGTATTATACGATTGAAGGTACTACGAGGATAAATGAACCTATATATGAAGAAGCTACAAACCTATTAAAGAGTTTCTCCGGTGAAAAGCTACAAAGTCTTAACGAAAAAAACTTCGTATCAGTATCTGCATACACTGATCGTTGGAACACAAAACTTCCTCTTGGAAATAATCAATTTATGAACTTACATATTGTATACAGAAACTCAAATGACTCTAATGAAAATATAAAAGTGACTATTGGTACCCCTATTATAACTTCTGAATATTAATAACTACTTTTTAAGGCCAATAACCGCCGTACCTTAAAGTTTAATACTGTTACTTGGAGTGTACATTAGTTCAGTATTTTTTGAATTCATGTTTATCTTTTTGAAAATATTAATGAAGGTCTATCAATAAAAAAGGAGTAATATAATGGAAAATTGGTTTTCAATCATTCCGTTTATCGTTGCTTTAGTTGTAGCTATGTTGACCCGTCAGGTGTTAGTAGGCTTAACATTGGGACTTTTCGTTGGTTCATATTCATTCCAACCAGGGGTTTTTAAAAGAAAATGAGCGATTATATCTTTAGCGCCCTTGTAGACAGGGGAAATCTTCTTATTATCGTTTTCCTTTTCGTTTTTGGTGGACTTGTTGGCATGATGCATGTTACTGGAGGCATTAAAGAATTTGCGAATGTAGTAAAAAAAGCGTATTAAAACTGAGAAAAGTGCTTTGATCGTTACATGGGCAACTGTTCTTGTTTCTTTTATGGATTGTGAATTTAGAGTTATGACTACTGAACCAGTTATGAAGTCCGTGAAGAATAATATTGACGTGACGAGGTCAAAACTTGCTTATGCCAAGGGGAATAGGTACATAGAGATAGTATTGAAAGTGAATTGGAAAAAATTTCAACCAAAAGATTTAAATCTTATAATTCCCCTACTCTTACTTTTAACCAGCACTTTTATCTCATTTGGCAAGATGGACTTAGTAAGGGAGCAATTTCATTTATAGATGCCGTACAACAAGCAGATGCAACTCAAGCCATGTTAATTGCTTTTTTTGCCACCGTTATTTTTGCCTTAATCTTATACCTCTTTCATAAAGAAAAGATTTCAGAGCTAATGTTTCACGGTGGAAACCAGTTAATGATGGCAATTATATTATTAGTTCTTGTTTGGGCGCTAGCAGATTTGGCAGATGACCTTGGTTTTTCTAAATTTATTACAGGAACGGCAGGAAAATTTATACCAAAAACCTTAGTTCCAGTAACAATTTTTTTGCTCGGGTCTTTATTGGTTATTTTATAGGTTCATCTTGTGGTACATGGAGATTACTCATGCCTTTAGCAGTATCGTTAGCCCAAGCAACGGGAGCTTCATTACCTTTAACGGTGGGAACAGTATTTGCGGCTGGTTTCATTTGGAGAATTCACCTCCCCCTTAGGAGAAACCACGGTGACGACTGCATCGTTTTTTGATTTACCTGTTGTAAACTACGCTAAAGCCAAAATTGCGCCATCGATTAAGGCGGTAGGAATCTCATCTATATTATTTGTAATTGCTGTATTATTTTCCAATGTCCTACAAGATAAAAACTCATTTTTGACTAGACTTAAGATGCAAATCGGTTGGTCTATAAAATAGTACCTGAATTTTGTAATATATCAGATAACGTAATAAAACCAGCATATCACACTATCTATGCTGGCTTTATTTATTAATAATTATCCATATTTTCTAAACTACTCATTAGTTTCCGAGTTTTAATTGTTAAGCTTATTAGGAAAAACATTGGAAATCATAGTGAATATACAACCTAATACGTTCCAATAACCGCTAATATTGCCGAAATAATTACCAATGTAAAAAACACTACAGCTTTTCTCATCTTCACCAAAAAGAACCTCCTATAAAACTGTGAATTGTGAATGGTAGACATAAACAAACTCTGATGTACAAACAGCTATATGAGTTACAAGATAAAAAGGATGTATGATAACAAACTTTATACATATTGAAGTAAGTATTTATTCTTTCCCCAAGTAACTATTTTTCATTATATTTTTTTCATCGTTTGTCTGACATCTCTAATTAAAATGCGTATACCTATAAGATTTAGAATTAAACCTATACAAGCAAATAGAACAATTATTGGTATCATTTTTTCTCCACATTGTTTTTAATATCTACGAAAAAGAACTAGTATTAATCATGAATTGTGTTAAGAAATCATTCATGTAAGAACATATGTATTTCGATTACAGATCTTCAATAGATCTTACCACTTTAATGACAATAGAATTTTTTCTTTTATGTAGTTACTATCCTCTTATAAATTAATCACCACATTAACCAAGTATTATAGCTTTTCAATTTGTTTTAAACGTTCTAACCTCACTTTGTCCTCTTCTATAGTTCTAATCTTTTCCTCTCGAACCCATTTAAAGAAAACTCTTGTTAATACGAAACCATAAATTACCTCCTGCATGACCTTCATAACAATGCCTCCAGATTGCTGATCATCAAGAAGAGATACTCCATAAAGTCTAGGTAAATCAATATATGATTGATATAAAATATCCTTTGAAAAAATAATTAAAGCACACGCTGGTGTTAGCAAGATACCCATTCCAAATAAATATGCTATTTTATGCAATGGCTTTAACTCATTCATACCATGTATTGGTGATAGAACTGGCCACCACATTAAAAAAGCAATAGGAAACAAGATTAAAATCGACAAATTCATCCATAACATATTAGACATAATAGCATCAAAAATAAATGGAATATGATAGAAAGAGAACAAAACATTAAATAAAAAAATCGCAATTAAAGGTTTGGTAAAAAATGTAACACCCTTTCGTAATAGATCTATTTTTAGCACTGAGCTAACTAACCACGATGGTAAACCTACCAATACCAAAGGAGGAACAGCTAAATAAATAATTGATTGCTGTGCCATATGAATTAGAAATAAAGAATGTCCAAGTTGATTTAAGGGTGTCCCCTTTGCAAGAAAAAATAGAAATACTCCAAAAAGAAAGGAAAACTTTTTGGTCCTATTGACCGGATATGACTCATCCCATTTTTTTCTACCTTGTCCTGTAATGTATAAATAACAACCCGCTAACACTAAAAGAATCAGAAATAAAAACGGGTTCCAGCCTGTTAGGAAATTCACTTGTCCTGTGTGTTCCATATTAGACATTCTATGTTACAACTCCTTTATCATAAATTTTTAAAAAAGTACTCAATATTATTCTTTTATAAAAAATAAAAACTCAAAATTAAAAGTAAGTTTTAAAATAAGAGACTAAAATTTTGACAATTTATCAAATCACTTAAAATTTAGAAATGGTAATTGAAACAAAATCTTAAAGATCACAAACATATGATGAATTACATTTTTTTTAAGATAATGAAAAGGAGTATTTAAAGTTTTGTAATTTCCTTTTGAATGATTTAATTTATCTCGTAATAAAATAATCTTTTAAAAGCAACTAATGATTTTTTAATTCGGCAATTCTTTGTTCAAGTTTACACAGTAAACTTTGGTCTATATCTTCTAATGAGTCTAAATATGGTTAATAATTAACTCTCCAAACTCATCCATTATATTTTCCACTATTTTTATAGATGGCTCTTCAAGGAATTGTTCTTTTGTTTTGGTAGGCTTAAATACTGACATTCTTCCTTGAACTCTTTTTTTGAGTACTCCTATTTTCACCAAGCGATTCATAACGGTTGAAACTGTATTAAAATTTATTTGTTTTTTCTACTTCAAGCCTTTGTTGAACATCTTTTATACTCATCTCAGAACCTTCCCAAAGAGTGTCCATAATTTTTGATTCTAAAGGGCCAAAAAACCGATTTAATCCCACCTCATTAAAATTAAACGTGTTTATGTTCACTTATTCTCACCTACCTATTGCTGCCAAAAATAATACACTAGACAAAGTAATTATAATTTCAACAAGAAAATAGAAATTAACAACTTTTGAAAAGTCCCCTTTTTTTTCCTAGTTCAATAAATAAAAATGATAAGAATAGACTACTAAAGAACTAATACTAATTAGTAGTCCGCCAATACATAATAACGTTTTTTCTTTTTTATAAAAAAATATAATTAAAAAGAAAGTAATACTAATTAGAAAATAGGGAAGCCATATGACAGTATAATTCAAAAAAAATATTTGATGTCTTACAATAGTGTAGAAATTAACAAAAATAAATAAAAATGAAACTTTTTTCATTATATACCAGCCCTTATATTACCATCACTTTTACATCTAAAGAAAAGAATTGTAATAAAGCCATGAAATATTAACACAGTACCTACATGGTATGCTATTCTTATATATATTTTAACTAATATAATTTCAGGATCTTTTTATTCATCTATTTAGGAGTTTATCTCTTTTACGAATATATAATTTTCCTCTCATACTTTTTGTTAACGGATACATGGAAAATCTTGATACCACATAGCAACTGGGAACAAATAACGTTTTTTTCAGTAGAAATAGCTTTTTTAAATCCTGATTAAAGTATTAGATTAATAACAACCTTGTTGCTTGTATAGCATTATTATCATTTCTCCATATTTTTAAATTCACAAACAAAAAAATAATAGTAAAGGCCAAAATTAGAAGTGTACCTTTTTCAGAATGACCGGTTTTTCTCCGTCTATGAGCTAGGATTAAGAAGTTTATATAAATAGTTAGGATTATCAAATTTTGATCATAATTAAACCTCCATTGAAACATTATAAAATAAATATGAACACATAATCATATTTAAATCAATAAAATTCAAGTATCTGTCACCTAATATTCATTTTTAAAATGAGGGAGAACCTTTCAAATTCACAATTTGTTATGAACAACAGAGACTCAAAAAAGCCCTTTTTTAGGGATCGTTAAGTACAAATTTAAGTTCCATTGTGATACTGAGTTTAATACATAGGTCGTCAATTATCACCTAAAATTGCATTGCTAAATTTGCACTTAAAATAGAATAAGGCTTTTTATTCTAGCGATTCAAAAGAGAGAGGTATGTTCTAATAATGAACGAAATTATTATTCACAATATTAAAGATTAGACCAAATATTCGATTTTTATATCTTTCCTTTTTGAACCATCGCTTTTGTATTTACTTACAAACTGACCCCCCTTAATTTTTTGTCAATTTAGTATTCACTTCCATAGGCTAATTTGACATTCTTTTATCTCTTCAATTAGTTGGGATTGATAACCCCTAGATTCCGCGTAATTTTATAGAATTCTTCTGTTGACTTCAATAATGATTTCTAATCACATTAAATTCAATGAAATAAGAAGAAATAAATTAAGGAAGTTGTTTAAACATGTCTCAATACGGTATCACTTGCTTAATTTACTTAAAAAAAGCTTGTTGACTTGCCTGAAATCAGACTTTGTCTACAAGCTAAAGCTCCTAAATAAACTATAAAAGATATTTTAAGGTAAATATTTCATTGGATTAATTGGGTTTTTCCAGGCTCCGTCGTGAATTTCAAAATGCAAATGTTTTCCTGTTGATCGACCAGTGTTTCCCATATATCCAATTTGTTGACCCTTACTTACAGATTGTCCACTACTTACTAATCTGGAATCCATATGGGCATATAAAGTGGTGAATATTTTTCCATTAATATTGTGAGAAATGAAGACGACATTTCCATAGCTACTAGAGTAATATGAACGAATAACTGTTCCATCGGCAGATGCAACTATGGGAACATTATCTGCACTATTTGCCAAGTCAACCCCAGCATGTAATCTTCCCCAACGAGCACCATATCCAGAAGTGAAAGTCCCTTTTGCTGGCCACATAAAACTACCATTTGTTGAGGGAGTAGTTGATCTGTTTGAAGCTGTTGTAGTTGTATCTTTTAATCCCTGCTGACGTTTCATTTCTATTTTAATGGTTGCTTCTTGCTCTTTAAGAAAATCCACCTCGTCTTCTAACTTATATAATTCTTTTTCTGCTACTATTTGATCATTCTTCACTTGCTCCATTATTATACTTTTTTCTGCAACTTGTGACTTCAATTGTTGTTTCAAAGATTGAAGCTCAGTTATAGCTGCTGCTAATTTATTAAGTTCATTATTCAGTTTAACTTCACTTTCCTCAAGAAGTTTAATATCTTCTTTATGCTCTTGAATAATTTCTTTATCCGCATTAACAATTGTTGTTACTGCACTGACACGACTTACAAAATCACTAAAGTCTTGTGAACCTAGTAGGACATCTAAATAGCTAACTACTCCACCACTCTCTTGTATTGAGCGTACACGGTCTTTTAAAAGACGATTACGTTCTTCTATACGCTCCTCTACTTCCCTAATTTGCTTATTTAACTCATCTATTTTTTCCTTAGTTTCTTCTATCTTCCCCTGACTTTGTCGAAGTTGTTCGTTTGTCTCGGTCATTTTCGAATCTAGAAGTTTGATTTCCGAGTCAAGACTCTTCTGTTTTTGCTCCAAGTTTGAAATTTCACTTCTTTTTTTTTGAATACTTGAATCGACACCAGAACGCTTTTTATGGATATTTTCCTTTTTCTGCTCCAATTCAGTGTTTGCAAAAACAGTATTACTATTTGTAGGAATTACCAAGGTGCTTGTCCCTAATAAAGCAACCAATCCAAGAGACAGTATCTTCTTACTCACGCTGTCTTCCTCCCTTATGTACATTACTTTAGAAAATTAGCAAACAAAAAGTGCATTGCAGTAACAATATTACTAAGTATATTAAATACTTAGTATAGTCCAATTAATCCGTTGAACATGATTTCAAAAAGTTTACTAAACAAATATTGGGGTAGTCTGGTAAGCTAGTAGCCATTATATCATTAAAATCTGACAAATTCTGCGATAAAAATATTACATTTTTATTTCATATCACTGAAATGGATACTTGTTTTTTTCTACAATGAAAATACCGCTTAAATAATCGTTCACAACAGGTCTTATTATAGTTGGATCTTACAAAAATCTTATTTATCTAATCACCAAAGGTATTCTCTTAAATTCAATTTTTATGATTAAGTTAGGTGTGAAGGCCTTCTGTGGAAGGATTCGCTAAAGTATTTTACTTCAATCTACATATTAGACTTTAATTAACACTACTTTATATAGTTTAAATAATGCGAAGAAAACGTGACTTAACTGTGTAAGATGGCATAACTATTTATAATAAGATAAGTTAAACTGAAAAAATAAATAAAAGGTAAATTAGGCAAACAAAAAAACGCTTCAAAATCCGAGGCCACTGAAAATCTGACGATTTTAAAGATTATTCATGTGGATTTAAAAAGAGCCGACTTTAATTCCTAAAAAAGGAAAAAAAGTCGGTTTTTTCTTTGAATTCGCCACATGTTTTTCTCTAATTTTACCCTAGTAGCTTTAGTATTCTTTTAATATTTACCGTAAATATAGCCATGGCACCTTGTAATTCCATGCTAATTAGACCCGAGGATTTTGCCACATTATACCCGTGTCTGTGTTTTAACTCACTATTTTTCGCTTCAATTTTATAACGTTCTTTAGACTTTTCCTGAAAATATACACTTTTCTGGAATTGTGCTTGGGATGAATGTTGATCTGACTTAAGGGAAACAGAATATGTTTTACTTTTGGCTCCCTCTTTGTAGCACCCTTCTCTGAAAGGACATCTTTTGCATTTTTCAACATTAAAATAGTAGGTATCAACTTGGTTTTTACCTACTCCTTTTTTACCTTGCCTAGCTTTCCGTACAGCCATATGTCCTGCCTTGCAGACATACATGCCCGCATCCTTATTGAATCCGAATTCATCCTCTTTTTTTCGGGTACCCTGAGTTATTAAAGGATTTAATTTTGAGACCAGTTTGATTCCATTTTCCTTACTATATTGAATGTTGTCTTTCTCGGAATACGCAGTATCTCCAATTATCGTTTCAATTTCCATTCCTGCATCTATACTTTTCTCAATAAGTGTCTGCAGCTCTTTTCCATCATTTTTTTCTCCGGTTGTAATCGTTGCGGCTGTAATAATTCGCTCTTCACTCATCGCCAGATGAGTTTTATAGCCAAAGAATGATGAGTCAGCTGCTTTGTGTCCGACTTTGGCATCTAGGTCTTTCATGGACTGGAGCTGTTCGATATCATCTGCAACGGTTTCTTTCAGGAGATTAAGATGTTCCTTAACTTTTGGATACTCTAAAAGGCTCTCTTCCTTTTCAATTACTTCAATGAGCTTTTGGGAATAAGTAATCTCATCTTCAAGTACATCATTGTTTGGCTTTACGGGGAATTTCATCTTCATACTCTCGTTAATTTTATAAATGGTTTTCCTAAGATTTTTGGAGCGCTCCATAAGTATTTCTTTTGGAGTCATTTGATTATATCGCGCCTTTGTATGGGTTGCATCTACAATAATAGAATTGCTTTTAATAATCTCTTTCTCAATGGCAATCTCCACCGTCTTATTGATAAGCATGTCTAATAAGTTCATGTCTTTTAGCCTAAGTTTACGAAACTTAGTCAAAGAACTTGAATCAATAACGGCTTCCTCCGGAGCCATATCCAAAAAATATTTGAAGGACATATCATATTTTGAACGCTCGACAATATCAACATCTGAAACATCATGAATGGTTTTCAAAAACAAATATTTAAACATACGAATAGGGTCTATCGCATTCCGCCCATTATCTAGACAATATTTATCCTTTAATTCTTCGTAAATAAAAGAAAAGTCGACCAGATCCTTAATTCTGCGTAACATATTATCCTGAGGAACGACAATATCATAAAGAGCCACATATGGACTAAACATCATTGTTTGTTGTTTTTGTATCATTGGAAAAACCACCCACTTATATTTATAATTTTAATTATAAAGTAAAAAAGGTAGAAAGGTTCACCTAAGTGAATCTTTCTACCTTTTTCTTGGACTTTTTCAGTGGCCTCCAAAATCCAAAGCGTTTTTTATATTGGCTTTTTAACTAGTTTGATAAAGTTGAATAGATTATCAATTCTTATATTTATAAAATATATTAACTAGCAAGAAGTAAATCACTCCTATACTAAAAATAAATAATATAAATTCCTTTATCTTTTTGGTTTCCATTATTAAGTCTTCATTGTAAAGAAATTGTATATTTTCATTAATTGAAATTGGGACTGTAAAGATTGATAATATTAATGCAAAAATGACCAATATTCCATATATATTTAGCACTGTTCTAAATGTAATCTTCTTTTTTATAACTATTTCAATATCATGAGACGTTTCCGACTTAAAATCCAATTCGGCTCCCCCCATACAAATATAGGAATGTAAATTACCAAGATTCCCCAACCTGATACTAGAACGAATTTCCAATCTAAATATCTATCATATTCAGTAAACTTAAACTATCTTACCATATTCAAATTGAATTTCGTATCTTTTAAACCTAATTGCTATCTAACAGTTCGAGTTTTGCATCATCAAATTCTTTTAAACATCGTTTTCTATTTTATCTTATCAAGTAAAGCCAACAATGGAATGTTGTGAGCATACCTTTATCCATAATTTGAGAGCACCCATAAACCAACCAATTCATTAAAGACACCTTACCTACCCTAATCTTTCGCCATTCCTTCGTTCTCTTATTAAAAAAAGGTACCGTTTTTATTAACGGGTTCTGTTGCAGGCGAGAAAATACTTTGAGAGACAATTCGCATAAGAATTAGCTTCCCTCTTTTGTTGTTATATCAATGTTTCTTTAGGTTTAATATATGAGATAACAAATAAATTACATACAAAATAACTGGGGTATAATAATTATTTGACGGTGTTCACAAATATGCTAAAGTGAGTGCTAATTGCTATTGTATTTTGCAAGAAAAAAATGCAGAGTCGCGCAAGACTTTTTGCAGAGTTTTGCCACCCGATTTCAATACCTATCTAGCCTTAGACAGTGCGTTTGATAGTCTATAACTTCCACCATTGAACGTTAGGACGTGTGCGTGGTGAATTAAACGATCTACTAAAGCAGCTGTTAATCTTGAGTCAATAAATATACGGTTCCATTGACTAAATTCAAGATTCGAAGTAATAATTAAGCTTTTCTGTTCATACCATTCTGCAATTAGTTGAAACAATAGTTCTGATCCTTCCTTACTGAACGGTAGATAGCCCATTTCGTCCAAAATAATTAAATCTACCTTTTCAAACCTTTTTCTAAAGGAAGCCAGTTTATCCTGTTTTAACGCCTGTTCTAATTGTTCAATGAGGAGAGAAACACGATAGAATCTCACCTCATATCCCACTTCACATGCTTTTCTTCCTAATCCTGTTGCTAAATGGGACTTTCCAGTCCCTGGTGATCCAATTAATACGACATTCTGCTTTTGCTTGATAAAGTCTAGGCTCATTAAACCATCTTTATCAATTTGTGTTGGAAATCGGATTCTCTCGTTCCATTCATAATTGCTTAAACTCTTAGAATCTAAGAATTTGGCGTTTTTTATAAGGCGCTGTACCTTTGCTTTATCACGTAAACGAAACTCTTCCTTAAATAACGCTTCTAAATACTGTGTCGGAGAGTCAAATGGAATTGTTTCGTAAATTTCCGAAACATAGGCTAACCTTAATGACTTACACATTGAACGGATAGTGTCGCTCATCATTACTCACCCCTTTCTAGTGGTGCCAAAGAATCATATTCCGACCAATCTAGCCCAAAGGGATTCTCATTCTTCCCAGAAATTAAATCATAAAATTCCTCATTAATTCTCTTCATATCATGTGTTACAAGTAAGTTAACTAATTCTAATAATCTTTCTTTACGAACCACTAAATCATCAACCATTAAGTAATCATTAACTCGACCCGGTAGGTATTTTTGATACCTTGAATAAGGTACTACTCTTGGTTTTCGAATCCAATCTTTGAAGATAGATACCCACGGAATAGCCCGTTTTTTGTTCATGTACGATCTAAAATCTTCTAATAAAATTTCCCCGTCGGGGGAAACAGCTTTAAATTTATCCCAATATAATACGAAATATATAAATGGATAATTTGATGCTTTAGGAATATGTATTAATGTGCTATCAATCTTGGCTTCATTAAACTTATTCACCTTTGCTTCAACTTCTTTAAAGATTGGATAATCTTCCGTTGGCAACTCCAGTAAAAAGTCCTTCTCTATATTCCAGAGGTCCTCAATCATTACTTCTTTTTCATAGTGAAGTCTTTGTCTATCATTTTGGAGCTGTTTACGAAGTGTTTCCGTTAAATCTTCAAAACTATTCATGACTGGAGATGTTGTAAAGAAGTTATATCGAATATAACCTACTTTGTTTTCCACACTACCTTTTTCATGACCACTGCGTGGGTTACACACCTGAACTTCAAATCCATAGTGATTTTGAAATTGGATAAAGGCATCAGTTAATTTTGCCTCTTCAGTTTTTGATCTTACTTTTTTAACAGCCGGAGTTAAATTGTCAATTCTAATTCTCCTAGGAACTCCCCCAGATTGAGTGAATAAGAGTTTCAATCCTTGAAGAAAACATTCTTGATTTTCAGATGGTAATGGGGCAGCGAATGCGGCATTACTATGCGGGTACGACATAACTAAAACATGTGTATCGATAAACTCCCCATCTTTAACAACCTCCATTACCCCGAAGTCTACTTGTGCTTCACTAGGAGGATGTTCCAATCGGTCATGTCCTTTATCTATTTCTTCGTTATGACTATTCTCCCAGTCAGATATAAAGTAACAGACCGTACGATAAGAGCCTTTGAAGCATAACCCCAGTAGTTCATTAAATATTTGCTTCTTGGTTCGGCGTAACTTTTTCTTTAATTTGCTATCTTCGAATAGCCAATCTGAAACTATTTCTCCCCATTTATCTGTATACATCATTCCATTTGATTGTTTAATCTTAGAATCTGGTAACTGATCCTCGTCAGCATATTTCTTGGCAGTTCTCCAATTAATCCCTAATGTTTCCTTTATCTTTGTTATAGATAAGCCTTTTTTGTTTCTTAGGTGTTTGATACAATTAATATCAGACATTGCTAGCATCCTTTCATGTTCCTCCACTCTGTATTGATTCGACACCATTACAGTAGAGGGACTTGGGGTGGCTGGCAAGTCTTTTTTTTTGCACCTATTAAATAAGTGCGGAACTCTGCATTTTTACTTTGCAAAGCTCTGCACTTCTATTTTGCAATACACAGCTATATTATTAGTACAATATAAATTGAATAATATTATATAATATGGTTCACTTAATTTGAAGTGAACTTTTTCATTACAGGAAGAATGGGATTTATACTAACATCATTTTTGATAGGTTGTACCTGAACAGAATTATATGGGGGTATCATTTGAAGAAAATAAAAATATTTAATGCCAAAACATGCAGAACCTTCTCCGCCAGATATTGAAACAGTATAAAAAATCAATAAAAGTTACTGACAAAATGCTAAGAGTGATAAAAAATATCGAATTCTCCAAAGCTATAGAACCTTGTAAAATGATAGAAAATAATAACGAGTAAATACCATTTTTCTCCATTAACGGAAAGTTATCCTTTTCATAAATATAGCCCATATAACCCAAAAAGACAGTGTTAGACACGGGCAATACAGCTTTTTCAATACCGTTAGCAAACAATTATTAGAAGATGTTTTCCAGCTTTACAAATCCAAGAAATACAGCTGTCCTATATATACTAGTGTTGATTAAATTCAACATGTTTATAGAAACCATTTAAAAAATTCCTCTAACAACGCAGCTAAAAAAAATGCTTGCTTAAATGAAGATGTCCAAATATGCTCACCTGTAAAAAATATTGTATATTACAGAACTAGGTAATCTGTTTGAGCCTTTTATAATCCAGTCCGCTACATAATTAAATAAATATATTTGAGAATTCAGAATACACCTTATTTATTTTAACTTATTGTTATGACACTTATTATTTTTGACTTCATCCTTTGGACAATCTCCTTCATCAATACGATCATTTTCAAAATTTTGTCGAACACTTACTGTATATTTACCTTTATGGTAAGATTTAATTCTCCAAGAATTATCATTCATTTCCGTTATCTCCTATAGGATTTACTAATTAAAAGATCTAGATCTTATAACCTGATGACCAAGTAGTCACCTGATTTCATTTGAACTACATCTGCCTTCATTGCTTTGGCGATATCTACCGTTAAAGATTCTGCCTCTTTTTCATCTTTTGCAAATAATGACAGTGGCTTACCACCTATTACTTTTTCTTTGTCAGTAGTAATAAACGCTAGAATCTCATAATTTGGTTTTTGTGTTGATTCACGTCCCATTTTACTTCCTCCCTGCTAAATTTGTTTGCATAACTGAGTGGCTTTTCTTTGCACTTTCAAGCAAAGGGGTGTTCTTAACTGTTTCAACAAGTTTATTGATATCATTTATAATAGGAACTAGCGTAATCACTACCCGTCCTTCTTCGTATTCTTTTCTTGTGAAATGGTACCTCTTAACTCCTACTGACCTTGTAGTTTCAAATAAAATAGCCTGCCTCTGTCCATAATTATCAAGAGTTATACGAAAATGTTCTTCACGAGGATAGATAACAACTGCGAGACCCTCTTTTTCAAATAACTTTCGGGCATTTTCAGTCCCAAGTTGGTTCGATACATATATCCCATCAACAAATAATTCAGACCCCTTTATTTCGACCTTTCCTTCTTTTACATTCGCAATATCTCCAACTGTCTTCCCCTTTGAAAATCGTTTTAGTACAAAGAGAACTATGAAACCAACAATAGTTCCACATATAATATTTATCCATATTGAATTTGTATTTACTAATTGAATAGTTAGTCCGGTTGCAAAAGATACAATAAGAGCAAAATAGTTGCGTGCTTCAAATGTTTTTGAAATACCATCTATATAAGCATCGCCTCGATAAGCGTATTCAGTATTTTCAAGGTCTTTTAAACTCTCTCGTTCCGTTTTGCGCACGTCTCGAAACTGCTGAATAGCAAGTGTTAAAAAAGTAACTGCAACAAAATTTTTAGTCATTAAGGCTGGAATGGCTACGGCTCCTAAAGCTGCGGCAACAAATCCTGTAATTAAATGAATTAAATATCCATTTGGATAACTAGGATATTGCCGGTAGTCTTCTTTTATTGTAAGAACACGAGCAAGCGTTCCAATAATTATTGCAGTAACAATAAGTGCAATTTGCTCTGAGGAAATAACACCGTCCTTCATATTTTCACTCCTAAAATTAGAATTTTAGATTTACTTCTCATTAAAATCGTTTACTAATTAAAAATCTTCTTTTCCACTAAAGTTCAACGTATCCAATTGAAAAGTAAAGGTTATCATTGATTTCGGCACAACAAGGCTTTTTTTCTGTTTGTTCAATCATCTTATATGTCCCTTTAAATTCCTTTTCATTTAACCATTTACCTAAAACATCTATTAAGGTTCCATCAACGGACTCTATTACTTCATCAATCTGGTTTCCATTCTTATAGATTAAGTATTTCTCCACGTCATACATCTCCTTCTTAATAATTTAAGCTATATGAAGTGAGTGGTCTCTTCTTCTCGCTAAAAAAATTAATTAAATAAACTTTTCCTTTTCCTAACACTTTTAGTTACAAAGCACCAATAAAGGGATGGGGTAAGAAATATATAAAGAAGGTAAAATAAGATACGTTTTACCTTCTTTATATATTTAAATCAAATCAAGGTTACCGATGAAGGTTTTCTAATTTCAAGCGGTTCCTTTGATGTAAGAGGTTGAGTAACTTCAATAATAGGTGACCCCGTATCCTCATAAGTAATTTCCTTAATCGGACTCATTTCTGATGGTTCCCCCATGTTAGTCATAGCTAAAGGAAAATTACTTTGTTTAGTCATTAATACCACCTCCATACCCTTTAATATTGTTCTTTAAAAGTTATATTATTTAAACGAACTCAATCCAAATAGTGGAAATAGGAGAGGGTGTATTATTACATTCTCTTATTAAACGGTAAAAATTTAAATATTAACTTCAGTTTTTGGGGAAAATAAATCATATTGAAATAGGAGAGGAGTGAGTATATCCATGGTTGAACAAAAATTAAACTTTCATGAGTGAATTAATAGAAAATTCACTCAAATAAACCTACATTTAATGTTTACCTAAATGGATATTTAGTCGCAGAAGTTCAGGGGATTAGTCCTTACCAACAGACTGTTATCCCTATGAGGGAAATGGAGGGAAACCAATATGGACAAAAACATCAATAGAACAGAGAATGAATACTCACCCAAAAATCAAGTTAAATATTTTCAGAATTATCTGATGAAATTTCAACAAATCCAAAGTTAAAACACACGCAACCAACACCTCAACCCAAAGATTTTGATGAAATAGAATATTAAGGACTTTGTTATATTTAAATGTTAGAATTACCCCAAATAGATTACTCACCTCAATAGTATTGCCTAGGACAGCTTTTCATTATGCATTTCATAGTCATCAAAATTCTAAAAGGTTTAACTTCACTATTTTTAGAATTTAGAACTTGTATCTCATGAATGTTTAGATGTGGAATCTTGACGAACTTTTAAATTACATATACTGTTCCTACATTTAATAATAATAAATATAGAAGAACTTAAATACACTGACACCGTTCTTCTTTAATCTCACCTACTAACATTTATTAGCTTGAATCGTTAAATAAGTGAAAACAAAAAGGAACTACCGTAATTACTTATTAGTAAATATAACCTTACTTCTTACTTTACAGCTTTTTAAACTCCTGGGTCTTTCACTTTCACACGGAAATCAATCGATGGATAGATAGATGGTCTCCCACTCTTCCCATTCATTTTCATTATTCTAGCTTTTAGAACGATACCTTAAACCGAACCCGTCCAGATCAACTCTTCCTCTTGAAATTTTCAAGAGAAAAATAGTGCCGTTTTTTCAAGGACCTCGTATTTCTTAATCGCCCATTGAATTGGGTACAGGCATTTGTTTCTCAATAATCATTTTAACTGCCCTCTTGATTAATATTGAAATAATTCTTTTCCGTTTTAACAGTAGGTAAAGTAGGACAATTCCTAATTCAATTTTTTAAAAAACTTTTGATGGAAGACTGAATTCCTACAGATTTTTTTGTCGTTTTTCACCTCTCAACATAACATATTAAAAATAGACCTAATCCAATCATGCCAATACTAAGTAAAAGGTAACCAACTGAACTCATATCCGGAAAACAAATCTCATTTATGATTAGTTCTAACTTTTTCGAACGGTCTTTTTCACTAAAAATCTCTTCTACCATTAACCATTTTGATGTAGACATTGTCAAAACACTTCCGATAATAATCAGAGATATTCAAAGTAAAAAGAGAATCATAAATCTCTCCTTATATATCTTCTTAATTTAGAATGCGTTAATATTATGTTATTCTTCTTAAGAATTATACATTTTCTAGTACTGTATATATCATCTAGAAGTGTTTATTCATCGGGAGGTTTACACCAATCTTAAAAGCAATTTATAATTAGTTCCAACCATTGCTAAAAGATTAAGGGGAATGAGAAGATAATCTTAACGTCTAAGAGAAGGAAAATAGAATAAAGCATATAAACTATGCCTTTATAAATATTATCTTATTATTTTAAATACTAGAGCAAAGTTGAAAATAAGATGTTGTAAAACGGAATTTTCTTATAAAATAGCTAATACCCTTATATAAAATAAAAATAAATGGAGTACCCCTTCCTTCGCAATACTCAGTTACTAGGTTTGCTACAAAAGAAATTCAATACTCTTGATAAAGTACCCACCTCATTTAATTTACCTCTTATCTATTTATGAAATTTTCACAAAAAAATAAACCGTCATAATTTATCACAGTTTTTATATAAAATCCCCAATTATTGTTTATGAAATTTGGTTAACTCATCCACTTCAAACTTTTTATTACTAATGAAAACTAAACAATTGATGTAAAAGCAACACTAAACTTGCTCCTGATACAGATAAAATAACAAACGGCATGTTACTTATTCCTTTCCTTGCATCGATAATAAACTCTTTAATTGCAGTAAAACCTAAGAAACCGATTGCCACCCCTAGTAGAATACCCATTAATTTATATGTAAATACTATCTTACTTCCAATAAACGATGAAACAAAAAATAGGAGTGATAATAAAAGACATGTAGCTAAGAAACTAACAAAATTCCGCCCAGTTCTTCGGAAAGATACCATTAATACTATTCCTTCAGGAATTTGATGAATAAGCAATGTCATTAATAGTGATGTAGTAATAAGATCTGATGTTAATGAAGAACCTATTGCTATCCCAATTGGAATTGTGTGCAACATGATCGCAAATAAAATAGATAATCTCGACCTATCAGATTGTGAAGTAATATTATGTAGCATTTGATGGATAATATTACACCCAATTACACCAACTAATAAACCTAATAAAATGCTTATTAAGCGGTATTCACTTATTGAATGAGGTATTAAATCAAATATAAGTATTCCTATAATTATTCCACCACATAATAAATACAAATACTGTATTTTAATTCCTTCTATCTTGAGAATTAAGTAGCTCAATAGTGCACCAAAAGTGGTTCCTATAAATATATATCCACTTAGTAAAAATGAAGAATTCTCCATTAAATTCACTCCTAGTAGGTTTAATAAAAAATAAGATTTACAAAGAAAAAGCAGTACCTGAAAATATTATATTAAAGTGATTAAATGATCATTCGTACAAAATTTAAATTTATAATTACTACTGACAACGTAATTTATCTATAAACTAATTTCCCCAATAATAAACAAGCTAATAACAAAAGTAGTAAAGTTCACCTTTGTTATTAGACAACACTTAATTTTATCATTTATATTTATTCAGCTTTCCATCCCACCATAAGAATCACCTGTATTTACGGCAATTGAGAGTATCCTCTTGCTTTTGAAGTTCACCAGGAGCTTACTTACTAAAACCCATTAAGCTGTGTCACTTCTTCTCCTTTAGAATTTTCAAAAATTTAGGATCTAGGTATAACAATTGAATCAGGAATTACATTATTACTAAATTGGTCTGTTTCGCAAAAATTTATTTTTACCTTTTATTAATTGTTCTTCAATATCTTAAACTTTACAGATTAAATCATAAGAACTCAATTGGCTTACAACATTAAAAAAGTAAGATCTATATATAAATATAATAATATTATTACTTACTTTTACAATACCAACAAATCACCTTTGTGGAGTTTTGTTATTTATTTCCACTTCATTTACCATGTTACTAATATACACTTACTTTGTTACAGTTTTGTTAAGTAAGATTTAGTTCAATAGAATAATTTTAATATGTTAAAATATACATAATGTCGAAATTTGCGGAGGGACGGTTTTGTTTAGGACAAGCTATTTAAAATGTCTATTGTTAGTTATTTTCATTCTGATAATAACTGAAAATAAAATTTATGCAACTGACACTAAAGATTCTAAGTTGCATTCTATTTATCATATATATATTAACGAGAAACACATAGGTGACGTTAGAGATATAAATGAATTTAACAAATGGATAAACAATAAAAAGGCAGAATATAAGGAATTACACCCTAATAAAAAAGTTAATCTCATAGAAGATATTAGTTATGTCGAGGAACTATTATTTCACGATCATTATAAAAATCCTCTTGATTTTAAAATACTAGAAAATAATCTTTCTATTGGTATAAACGCATCCTTGATATCTATTAACGATGAAATCAGCATATATGTTGAAGATAAAGATACTGCCAACAAACTAATTAAGGAATATAAATTACAATTTTTAAATCAAGAAGACTTGTCTAACTATACAGGTAGTACGGATAACGGTGTAAATAATAACAGTAATCGAATTATAAAAAATATACGTTTAAAGGAAAAAATTGAAATGAAAACTACTGTTGTCAATCCAAAAGAGATACTTAGTATGGATAAAGCCCTTACTTATCTAAATACTGGGAAAGACCTTTTTCTGAAAAATGAAAAGTAATCCTATACCCTACTTTTACTTAAGTTAGACATGAATCCAATCAACTTCCACTTCATCATAATAGGATATTACTAACCCTGCTAATGAAAGGAAAGGAGAATTCATATGGGTTTTGGTTATGGTAATTACGGTGGCTTTGGTGGCTACGGTGCAGGATATGGTGGCTTTGGCAGCGGTGGAGCATTCGCTCTAATAGGTGTTCTATTCATTTTATTAATAATTGTTGGGGCTGCTTTGTTTAGTTAATCCTGAACAAGTAAGGACTATCTTAAATGATGTGTCCTTACTTGTTTTAAGTTTCTCAATTTATTAAGTACTATTAAAGTTTTTTAAAAACTCTTTGTTAGAAACTTTTAGTTTATGATGCCCTGGTATTCTTGATATAGATCCTTTATCTTCCCTCATAAGATATGTTCATACAATATCTAGACTGTTTTAGATAGAATACTTTTGGTACTCTTTTGTACAATTTAAGCAAGTTTGGGCTGATTGTTGTGATTATGCGTCTGGAAGTTATGCATGTCGTCAATAAAATTGAGAGCCAAAAGCACAATATTGAGAAAGTGAATTGGCTAGAATGTGTACATCTAGTTAAATATTTAAACATTTACGTATACATCTCTGCACAATCCCTCAAGAGAGTTGAATTTGTTCCCTTTCATATTGATGCTCTTGATTTATTAACATACTAAATCATATGTTCACAAGTCGCTTCCCATTGTTGCACCGTACTTAGCAAGTGATATGTTGGCATCTATCCCTCTCTCACTAAGGTAAAAACTAAATAAAGGCTGTCAAAGGAAAAGTTCCTCAGAAGCCTTTATGAATAAATATTTTACTATTCTAATGCTTTATTTGAATAGTAGTTATAATTATATTTTGATCGATCCACAGGAGTAAAATTTTCAGGTATATGGAATCGTAATAAATCCCCATTAACTACTTTATCTGATAATAACAATTTGTTCTCCACACTTTCTCGAACCTTTTTAGCCTCATCGATCTGGGCCTCTTTTAGTTCCGTACCAGTATTAGAATCATAATATTTCCCATCAACAAAAGTGATGGACGGACTTACGAAATCACCATTTCGGAAAGGAACAATTTGTTTATGCTGTTCAGATAATAGATCTGTACCAAAATGGACATATTCTTTGGTATCAATTCCCAATAAATGAAGTAGTGTTGGAAGAAGATCAATTTGTCCGCCATATTGATGACGAACACCACCCTCTATACCAGGAACACGTATAAATAATGGTACTCTTTGTAAACCTGCACCTTCTAATGGTGTTACTTCTTTTCCAATCACTTTCTCCATCGCTTTATTGTGATTTTGGGAAATACCGTAATGATCTCCATACATAATAATGATGGAATTATCATATAAGCCAGACTTCTTCAAATACGTAAAGAATTGTTTTAATGCTTCATCTGCATAACGAGCTGTTTGAAAATAATTATCTACTGACCTATCACCAGTTGTATGAGGTGCGATTGTAGCTTCTTCTTGATCCATATTATAAGGATAATGATGTGATACTGTTATAAATTTTGTATA
Source organism: Metabacillus sp. B2-18 (assembly GCF_021117275.1). Lineage (NCBI taxonomy): Bacteria > Bacillati > Bacillota > Bacilli > Caryophanales > Bacillaceae > Metabacillus > Metabacillus sp. B2-18. The sequence goes on from NZ_CP088246.1 coordinate 104,571, forward strand.
GAATGGCTGAGGTAATGATTCCAAGAACTGAATTGACTGGTCAAAAAATGGCTTGTCCTCTAAACCGTAATCTGCTTTGTTTTCGTCTTTTATTTGATAGTAGCTTTCATCAAAAAAATTGTTGTATCCTAACGATTTATATATTTCATTTCGGTTCCAAAAGGTCCCGGAATTCGGGTGGAATACAGCTGATGTATAGCCTTGCTGACCTAAAATAGCTGGTGCAGCCTGGTACGTATTTAAACCTTTTGTGGTAAAAGCTGAACCTTGTGGTAGTCCATATAAAGAGTTCTCCACCATAAATTCTGCATCAGATGTTTTACCTTGAGCAGTTTGGTGAAAAAAATTATCAAAATAAAGAGTATTTTCTTCATTAGTTAATGAATTTAAGAACGGTGTTACTTCTTCACCATTAAGTTTGTAGTCAATCAGGAAGTTTTGCATCGACTCAAGGTGTAGGTAGATTACATTCATACCTTTTCCTGCCCCAAAATATTTCGGATTTGGTTCAGCATAATTCGCTTTTGTAAAATTTATTACTTCGGTCAATTCGTCACTATCTGCTAAAACTCTTTGTGCCGATGCCTTTGTACTTTGGACTGCATCATAGAGAGTATAATTATACATACCCAAATACTTCACAATATAGTTTCTGTCAAATCCTCTTGTTAGTAATTGTGGTCGATCCGATTCAGCTAATACTAAATTAATCATCGATATTACTAGAGCAGCTGAATATAAAACAGCAACCTTCCGTTTACTTGTTACTCGTTTTTCAATTTTTACAAAGCGAAGAGAGAGTAATATGATTAAAGCTAAAATATCAATAAAGTATAGAATATCGTATGGCTTTATTAATGTAGGGACACTGCTACTTACATCCCCAAAATTCTGTGTCTGCATTAACGTAGGTAAAGTGATAAAGTCATTAAAGAAACGGTAATATAAGGTATTTGCATATAAAAGAATTGTTAACAGAAAATCAATGATAATAAGCCCTAAATACTTTTTTCTCCCTTTAAATAAGAAAGAAAATCCTAATAAAAATATGGAAGACCCTAATGGATTCAGAAATAATAAAAACTGCTGAATTGTATTTTCTAATCCTAAGTCAAACTGTGTTAATTGAATAATAAATGTTTTTATCCAGAGAAAAAATACAGCTAAAAACAAAAAACCCCAGAAATGATTAAAGACATCTAGATTCTTTTGACGCAAGTTACTCATCACATACCTACCCTCTTACAATATTATTACTGAACCTTTTATTTTTGAACTGTAAGTTGGAAAATATTTTAATGTTTTTATTACAGTGTTTAGTTTTTATATTTTTCGTCAAGCTGCTTTAATTCTTTATCAGATTTTTTCTTGAAGATATAAATTACTCCTAAAGATAACAAAGATAATACAAGATAAACAATTACAGTAGATAGCACTTTTGAACAACTCCCTTTTTGTTTATTAATACAATCAAAAACGATAAAGTGTATAAATTACTGTTTCTTATTTGAAGATTTATGGTTTCCTTTTCTGTAAGATAAAAACAGAAACAAAACATATGCAATTAAAATAACAAAGATAGTTCCACTTGTAACTATAAACATGTTCATCATTATTTTTTACCTCCATAGCACTCTATAATAAATCTGAACATATAATCATATGACATTCAACAAATATTAATAATCCTTCACCAAATTGTCATTTTTTGAACAAGTAAAGCATCTAATTCTTTTAGATATATTTTAATAAGACGAGGTAAATTTCTATATTTTTATAGAACATAATAACAATCTTTGTTAATATATGAACATATGTAAATACATTAACACCGAAAGGACAGCTATGAAAAATACATTCTCCCTATTCACTATTTTTATTACAATCGCAGCCCTAATATTAGGAAATTTAGTCGTTGCTACTAATTCAGGAGATGCTTGTGGTACAGATTATCCATTCTGCAATGGACAACTCATTCCTGACATTACTAATTATCATATTATTATCGAATATTCACATCGCTTATTCACAATGTTACTTGGATTTATTATCCTTATTAACTTCATAATTGCATGGAAAAAATCAAAGAATAGGACAATCCGTCTCTTCTCTCTATTCACATTATCTTTGTTGTTTATCCAGTCATTGATTGGAGGATTGAATGTTTTATTTGGAACTCCAACTGGTTTTACAACACTTGATGTCATGTTTAGTTTGTTCTTATTAATTTCACTAATCTTTCTTCATGTTGGTTTAAATGTATCATCCTTTGATAAGAAAACTAACGTGATCAGACAGCCATTAATAAAAGGATTCTTCTTTCTTTTAGTTGAAATCTTAATTGGTGCTTTGTTTAAACATTTTGAACTTAGCCAACAGATTTTTCAAATTAGTACGAACAGATTCAATCTTTCTTACCTTACTTATTTCATACATGGGATTTTAGGGTTGCTTATTTTATTTTACATAAGTTATGCTGTCTTTCTTACTTTTAAATGGGAAGTTTTTAAAAAGAAGGCAACACTCTTAATTTCTTTAACCTTCCTTACAACAATAGGTGGGTTCATATCCAAATCAGAACAGATAAGTCCCTTCACTTCTTCAGTTCACATGATTTTAACAATTTTGACTTTAGCACTCCTTAGTTACATGACAGCTATATGTTTTTTTAATCAAATGAAAAAGTGAGTAAATAGCCTTTCTACTCACTTTAATAGATGAGTTTCGATTATAGAATGTGTAACCTTTAGGTCAGATACACTATCCCTTATTTGATTCTTTAATTCCTCATTTTCCTTACTGCACATATTTTCACTCAGATAAAGATGAACTGACATTGCATTAACTTCCCCATCAATTGACCATATGTGGAGATGGGAAACCTTTTTAACTCTATCTACCTCCATCATCTTCTTCTGTATTGATTCTAGATTAATCCCATCTGGTACCGCATTCAGAAAAACTTTCATTGTTTTCATTAATTTACGAATAACATTAATTAATACAAAAGTGGAAATCACAATGGATAAAATAGGATCTAGAATATGAATATCTTTAAACATGAGAACGATACTGATTATAAGGACTCCAACCCACCCAAGTAAATCCTCTAGAAGATGCCAAGATAGAACACTTTCATTCATTGAATCTCCCTTATACAATTTCCATGCTGCAAAGCCATTCATTGCAACACCTAATAATGCTAACCAAAGCATACCTTGAGCATCAGGATGTGTTGGGTTAAAGAGCCTGGGAACTGATTTAATCAAAATAATAATTGACCCAATTGTTAATACGATTCCGCTTATTAAAGCCCCTAATGTAGAAAACCTCTTATATCCGAAGCTGTATTTTCCATCACTTTCTTTATTGGATATCCGTTGAAGATACCAAGAGGTTCCCAATGATATACTATCACCCAAATCGTGGGTAGCATCAGATAGAATTGCCATACTATTAGTTAAAAATCCACCAATATATTCAATGATTGTAAAAGCTAAGTTAAGAAAGAAGGCTAGTTTTGTGTTCTGAGTTGAAGTATGTTTTTTCGGCAATTTAACACCTCCTATTTTCATTATTAAATAAATTTACTAAATTGAATAAATAGCCCATCTTCGATAACAATATCTCTCTTAACTTTTATCCTAATCGGAAAGGATTCAAACATTCGACAACTATTAAACTAAACTCATGCTAGGAATTCCTATTAATCCATAATAAATGACAAAAGCCACTGAATACTCAGTGGCTTTTCAGAGGGGACCCTATCAGTCAGTATTTCTTCAATTATTAGCATTTTGGTCCACGTCACCTGCATCCTGTCTCATCAGAAAATAGGTCAAAATGCCAGACAATAGTGCCCCACCTAATGAAATTAATATACGGATATACAATGGAACAGTTGAATGATCCTTTTCAAGTATCCAAAGTGCCGATACGAATACTACAACTGTCGTTGGAATAACTATTTTAAAAAGTTTCATGTAATATCACTCCCCCTTAAGCCAAAAAGAAATCTCAAGTTATTTTATTGATCGATATACAGCATAGTAATTAAAAATTTATATTCATCATAAGACCAAAGTACATAGCTAAAATAAAACAAGTAGCGAACAGAATAGAAACAATCGGCTTCACATTTTTAATAAAACTAATAATGATTAGTACAAGGAATAAAATACTCATGACGACTAATACAATTCCTTGAATAGATGCTAAGAACTCAGTTTGGAGTGGAGAAGCTATTTCTCTTCCAAGTATCCATTCTACCCAAGAAGCAGCTCCTTCTGATTTCACAGTAAAATTTACATCGTGTGGAGGTGATAAGTTTCCTAATACACTAGTAAAAAAGAACGTAATTAGTAATAGGATTGTTTCTGCTTTCACCCAAGTTCTCGGATCATATCCAGAGTTACTTTTTGATTTATTTAGTAAGATGCTATTAATAAATGCAAAAATAAGAATAGGAATGATACTAATATGTTTTAACAAAAGCATTTGCCCATATGGAAGTACCCAAGCATTAACATATTCTTTTAATTCCACAACATTCACCATCAATATTAATCCACTAACAAAGATAAAAATTAGTATTCCATATGCTAATGGAGTAAACCATTTTAAAAAGGAGGACCAATTTTTTTTGTCTTTAGAAAACCAACCGACATGAATTAATATTCCTACCCAGAGCGTTACCATTAGAAAATGGATTGAATGAGAAATAAATCCATACCAGAAGTTTAATGATGCTACATGACTTGCATAACCGACTGCAAGTATCATTAAAAGTAACCAAATTGCTTGAAGAAACTTTGATCCTTCTAAAAGAATCGTCATATACAGTAGCGTTGAAACGAACCCTATAAAAATCCATGCATTACCTACTTGAAAATCCGTAATAACTGAAAAAGTTGTTAATCCTAAACCCACACTATCTGCGAAGTAGAGGATGACCTGTAATACAGGTCCAAATGTAAAAACGATAATTCCTAATGTTGATAAGAGTAAAGCTGATTTTGGAAATTTAGTAGTTGGCTTTTTATCTTTATGAATAAATTGTAAAGCCACATGTCCCACTAATATAGAGAATAATATATACGTAAATAATTCAGTAATTGGAATAATAAAATTCATTTTTTATTTCTTCTTTCTAAAAACTAAAGTAAATCCAATGATTAATATCAATCCAAGAACTGCAATTATGAGTGTTGTAGAAAGTCCATTTGATTGCTTATTCTTTGTTTCTTGTAATTCATTTTCAGACTGATCAACTTCTTCCTTTATGGATTCTTCTTGCTTCTCCAAAGTCTCTTGGTTCTCAGTCGGTTGTTCTTGTACTTCTTCTTCTACTACTTTTTGAACGTTAAATGGTACTTCTCCAGTAATTGTATGACCATCTTTACCTACGATTTTCCAATTAATTACGTATGATCCATTATCTAATGATGCTGATAATGTACCAATCATTTGGCGTTCTGTTACTTCAACTTGTTGAAATGAAATTTCTTCTTCCCCCTTCAATACACTCATTGTACTAATAGGTTCAATTTCAGTCTCAAAGTTTAGAGTAATTTCGTTTAAGGGTCCTGAAATGGTCTCGCCTTCTTTTGGATTAGACGATGAAAGAGCTGTATGTGCTGATGTTAAATTTGGTATTAATAATAAAAAGCTCATGAACAGAAAGAGTATATTTTTCATGTTTTTTTCACATCTCCTTGTTTCTATTTTGTAACCGTAAAAAGACTCTTACTAATCATATAATTGTTGTCTTATTATTTAGGTTATATAATCTTACAATTTTATAAACTTTAACTTTTTTTATGATTCGTAAATTTATTGTTAATGTCATAGATCTTTTCTATAATAGCCTATATAAAATATAAGGAGCTAAATTCATGAATGAAGATGATATGAAATCCAGTCCAGACTTTGATTTAGATGAAGAAACATTATTTATTGTTTCTCAAACGTTTAAGGCACTCTCTGATCCAACCCGTCTTCGAATCCTTAATTTATTATTTGAGGGAGAACATTCTGTTAATGAAATTGCTGATAAGTTATCATTACTGCAATCAACTGTATCACACCAGCTTCGTTTCTTAAAAAATGTTCGACTTGTTAAATTCAGGAGAGAAGGCACGACTATGTTCTACTATCACGATGATGAGCATGTTATTCATGTCTTAAAACAGACCATAGATCATGCAAGACATATTTAAACCGAACCCTAAAAGGGCTCGGTTATTTTTAATTACAATGATCTCCCTCTGAACATTGATATCCTTCAACATCTATTTGGATCGTTGTATGGTGCAAGTGAAATTGATCATGCAAAATTTGTTTGGCTTTTACAAGGAGCTCTTGATGACTAATTCCTGGACCTACGACTAAATGACAACTTAATGTTGGGAAATCAGATGTAATTGACCAAATGTGTAAATCATGAATATCGTTGACTTCTTCCATCTTCAATAATGTATCTTTTACTTTATCAACATTAATATTTGCTGGTACACCTTCCATTAATATATGAAATGCATCCTTTGTAACTCTCCATCCACTAATGATAATAAGTACAGCTACAATGATACTTGCAATTGGATCTGCTAGGTTCCATCCAAAAAACATAATAAGTAACGCAGCTACAATAGCCCCCACCGATCCTAGCATGTCTCCAAGTACATGTAAGAAAGCACTGCGTACATTTAAATTCTCATCCTTGTCACCCTTCATCAGTATAAAAGCTGCCACAATATTAACAACCAACCCTATGGAAGAGACGATTAGCATTCCCATACTCACAACTTCTGGAGGATTTAGAATCCGTTGATATGCTTCCCAAAATATATAAAGAGATATGAGTAGGAGTGTAATTCCGTTAATGAATGCAGCCAGTATCTCAAAGCGTTTATACCCAAAAGTTTTTGAAAGTGAAGCTCCTTTTTCCCCGAACGTTATGGCTAAAAAACTTAATCCCAGAGCAGCAGCATCACTTAACATATGACCCGCATCGGAAAGTAATGCCAAGCTATTTGTCATTATCCCACCAATTACTTCAACAATCATATAAGTAGTGATAATAAGAAAAGACCATTTTAAAGCTGTTTTATTGCTTGTATGATGGTGATGACCATGATGTCCGTGACCATGACTATGTGAGTGTCCCATAAAACCCTCTCCTTTTATATGAATATATGTACATATATATTATTACAGATGCGATTAATGAGTGCAACATTATTTTTATTTTTTCAAAACTTATTAAATATTATTAGTCCCTTTATCTAAAAATAAAGGGTTTATGCTATAATTTGGAAATCAAAATAGTAGTTATTTTATTTAAGGGGAGAATAAATGATGATATATGATGTGATCATTATTGGAGCAGGTCAGTCAGGATTAACAATGGGATATTATTTAAAACAAACGAATTTAAAATTTCTTATCTTAGACAAAGGGAATGCGATTGGAGAAGTTTGGAGAAATCGTTATGATTCCTTAACTTTATTTACTCCAAATGTGTATAGTTCCTTACCCGGATTGAAGCTGGAAGGTATTCAAGCCCACTACCCCACCAAAGATCATATCGCTGATTATTTATCAAGATATACTAAAACCTTTTCTCTCCCAGTTCAATTAGATAACGCACATTACGAAGGTAGAAAGAGAGAATAACATTTTTTTGATAGAAACAAATCGTAAAGAATATAAAGCTAATCAAATAGTTATTGCAACAGGACCTTTTCAACATCCGTTCATTCCAGAGTTCTCTAGTTCTTTATCTAAGAATGTGCTCCAAATCCATTCATCAAACTATAAAAACCCTAGACAATTAAAACAAGGACCAGTATTGGTTGTAGGTGGAGGAAATTCAGGTTCACAGATCGCTGTCGAACTATCAAAAGAAAAACCTGTATATTTATCAGTTGGACATAAATTAAAGTTCCTACCACAGAATTTTGGTGGTAATAGTATTTTTTGGTGGTTTGATAAATTAGGCATATTAAGTGTAAACACAAATAGCAAATTAGGAAATATGCTAAAACATCAACCTGATCCCATTTTTGGTTTTGAATTAAGGTCTTTACTAAAGAATGGTAAAATTAGTTTGAAGCCGAGAGCAAATGCTGTAATGGAAGATCAAATAGTTTTTGAAGACAATAGTAAAATAAAGGTGGCAAATGTTATTTGGTCAACTGGTTTTAGATCACATTATGATTGGATAAAAACCCCTAACATTTTTGATAATAAGGGGAAACCAATACATCAAAGAGGTGTTACATCAATAGCTGGTTTATTTTTTTTAAGACTTCCTTGGCAGTATAGAAGAGGTTCTGCTCTCCTTCAAGGAGTTGGAACAGATGCTGAATATTTAATGAAACAAATATTAATAAATAAGTAACGAATATGTTGAAAAGCAGTGAAATTTTATGAATTCACTGCTCTTCAAAGTTTTTTTCTATTTGTTATTAAACCCAACCTAATAACTGTGCTATTTGAAAAACAATAAATGGAACTAATATGGCTAACACTGTTGGAATTAAGAATGCAAGTAATGTCCATTTTTTACTCTTTGTTTCTTTATAAATATTTAATAATGTTGTACCGCATGGATAATGAAGTAGTGAAAATAACATCATGTTTAACGCAGTTATCCACGTCCAACCTTGATCAACAAAAATTTGTTTTAAATCCACCAAACTATCCACTTCTGTTAATGAACCAGTTGAAAGATAACCCATTAGTAAAATTGGTAATACGATTTCATTAGCAGGTAAGCCAAGAACAAACGCTAATATAATGTAACCATCAAGTCCCAACATTTGACCAAATGGATCAAAGACGCCAACCATATGCATTAAAATACTAGTATCTCCAATGTAAATATTTGCAATGATCCATGTTAATACTGCTGCTGGGGCAGCAACTTTAACTGCTCTAACTAAAACAGTCCATGATTTTGTTAAAGAAGCCCGAATCACAGTATCAAAAAACTTTGGTCGACGATATGAAGGCAATTCTAAAGTGTAATGCGTTGGAACACCCTTTAGTGCTGTTTTTGATAAAACCCAAGATACAAAAAATGTCACGACAATCCCAAACATAACAATACCGACAATGACTCCTGTCGTGACAAGAGATTTTAGTCCTCCAGTAAAACTAGCTGCCATGAATAATGATGCTAATACAATTAAGGTACCCCATCTTCCATTACATGGAACAAAATTATTTGTCAGAATCGCAAGCATTCTTTCTCTCGGAGACTCAATGATTCTAGAAGACATTACAGCCGCTGCATTACACCCAAACCCCATAGCCATTGTCAACGATTGCTTACCATGAGCACCAACATGTTTAAATAAACGGTCCATATTAAAAGCGACTCTCGGAAGGTAACCATAATTTTCTAAAAGTGCAAAAGTTGGAAAAAAAATCGCCATAGGTGGAAGCATAACACTTATTACCCATGTAGAACCCCGATACAATCCTAAAACGAGAAGTCCGTGTAACCAATCTGGTGCTTGAATAGCCTGAAAAAATGTTGTTAGATATCCTTCTATCCACCCAAAAAATTCAGCAAGCAGGGAGGATGGTATATTGGCTCCAGCAATGGTTAAGTAAAAAACAGCCCCTAACATGATGAGCATTATTGGGAAACCCCAAATCGGAGATGTAAAAATGGAGTCTAATTTTTCTGTTCTAACATCCCCTTTTGTTTTTGTATAGGAAACACCTTCGTTACACAATTGATGGCTTCTTTTATATAAATTAGAAACAATTTCATCTCTTAATTCTGGTGTTGATAATTCTTGAGCCTCTATATATAGCTCTTTAATATTCATTATTATGCCTCCTTTACCCTCTTCTCGTTCGTTACACCATTTAACTCCATTCTTTTATTTAACTCATTAAGAAGTGCTTCGTCTCCGTCCAATAACCTTAGAGCTAACCATCTAGATGAAATTTGGTCTTCTACTAAATTGCGAACTTTTGATTCTAATTTACTTATTTTCTCTTCAATCTCTTCGTTATAAGATGTCTGTACAGGATTACACTCAATTTTTCTAGTGACGATTCGATCAAGAGTATCTAAAAGCATTGGGAAACCAGTCTTATTACGAGCAGATATTTTGATAACAGGAACTCCAAGTCGCTTTGTTAAAAGAAGCTCATTTATTTTAATACCTTTCTTCTCTGCTTCATCGATCAAGTTAATACAAATCACCACATTGGTTGTCATTTCTAACACTTGCAACGCTAAATTAAAGTTACGTTCTAAAGATGTAGCATCTAGCACGACTAGTGTTACATCGGGTTTTTCAAATACAATATAATTACGAGCTACTTCCTCATCAGTTGAATTTGAAAAGAGTGAATAAGTTCCAGGTAAATCAATCATTTTGTAAGTCTTATCTTTATGTCTTACTGTTCCCTCAGCTAATGAAACAGTTTTACCAGCCCAGTTACCTGTATGTTGTCTTAGACCAGTTAAGGCATTAAACAATGTACTCTTTCCAGTATTAGGATTTCCAGCCAAAGCAATTCGATATGAATTAGCCATTCTACATCAACTCTCCTTTAATTTTCATACTTTCCTCTTTTCTTAAAGCAACCGTTGTTTGACTAACACGAAATGCGATCGGATCACCTAATGGACTTTTTCTAACCACTTCAACTATAGCCCCTGGGACAAACCCTAAATCTAATAAACGCCTTCTCATAACACCTTCCAGTAATAACGAAGTGATTTTAATAAAGTTTCCTTTTTTCCCTTGATATAATGAGATTTTTTTAGTTATATCCATATATCTTTCCCCTCACCTTTTATTTTTCCTTAGTGCAACTTTAATGTAAAAAAAAGGTCCATTCCAATCATAATATAATCTTAATTACTTTTTTTAGCGTTTAAGGAATAAAGAAGATTACGTAATGCTTCACCTAATTGCTTTTCACCAAAATGACCAATTTCACGGTCACATATATCAACTTTTTCATTGGTCAAATAAGCATAAATCTGGTTACAGTTACACCTTTTCATCTCAAGCCATTCTCCGTCACCTAAATTAAAGGCAATTCGAACTCCCATCTTCATCATCTTCCTTCCACAAAGTTATATTATTTTATAGAATGACAAGCTGTGCAATACTTGTTTATACAATCAAACAATCTTTACTACTGCTTATTTTTTTTCCTTAAGCCAACTTATGTTATTATAATATGAATATATTTACATATTGTCAAATTAATTTCAAATAAAACTGCCCTTTATTTCGTAAGAACCTTCATCCACTCTTTCCATCAACATGCTCTAAGCTTTCGTCTTATGTCCGTTTTGCATACTTCTTAATATCTCTGATTTTAAAGTGATTTCCCCAGCCTTGAATAAGTTGATTTATATTAAGGATTCTATATTCCATACTTACTCACCAGTTACTGTTTGTGAGTCTTTTAATTTATCCTCAAATCTCTTCTTGGTTTTCTTCGGCACTTAAACCTGGGTATTCTTCCACATTTGATAGAAGCTCTTTCCTTACGTTCCTTAAGCTTTTCCACTGCATTTTCGATGAACTCAGTCATACTCTTTTTATCCGTTCACCGGGTTTGTGGCTTATAAAGTATGTTACAGTGAGTAGACCGAGGGAACCTCCCCCTTAGTCTCTCTCAGAACCGTACGTGAACCTCTCAGCTCATACGGCTCCCATTATTCATCGCCGGCAGTATTCCATATTTCCAATGGGCGAATAACTTGCGTTCTCGCTGTGCAATAGTACCTATCCAATATTCTGCTCTTCTTCGTTGTTTTCGCTTCTTATATTTTCGGCGAACCACATTTTACTAAGCAGCTGTTGATGTATCGCAATACGCTATACATTTCTGATTTATAGAAATGTCCGTAATAATTAATCAAATCCTTGGATTTCCTTATTAAACATGTTGGAGATATCCCACAAGGTTTTATCTACTTTGAGCTGTAATCGCCACCTTCTCACTTCTTTTCTTTCTGATTGCTTTCTTTGCCTTATCGGCAATAGCTGGCAAGAAGTTTGTGAAGAATTTTCCATATTTGTTCTTTGAGTGTCTTGGACGATATGTGTATCCTAGAAAAATGAAAGAAGTAGTCGGATAGTTCCATTGCCTATCATCATCTTTACAATAGACAATTTTCGTTTTATCCAAGTTCAACTCTAGTCCAAACAATTGAAATCTTTCTTCCAGTCTTCGTTGAAGGTATTTGGCTTGTTTCAATGAAGCACAGTGTGCTATTCCATCATCGGCGTATCTCGCCCAAGGAATACTTGGAAATTCTTTCGCCATAAAATCATCAAATGTATAATGAAGAAATAGGTTCGCAAGAACTGGACTGATGACCCCTCCTTGCGGAGTGCCAGAAGTCCGCTCTATTAACGTTCCGTCCTCCATTTGAAAAGGTGCAGTTAGCCATCTTTGTATATATAAGATGACCCATTCTTGATTTGTATGACGTTTTACCATTTCAATGAGGTAGTCATGTCGGATATTATCAAACAGTCCCTTAATATCGAACTCTAACATCCAGTCTCTCCGCCAACATCTTTTCCTTGTAGCCTCGATCGCTTGAATTGCCGATTTATTTGGTCGATATCCATAAGAATCTTCATAAAACAATTTCTCCACTGTTGGTTCGAAATATAGTTTCGCAACCATCTGTGCCACTCGGTCTTCGACTGTAGGAATTCCAAGTGTTCTTGTTCCACCATTCTTTTTGGGTATCGCAACTGCTTTTACTGGTTTTGGAAAATAGCTTCCAGAGGACATACGATTCCACAGTTTATATAGATTATTTTTCAAGTCTAGTTCGTTTAATAGATTGTTCATCAATTCCGTATGTCCCTTTGTTGGCTTTTACTCGCTCAAATGCAGTCATTACTGCGTTCTTTGAAATACTAAACGGTTTAGCTTCTCGCATAGGTTCCTCCTCCTTTCAAAGTTGACCTATCTTTGAAACTAAATAACTTGGGTTCTTCGCTCTACTTCTATTACAGAAGTTTCATCACTACTACAACCCAATCTGCCCCTATGACTGCATCGGTACTCTTTTCTTGTGGGTCTTCCACTTGAAATACTCCCTTAACATCAGCCCGTAGGTTCCCACGTTCCGTACAAACGCCTGTGTTATGTTCATGCCACCTTTATGCCGCCCACCACTTAGACAGTAAACAGGTTTCCTCTAAGCTCATCCAGGTTAACGACTACCCCCTGGTTTTGATGGAGTCTCTACGCTTTCGACATTTCCGTAAGTGGTTCACATGCTCGTTCATCTCCATAACACGCACTTGACAGCTTTCTACTGCCTTTTCCTTAACGCTCAATACCATAGCTTTTGACTACAGCACCTTAAGTTAGTTTGAAGTCTCCACCTGTATGGCGACTCCGACGGGCCCACCGTCATCATTTGTACAGCATAGCTGCTTTGAATAGTCTCGCTACTTACGCACACTTTCGTGGCGCACCATCGTCTGCATATCTAACAAATTGGTTACCTCGATTCTCTAACTCTTTGTATTTACCATATTTAATCAGTTGGACACTCTCTTCACCATTTTCCTTTAAATATAGGAGAGTAGCTATTATATCTTTCGCATCAACTCCTGCTACTCCTTTATTTCGTTTAACCCTTTCAAATTAGATTACCCTTCTCCAATATCTTCTCGATTAATGTTTTAGTAAGTTTCATATTGATCCTATGTTATTAAGGTTGCACAAGTGTAACTCTAATCTATTGAAGGTGCCCAATATACTCACTCTTCAATAGTCTTTAATTGGCTGTGTTATTGTTATCTTGTAAATGGACTCTAACATAGTTGCTCCTTTCGTCCGTCCTTATCTGTCCCTAAGGGTTGATACTATGACATATACTTCTCATAGTTCGGTTACTTATCACGAAGTAAGTTCTCTGTTGAGGTACTAAGGGATCTCGCAGTGTAAGTTCATTATTCCTATTCATCGGGAGAGATTTTGAACTTAACCTTGTTTTGGGTTCGTATACCCAGATCGTCTAGAGCTTCCTTCAGATTCCATTGTTTTCGACTAATGGTTCGAATATTCCAATGCACATAACCCACTTTCACCGTCTAGTTGATGAACCATGCCTGGCACACAAAAATACCTGTGTAGATAAAATCCTACACAGGTTATGGAAATTCCTATAAATTTGTCAACAGCCCCTTTATAGGCAGCCAGTTCTTTTATCGTATTATAATTATGGGGTTGGAGTAGGCTTTGAATATTCATCATTTTACATTACCGATTTTTGAAAAGATATCTTAACTTGTTTTACCCTCTTGATAATTAAGAAAGGATTGTGATCAATTTCTAGACAAACTCCACATTTTGTCCTAGATCATCCCTTACCATTGCACAATTTTACTTATTCTTATAAACAAAGCAATCATAATTATATTTATGAATTACTGATTTGTCACAACCAGAATATCAAAGGGTATTCTCAAGTTAGTCCTTATTTTTAGCAGCAGCAGCGTATATTATAAATGACAAAATAGTTTGGAAGACGATTACAACTTGACCTGGAGCCTCTACGGCCATGACTATCCAGCCAAAAAACCAGCCCTTGATAAGGCTGGTAAGCCTATCAAGGCTATCATGCCCGACCCTCCAAGTAAAGTTGTAATAAAGCGGAATAACAAATGTACATGCTTAAACGATCATTTCTGTACATTTCTTAAATTAGCATTTGTATATATCACCACTTGCATAATTTCAGGTTTATCTTTAAGGAATTTTAATTTAACGAATAATAAGATAGAGCAAGGTATTGATATAATTAAATAATAACTTAGATGAGGTTTGTTCTTGAATTGAAAATGAGCTTAAGGAACTTTATCTTTTATAGCTAAATTGAAATATAGGGAAAATGGAGTGATCTTTATTTTTTGATTAAGAATTACTTCTCAGGGGAATAGACTTGTTAATCGAAAATAGCATGAATACGTTATTCTTGAACATGATATTTTTAAAAAAATGATTCATGAAATTATTAACAAGGGTATAAAAGAAGTTTCAAAGTATATTTACCTTTTGACCCAGCCTCATTACTTTTCACTTCCTCTCGCACACTGTCCCTGTTTATTTCCTCCTTGGTAGTTTGTAACTATTATAATTAATACGGAAGTTCTTCCCTATGCTTTGTTAACCATTTTTTGAAGTAACCCTTAATTTTGCTCTTTTCAAAATCGTCCTCTAGGAGTGGAGGTAATCTATGTCCTTTTCGATACTCATAGATATCATCCATCTTTTTGAATAGAGTTGTTTGCATTTCATCTTTAATATGATCGATTTCTTCTTTGGTACTAACCTTACTCTTATTAATAACTTCTAAAAAGTAATCGTACAAGCTTTCTAGATCCTTTATGTCCTGTTCCGTTCTCTCTTTTAATCGACTATCAACATTACCGATGGCTAACTGCAGCAAAGAGTTATCAAGATCTTTTTCATAGGTTGATTCTGCATAATTATTTTCTATAGCACTCACAATATAACCAGCTAAATTAGCAAGCCCTTTATCCTCCATACGAAGGACATAACGCAAGTTTTCCTCAATGTACTTTGGCGGATAGTTCTTAACTAGTTCTACTGCTTTTTCCCGTCTAATTTCCTTAGTAATAAGGAGGTTAAGAATGGTTTGAATATCATAATCTAGAGACTCTTCATCTATCGTTTTATTGATATTATTCTGGTTTTTATAGATATAAAACACAAATGAATGTATGGAGCGTCCGACTTTCTTATGTACCTCATATTCAAAGCGAATATCTGTCTTTTCAGCAATTTCCTTCTTCGCTTTTTCAAGTACTACTGCTCTGAAATTTTTCATTAGGTTTAATTTATCATCAGGAATAGCCAGCATCTCTCTCAATTCCTTTACTTCCATGATCCGTTTACCAAAACGTTCTCTTTCTTTAAGCAGCTCATAAATTCTCCAGGAATATTCTGACCTTAATTTTAAAACATTATATAGCTGATACTTTGTATATGATTTAAGGTTAATAAGGAATTGAGCTAAATCATCAGAGAGTTTAATCGTAATTTGACCTTCATCATAACTCGCCCGTTGTACCCAATAGATATCGTCAATCACAAACTTATTGTTTTCTTTAGCCCGAGTTATAGTAAGAGGTTTACTGTTTAAACCATTTACCGTTTCTCTTATTCTTTCATAAAAGCCCGATTCCGATATGCCAAAGAGATTGGCTAAATCTTTTGTTTGCAAAACATAAGTCTTTAAATCTTTATCTTCTGGTTGTACTAATGAAACTAGTGCATATAATAAACGTCTTTCATTTATTGATAGATTTTGTTTTGTATTAACAAGGGCGTTTGATTGATTGACCCAGTAATATGGCTTTAGATCAGCTTCTATTAGATCTTCATCAAAAGATAGTTGTTCAACTTGCGTTACCACAGTCATTCAATCCTCCTAAACCTTAACTATCTCCAATATAATACAAAAAAACACAAGATTCCATACTAAGTTACATAGCTAAAATTAAGTAAACAATATGTCTATAAATTCGGTGTATAAAATTAATTTATAATAGAATGATATGTCTACCTTTCCGGTGCTTCGAAATTACTAACTAATCATAATCTAAATCCATATAGCTACTTTTTCGGTACTGTAATCTTTTAATTTAAAAATTATAATATACTATATAGCTATATATTCGGTGCTGAAATTTTTTTAGGGTTAAGGAAATATAGCTACTAATTCGGTACTACATAGAGTTATTGCTTCAGCAAAGAGTAAATATTGCCTTGAAAAAAGCATTTGAAGGAAGCTATTTAAGATATATCTACCGAAAAGGTAGACATATCTTATTAAAACATAGAATAAGATATGAGTGGCATGTTTACTATTGGTCTATATATCTACTATTTCGGTGTAACGATACTCTAAAGTGACAAGTTTATAAAATATTACCGTTCTAGTAGACATATATAATGTAAAATGTTAAGGAAAAAAACTAATATGTCTACCCTTTAGGTAAATCAACATACAATAGTGTAAGAATTAAAAGAAGATGATCCTAAAAATAGGGTCTATACATCTCCCTTTTAAGATCAACAGATATAAATCTATTATTCCACCGTTTTTATAGCTATATTTAGATATTTTAAAAGTCTCATACCGAATTAATAGACATATAACACTTTTTAAATAGACATATATCCACTTATATACTAGACATGTAACATCGTATTAGTAGCCATAACCACCGTTTTAATAGACTTATAGTACCGTTTTAATAGACATATAAGATGTTGAACCTTACTCTCCCAAGAGCTAATTTTACCTATAAACAAATAACAATTTAAAAACAAGAAAACAATATATTAAACAGTTTAAACATACATACCTAAAAATAAGTATAATGCATAATATTATACTTACCCATCTTAAAAGATATCCATATATACAAGTCGAATCTTAAAATAATAGATTCTAAATACTATAAACTTAAGTTTACTCCTAATATTCTAAATAGGAATGGAACTAATTACTTCAGGTTCCCAAATATGAAGAAAGTAACGACACGAATTCATAAAGAAGCCTCGCTCAAAAAAAGGGTAATTATCCGGAAACAATAGGAAGGTCGGTTTCAAAGAAACAAATAATATCGATTATTCAGCTAAACATTCCAAGTAAGAAGCGAAGGGATTAATCAACTATCGAAAAGGCTACAGGTTCATAAGATTATCGAAAGTAATTCAAAAAACTATTGGAAATATATTGAAGGTTTTTATATACATTGAGTTGTAACCGCCAGTCTCTCATTTCTTTTCTGATTGCTTTCTTTGCCTTATCGGCAATAGTCAGCAAGAAGTTTGCGTAATAATTTTCATATTTATTCTTTTGTGTCTTGGTCGAAATGTGTATCCTAGAAAATCGAAAGAAGTAGTTGATTAGTTCCATTTCCTATCAACATCTTTACAATAGACAATTATTAGTTTCTACAGGTTTAACTCCAATCAAAATAGTTGAATCTTTCTTCCAGTCTTCGTTGAAGACGCTTGTTTCATTGAAGCACAGTATGCTATTCCATCATCGGCGTATCTTGCCCAAGAAGTCTCAGAATTCTTTCGTCATAAAATTACCAAATGTATATTGAAGGAATAGGATCGCAAGAACAGCACTTATAACTCCTCATTGCTGAGTGCCAGTTCACTCCGTTAACGTTCCGTCCTCCATTTGAAAAGATATACTTAACCATCTATTTATTTATAAGATGACCAATTCTGGATTTGTATAACGTTTTACCATTTCAATAAGGTAAAGTCATATCGGATATTATCAATTAGACCGTTAATATCGATCGAACTCTAACACCTAGTCTTTCAGCCAACTTCTTTTCCTTGTAGCCTCAGTTGCATGAATTTCAGATTTATTTGGTCGGTATCCATAAAAATCATCATTAACAATTTCTCCACTGTTGGTTCAAAAATATAGATTCGTACCTATCTGTGCTACTCGGTCTTCGACTGTAGGAATTCCAAGTGTTCTTGTTCCACCATTCTTTTTTGGTATAGCTACTGCTTTTACTGGTTTTAGAAATTAACTCCCTGAGGACATATGATTCCACCCTAGCCCCTCCTATAAGCTCGTCCTAGGTTAACGACTACTCCCTAGTCTTGATGGATCCCTACGCTTTCGATATTTTCATAAGTGGTTCACATAATCATTCATCTCCATAACACTCACTTGACAGTTCTTGACGCCCTTTTCTTTACGCTCAATACCCTAGCTTTTAACTACAGCACCTTAATGTAGTTTGAAATTACAACCTGGATGGCGACTCCGAAGGCTCCATCGTCATCATTTGTACAGCATAGCTGCTCTACTCACACACACTTTCGTGACGCACAGTCGTCTGCATAACGAACGAACCGCAACTCTCTTTTCTCCAACTCCTTCTCAAGCTCATCTAAAACGATATTTAATAAAAGAGGCTGAGCGGTTCCCCTTGATTAGTATTTCAGTGTTTCGACTGAAAAGTCCCTTTTCGATTACAACTGACTGTAGATACCTCCGTATTAATTGAAGAACTTTTGGATCATCTATACGAAAGCTTAGTATCCTCATAAGCCGGTCATTCTTCACTTTATCGAAGAATTTCTCTAAATTAATGTCCACTACCCACCTATTTCCTACTTTGATGTAACGTTTAGCTTGTCGGACCGCATCATGACCACGATTGTTCGGTCTAAAGCAGTAGCTTTGCTTGGAGAATAAGGGATGAAATTCCTTGTTGAGTGCTTCCGCAATAGCCTGTTGGATAAGGTATCTATCACTGTCGGAATTTCGATTCGACGTAAGGGGTGTGTAAGGTAGGTACCATTTATAAGTTCTTAAGGTTTTCCATTGTTCTATGAGATGAGACCATAGGTTCTTTACGCTTTCTTATCTACACAACGGCATCTCCTTTATTTCGTTCCACTCCTTTCGTGTGCACATTAACGTTTTGATGTTATAAGATTCGTTCCAACATAGATATCAACTCCTACGTGAATCAGTCATACTTCTAGTGTGATATTACTTTCAGCCTTTCTATTGTCCCTAGTTGATTCACAACTGTCTCCATTAGGATTAATGTTTCTGTTAGTCAAGTAACACATACGCCAAGTGCTGATTCTCCTAAAATGATTCAGCACTTCCCCCATTAACTCTAGTTACCATTGGAACTATGAATTCTGGCTGTTCAGGAATTTATCGCTAAATAGGTTACCGAGTGTTACAGGCTTATCAGTCAGACCTCCCTGGGTAAGAGTACAATCTTTCCCTCCATATATTGTAAATGTCAAGCTAACGATGTACAATTTTGATCGTTTAAGAATGTACAAAATTAATCATCATCTTCTTTTTGTAAATGATCCTTAATTCTATAAGAGGGACCAACAATATTGACAACTGTTGCGTGGTGTAATACACGATCTAATATTGCATTCGCTAATTTAGAATCCTGGAACACCGCATCCCACTCTTTAAAGCTAATGTTTGTAGTTAAGATTGTACTTTTCTTTTCATATCTCAAATCAATTAGCTGAAAGAATAGTTTGGCATCTTCTTTGTCAATTGGAAGGTAACCAATTTCATCAATAATTAGTAATTTATATTTCCCATAGTGCTTTAATCGAGACTCTAAGCGATTTTCTAGCTTTGCCTTTTTCAAGTTTAAGATAAGTTCATTACATTTAATAAAATAGGTACTTGTTCGTTTTTTGGCTGCAGCGATTCCAATCGAAGTCGCTAAGTGAGTTTTGCCAACACCACTAGTTCCCATGAAGATAATATTCTGTTTATCTTCGATAAAACGCAGAGAAAGAAAATCAAGAATTTGTTGTTTATTTATCGTTGGTTGAAAATCAAAGTTAAACTCATTTATCTCTTTACGGTGGGGAAAAGCCCCCACCTTAACCATTGAATTTATCATTGTTTTCTCACGAACATCTATTTCATAGTTCGTTAATTTCATCAATGTGTCAACGAGAGATAATTCATTCTTGGTACTAAAATCAATGGTATCGTTAAGATGAGTAATCATCTGTTTTAAGTTTAAATATTCTAAATTACTTACTAATTGTTGATAACTACTATTCAATTTTATACACCTCATCCATTGCCAGTAGATTCTTTTTAGCTAGCTCATCAATATCAGGATAGTCTGGCATTCCCCGTGACAATACGTCTGTATAATGTTCTTCCTTATAATTCAACACCTTATTACTGATTCGATGTTGAGCGATCAAATCCGTGTTATAATATACATGTATGTGATCGTCATAGACTTGTAAACCAACGGTTTTCCCTTTGTATTCAGCTGGTACTGAATACTGGTTTGATTTGTACGTAATCATGCTCGCAGGGTTAACCTTTACAAGCTTGTGTTTGATCTTATAAGAGTCTCTTATTTCTTTCCTTGGTAGGGGGAGTAAGTGACTCTTTTCTTGTTTTAAAGCAAGTATTGGAATCTTTCTATTTCCTTGATTAAAACTTTGATTATGGCGTTCACAAAGCTTTTGTACAAATTGGTGAAGTCCTTCGTAAGTGAATTTCCCCTGATAAGCATGAATCTCATCTAAGAGCTTCATAATACTCTCTACTTTCCCTTTTGTCCTTGGCCTTCCTGCAATACAAGGTTTGATTTCAAATCCACTATCACTGGCAAACTGTTCAAATCGTTCATTAACCACTCCTTTTGAATACTCTGTTCTATGTTCATCCATTACTGTTTTCATATTGTCCGTTAAAATGATCTTTGGTACTCCACCAATTGCTTCAAAGCACTCCATTAAAAAGGACATTAATATACTTTGTGATTTGGATATGGTTAAACCATAAGACTTAAACCTTGAATTTCCTAACACCAACACTCCTACATTAACGTGTATAATCTCCCCATCACACGTTATGTATTTTATGTTCTCCTTCCAGTCGAATTGAGCCTGTTCCCCCGGAGGGGTTTCATAACGAACAACAGATTGTGCAGCTTGAGTTCTTTTACCATCGGTAAAATATGCTTGGAACTCAGGTTTGTTTGATATGTATCGTCGGAAAGATGACTGGGAACAGTTCAAACTATGGTTATCCTTTAAGTACTCCCAAAGAACTCTCTTGTAGTAAAAAGTTTGTATTGAATCCTTTGAGAGTAAGTCTGATATAACTTCATATAACTCATCTATTCTAGATTTTCTATTACGGGTTTTACTTGGCCCCTTTCCATTTAAATATCGATCCACAGTCCTCCGATCTACTCCCAATTCTCGCCCTATCTTACTTTTATTTATTTTCATGTTTAAGCTCTCCATTAGAAATTTTAACTTTGGTAAATCTTCTAGACTTTTTACTTCTATCTCTGTCGTTAAATCTAGCTGTACATGCATTCTCTCCACCTCAAACTAAGTATGCATGTACATCACAAAACTGTACATTTTTATGTAATCATCTTTGTTCATTATTAAATTAGCATTTATACATATATCTGCATCATATAATTGAAACCACCTTCAGAAAAAAGCACTTCGTTTTGTGTTGCAAAATCGTCCAACCGTACAAGCCTCTTATGAAGTTCGTGTTCCTCAGACTGTAGATTTGTCGCTTACTTCCTTTAAATCTCACGTTGCCATGGACACCTTGTGTTAAGCTAACTGCTACTTCTGCCTTCACAGTTCGGGAATTACACCCTCTCACATGCCAGGCGCACAATAAAACATACAGAGAACAAAGGTAAGAGAATGTAAAATATATAAGTTCTAGATTGGTTAAAGTTAAACAATATACTACAAAAAGTAAGAAGGATTATGAAAAACAGCGATGTCATCTTCTTTTGTAGCTAATCGTTGAAATTTTGCCAAGTTTCTGTCACTCCACCAAAACTTCTAACCTCAATTTTCTTCTCATTCTTTTTATTGTTTCGTATACTATCAATTTATTTCATCTTCGAGAAAGTTCTTCAAGAACATATCAACTACATCTCTGTCGCAATATTCGCAGTGTTTCGCACTGTTTGGCACCGTTTTTCACTATTCATTGACTTGTTCTGATATTAGTAAAACAATTTATAAGCTTTATTATGCTTAGCTCTGATGAATTGTACGATGTTTTTGAGAGCAAAAACATTATTAAATTAACAAATATAAAAGACCAAATCGCTAAGTGATCTGGTCTTTAAATTGATATGCAATTATTCCTATTATTTCTCCACAAAAAAATGGATGGTAATTTAATTATCAAAATCTTTAGTGAGTTTTATTAAGAATTCCTCGGTCTTATTTTTAACAAACTCAGACCTATTTCCAAAAATTTTAGAAAATGCTCCTTGTTTATCCCATTCTTCTTCAGCCATTTGCTTTGCCCTAGACTGAATTCTATTCTTATTTACAAAATCATTAAACTTATTATCATTTTCTTCAAGTTTCTTTACTAATGTTTCATCAATTTCAGACTTTATGGTTTTGTTTTGCTGTTCTAATTTTGACTCTAATTCACTAATAAGTTGATCTTTAACTAATAAATTATCTTTATATTTCTCTTCTAATTCTTGTTGATAGGTTTCTCGATTTTTCTTTTCTTCGTTAATCTGTCTATTTAATTCCTCGATAGTTTCAGACTGCTCTTCTACCTTTTTTAAGAAATCTCCAGATTCTAAAAGCTTTTGGTTACTTTGCAGAAGGTTTGATATGTCCTCCTTTAACCTAGGCCTACCATCCTCTCCCCTTTCCATAAAAATGGACATTAGCATATTTGTCATTTGCATATATTGGCGGAGCTCTTGATTTTGATCTAAGGATGGTGCATAACTATTTGACATATTATTGTTTACAGGTGTTCCAATAATACCTACAGCCGATTGTAACCCTGTCATTTTTAGTTCATCTTTTAGTAACCAAACCATCTTTAACTTCACTATAGAAAGATAGTTTAGTCTTATATATCTCGATTGTGGAGCTTCATCTGGAAGTACATAGTCTTCTAGGTTATCTATGTAATGTTTTAAAGTGCTAGCAGCTATTCGTTTATTGGAGTCTAAAATCGCTCCTGCTTCCGCGATACTATACCATCGATGTAAGTCTTCTTGGAGTGCAGCGATAAATTTATTTTCAAACATTTCTTTTTTTAATGTTGGTCGATCTTTTATTTGTGTATAAAGAGGATCGTATTTTAGTTCATCTTCTAATCTTGGGACTAAATCATTTTCATCATATAACATGTTCTTGAACCTCCTTTCAGTCTTGCTAAGTGGCTTTTCTAATTAAAATAATAAGATACGATTCGATTCGAAAAGAAACGAAGGTGGAATATGTGAATATACTAGTTATTATAGCAAATACTGCGATAAATAAAAATGAAAATAGTTTAAATGTCGATACGAAATTTATTTTAGTTTAACTTCGTATAATTTCGTATAACTTAGTAGTGAGTGGTGCTTCTACTTTTCACGTAACTAGATGAACGAAAATTAAAGAAAAAATTCGTATAGCGTTCGAAAGTGTACGAAAAAAATCGTAACTCGTTTTGGAGGTGATTGAGTTGTGGTATATCCAAGTTTTTGTGTTAATAGTGAGTTTGGGAATGTATAGGGGGCTCCTAAAAAAGAAGTAGTGTATAAAGTATTGGAATAAGTTTGTATCACACAGTAAAAGTAATAAAAAACAGAAATTCTTAAACTTAAGAAAGGGAGGCGCTCTTTAAAAAATATTGTGATGATTTCAATAACAACTGATAACCTATGATGAAAATTCAACTCGCACTGATAAACAGATACAGATATTGATTAGTTTTGCAAGTTCTCTAATAAGTCATTGCACAATTTTGGACCTTTAGCTAAAAAATAAGTAGAGGTGGAGTCTTTAATAACTCCACCTCTATATGCTGTGCTGTGTTTATTTAATTGTTCTCATATGAACCCTTTGTTTAAAGGTGTTTTATATTATTAATCATCCAAATCATCAAAATTAAGGTTATCTATATCTACTTCATAATTATTCTTGTTTTCATTTTGATCTTTTTCTTTGGTAGAAGCTACTTCTTCAAGTCCAAATTCAGCAAGGTCAATATTGAAATCATCATCGTCATCTTCATCATTAATTGATTCGATAGAAGCAGATTGGTAAATAACAGCTTTTTGTCGCTCCTGAAATTCTTCGTATTCTTTTACTAATCCTTTAGCAAGACGGGCAGGGAGACCGTCTGTTTTATAGAATGTATACACTGTAGCAGAGTGATCATTTTTTTCTTCTAAGTAACCAGTGAAAACAGTTCCACTCAAAGAAAAGGTATTCTTTTCTGTTATCTCAACACGGGCATCATCAATGAATGATGATCCTAAAGATTTTTTTTCATCTAATACTGCTAACAAACCTATATGATGAACTTTTGCTGCTACCATATCACCGTTTTCGAGTACGTTAGTTAATTCTATAGGTTGATGAAAACAGCTTCCTTCCATTGAATCTAACAACATTTCTTTAACATCATGACCATTATTTATGTTAGTTATAGGTTTAGTTAATTTATTGATTACTAATGAACCAGTGTTTTCTAAAATAATTCTTCTGAAATCTTGAGAGTCAAAGGTTACGCTAGTTCCACCACCGGTAGTCGCTGTATTTAATTCGTGGAATACTTCGCTAAAGCGTTTGTTAGCATAATCACGATAATTCTCAACATTTCCACGTTCGTTTTCAGGTAATTTTTTAAACTCATCATAAAAGTGTTGATTATCCGCAAATTTAATAAATGCAATCCCTTTAGTTTTATCTTGACCGATTTTCCAAATCCGTTGGGCAAAGTCATTAACTTGTCTCAACGCATCGGGACCGTCAGCTCGAAGGGGGAGAGTAACAACTACTCCAACTTTAATAAACTTTTCCTCAGCTTTTTTTACTGCAATCTTCATGTATTTTTTGAGGTTTTCCTTAAATTCTTTAGGTTCAATTTCACTTTGTAGTTTAACCAGTTCTTTTTTTATTAAAGGTTTATTGTTAAAATCATAAAATTCTTCTAAAGCCTTAACGATTGTTGAAGTACCTGTACCGCCACCAAGTCCAGCGAAAAATAACACTAGATCATCTGTAGGTCTTACACGCTCTTGAATAAAACCTTTCAATCGATTTTTCACGTCTTCATTTTCTTCTAAAATGGAGATAGCCTTTTGAGGGTTTTTTCCTAGACCACCTAAGTTTAGTGATACACGATTTGATTCTGTTATGTATTTCAGACCTTTTAAATCACCATCATTACTATTTAAAGCTAAGCAGTTATATACACTGTTTCCATTTTCGTTTTTTATTGAAGCGAATTCGTCAGCTATTCTAGAGCCAGCTTGTCCAAATCCTACTACCGTCATGTTTATAGCAGGGGTATTTTTTGTGAATGTTTTAGCCATTGCTTATTTCAACTCCCTTTTTGTATTTATTTCTTTTAACTATCGCTTCTGTAATTTGCCAGCCACGACTTGTCATGAAGAGAAATTTATAAGGTTTTACCTCTTCATAGTAGAGTAGTGACATATCTAAGAGTTTATCTACAATTCTCTCTGCTGCTTTCCGATCTATATTTGTGGTAACTGGTTTATATATAAAAGATTTCCCTTTTGTTACTCTTTCTTTTCTCTCCACTTGTACGTTTGACACTATGTCATTGACTGTAACTCCATGAATTCTATCAACTGAGTCTTTCTGAGATTTAAGTGTACGACCTATGTGGATGAAGACTTTTCTGCTCACGGTATCACTTTCGATAATATCCGTAAACATTTCTATTAAATCAATGGGGAATATTGCATTTTGATGCTTTCTATATTGATCCTGGTTCATGCAATCTAGTCACCTCCTGTATATTCATAGTTTACTATATATTACCTTAATGTAGTGTCTGTATCAAGACTGTATAATAAGATACTATTTAAGTGAGGAGGAATGTCAGTGCTTTTTAACCGTTGATATATATACGTTTGTTTATGGTGTCTATAATAAGAGGTTATTTTATTTATTTGTTTTATTATCTATTTATATTTTCGTAATTTGATGTATTTAAAAGAGGAAAACTCTAGTTTTTAGTTTATTTTTAGTAAAAATGTATTGAGATTCATCTGAAAATCACGTTTTTAAAATTATATAGTGTCTGTATGTAGATACTATAAAAAACCTTTATAAAATAGTACTTCTGTCTATTAAAATGAAATTTAATGATATAGAAGTGTCTTATAATAGACACTTCTATAGGACACCAAAGCAATTTTCTGTATATAAACTAATAATTCTTTACATACCAAAACATTCGCATTCTTTCGACGTGTTTCTTTTTGAACTAGTCTTTAAACAATCGTTGTTGGATACCGCATCCTTAATGATTAGAATGCGGTTTTTGTGAATCAAGCTATGAATAATTGAATTCGCAGAATTAAAACAGAATATGAAACAGAATATGAAACATATAATTGTTACTTTATGAAGTAAGTAATGAATACTAGCTATGAATTACTTATATGAATCAGCTTACTAACTATAAGTATTAGCCCATTCATAAGCTGTAATTAATTTCATATTAAATTTCATAACCTGCATAATTGTAATTTTCATAATGTAAAATTCTTAATTAACAAGAGTTTTGAGTGCTTTTTCGCATTTGTTGGTATCATTTCGTATTGAATAGATTTTATTTAGCGGAAACCGGAGGTAACTATGTAACCCCGCTTAGAGCATTTCGTTGGCTCTTAATATCCAAACTTTGTTGAACTCATTGTAGTCTACTACTCTTGACGAAATTTTTCGTAGCATTTCGTAGTACGTCGTATTGCTTAGCGAGGAGTCTATTGACATCATATATTTATATCGTTTAACGTATAGCGTATAGCTAAATAATATAGGCGGAAGACGCAATGATTTGTTCTCGTATAGTTTCGAGGATTCTTCGTTGCGTCTTTTTTATTAGGGAGGAAGTTATATGCGACTGGGTGATGAACGGGTTCAGGTAAGTAAGAGCCCAAGTAGAAATAGATCTTATGACGCCGAAAGAGTACGAAGTATGATTCATTCTAACAAGGAGATTGATTATGTTATTCTCTTGTCACTCTATCAGCACAGGGCACTAACAGCCGATCAGTTATACCAAATCGGAAAATTCAATCTTCATATCAATTCGTTGAGAAACAGATTACGGACTTTAGCTGATCGAAAGGTGCTTTCTGTTAATTCAAGAGCTGGAATAAAAAGTGTTCCTGTTTTAGTTTATTCACTGTCTTTGTATGGGCTAAGGATCTTGATTGAAGACATACTCAAAGTGAAAGAATATGTGCCGCAGCTTGATGACTATAAAGAACATTACACGCTAGATGATTTAAAAGTCAGAGGGCAACATGAACATTTTTATGAAGTGCAAGATTGGTTAAGTCTGTACCTTTCTAGACAACCTGAAAGCTTCCATTGCGAGTGGAGAAGGTATCCAATTTTCGATGATGATGAAAAAATTTCTTATAGACCAGATTGGATGATCTTTGAAAAAACAGAGGAATGGGAGGAAGAGAAAAAAATAAATCCCACATCTAATCCGCTCCTTTACCCTTATTTTTTTAGAAGGACTACTTTTGATGAGCAATTCTTGAAACCTATGGTGAGTGTCGAGTGTGACAGAGGAACCATGTCTCGCACCGAATTGGTAGACAAATGGGAAGCCTACAAAAAAGAAGGAGAGGAAATGATCAGCAAGTCGTTAGTTATGTTCTATCCAAAACAGGTCAATGGCACAACACGTCACCGTAATATAAGAGAGACTATGATTTATTCTTTTGAAAGTGAACTAATTGACGAGAAAATCCACATCTTTCAAGGTGAAAAGGAATCTACTGCCCAAGCTGTGTCTCTGTTTGTAGAGCGGGAAGGAAATGTATTGTTGAATGAACCGATGACAGACAGAAATTCAATAAGAAGCCTAGTTGAAAACTATAGGGCGGTAAATAAGAAGGCTGCTTATTTAGAAGTTATCGATGAGGTGGTTGAAAAGTTAAGGCTCCCTTTAAAGCCGGATCATATAGTGTTGATTGAAGGGGAGGAAGATGAAATACAGATAATCTTTAATGGCATGACGAATTGGGTAAATCCTATAGGTAAGGTTAGAACTATTGAGAAATGGATTAAAGAGGGTGGACTATCTATATTTCAGCAAATAAAACTTATACTTCTGTATCCTGATAACGAATCCTTCAAGCGGGATATTACCTTTGTTAGTAAATATTTGCACTATGCTTCTTATAGTGAACTAAGTGAATTAGGTTATTGGGGGAAAGTTCATAGAGAGGAAAGGAAACATAATAAAGTACAGTGGCGGGAGGTATTGCTATGAATAAGTTAAAGCCCCTGCTACGTCAAATAAAAGAAAGTCCTAAGACGCCTGATGTCGTTTCGGTTCTCTTACATGTTACGTTATTCGTGTTCCTCTATTCGTTTTTATCAATGTTGATAGTGGTATTTAGTTTGAATCTTCATTGGGACAAAGGAATCGCAATTGAAAACTTCCCGTTAGGATTAGGGTATCCTTTGTACATTTCATTTTATATGACTCCGCAAACCGCTCCACTTTGGGTAGTTGGTGTAGTGGCGTTATTAGCATTTATAAACTGGATATTAGCAACAAGGGTAAAGAGGTTCAGTAAATCAGTACCGAGAAGGACATTTAGCTTTTGTTTGTCTTGGGGTACATTGGCTGTTGTTATCTTGTTTTATATTATTCGTGAAATTAAATTTATTGGATATGACGAGTTAGTTCAGATACATGAAACGATTGATCCAGCACATGCTGCTTATTTGCATAGAGGTGCTCTTGAATTTATTGGGTATCTATTGATGGTCACACCAATAGTTATTGTTGGTCTATATGCTAGTTACTTGTATGGCAATTACAAAGAAGATGCGAATTTGCAAGAATGGTTTCGTACTTATAGGTTTGAAAGAGGATGGATTGGTCGTTTTGGAGAGGATAAAGTTAATCGACTTCCTGACATACAACTAGCTAGAAATGCTGAAACGAATGCACCAGTTATTTTAGAAGGTGAATCCCGCCAAACGGGAACCTTACTAATAGGTCCTCCTGGTTCTGGTAAAACATCTATCAAAATTAAAACAGCATACAGGCAGGATTTAGGTCATATGCAGCGGATGATAAATGAGTTTCCTAAACTTGCAAAGAAATACGGGATAGGTTCAAAAGAGTTTGAAAGGAATATGGGTAATCATTTGATTGGTACAGTCATTATTGAACCAGCCAAAGACCTTTGTGATGATGCTTATGAATTAGCTTTAGAACATAATATTCCAAGAGAGTTTATCACCTATCTAGATCCAAGCAACCCTGATACTCCAGGATTCAATGCGATGATCGGTCCAACCGCTCAGGTAGTTGAAACCATAACAAGTGTGCTAGAAGCGATAGCTCAGACGAATAATGAGTTTTTCCGTCAAGCGGCACGAGCTGTTTTGAAACATTATGTTTACCTTCTAAAGTTTTACAAAGGCAATGAGGCTACAATTCCAATGCTTGATGATATGTATCAAGATCCAAGAATGGTTATGGATATGGTTGAATCCATTGAAAAGACGATACCTCCTGAAAATGTAGTAAAAGAAATGAAGCAAGATGATGTCATTCATTGGATGATAGTAAAAAAGATTGTTAAATGGTTTAAAAATGAAGGGCTACGAGTACAAAAAGATCGTGATGGTACGGTTGAAAAGTACCCAAGGGGACATGAGCATGAAGGGAAGGTAGTAGTAGAAGATTTGCAATTTGAGTTTACAAGGCAAACTCGAAATCTGTTGTCTGATATTACCAAGAACCCTTATCTTGCGAGAATTTTGCTTGCTAAGAATGAAGTTGACCTTGATCGATTAATGAGTAAAGGAGGCATCTTACTTGTTAATACCGATGATGGAAATTTACAAGATCTTAGTGATACGTTTGGGAAGCTGGTTTTACTATGCGTTCAGAATGCCATTTTTAGAAGAAGCGGTACAGAGAACACAAGACCAATCGTATCGTTCTATGCTGATGAATTCTATGATTATATGAATGAGAAGTTCTTAAAATTAACTGGTAAGGCTAGGAAGTATAAGTTTGCTCCTCTAGTAGCTTGTCAATCTCTTACACAGTTTGGTGTTAAATTTGGTAAGGAATTTACAGAAAGTATGTTAGGGACAATACGTAACACTATAGTTTATGGTGGTGTTTCGAAATATGATGCTGAACTGTTAAGCGTGTATCTAGGAAAAACAGTAGTTGAAGAAATACAGGTGAGAGAGAGCTACACTCCTGACAATATGGATAATCCTAGTTTTGGATATTCAGAGAGTACAGTAAGAACAGAAAAAGACCTTGCTTCTGTAGATGATATTATGTTCCAAGAGTTCCGCTATTCTTATATACGTATGGTACAAGAGAAATCTAGTAAACGAGCTATACGAGCGGAAGGTGATTTTGTAGATACGTCAGAAGCGGATAAGTGGAAGAAGTCTCTTGATTCAGAAGCGGTAAACTTCTTCATGGACTATTGGAAGAAAGAAGTGAATGTTTCTGAAGCATTAGTTATTCCAGAAGATGATGAACAAGAAGATTCGGCCAGTGTATTAAAAAAGGAACTATTATCTTTTGATAAAGAGCAAAAGGTTGTTAAAGAAGAGCATAACCGTTTTAAACATTCCCAACATAAAGGTCAAGAAATTACTGAGGAAAATTATGAAGTAGAAGATGTAAAAGAGGAATCACAACAAGAGGAAAAAGTAAATTATAGTGTAGGTAAAATTAACAGTAAGCCTGTTTCTTTAAATGATCAAGAACAGAAAGATAATTCAATCTTTGATGATGTACCTAAAGAGGATCTTGAATATCTCCAAGAAAAAAGGGAACATCAAACTCCTTCCGCTGACTTAAAAAGGCATACTGTCAGTTTTAGTCATGCATTTGGGCAAAAAACAAGGCAAAATGATGAAGGAAGTGTAGCTGTCTCTAAGAAAGCAGCTCCAGCGTCGTTCACTGCTATGATGAAAGAACAGAAGACTTCATCTCCATTAGAACAAGTTACTGTTGTGCAGGACGAAAAGTATGAACATGCTACACAAGAGCTAAAGAGTGTTGAATTAGGTAATGAAAGCATGGAATTACTTAAAAAGATTATGAGTAAAAAGAATGGAAATTAGTAGTTGCACAAATGGGATTTATGGTCAATTCTTACAGTAAGTTAAATAAATTATGTGAATCAAATATAGGAATTATAGGCGGAAGACGCATAGTTCCCTTGTTTTATTAAAACAGGGGGATTGTGCGTCTTTTTTTATTTCCATCAGGAGGTTGAAGTATGAACAAGATATTACTGGAAATGTTGAAGGAATCGAGAGAACGTAAATGGGTTCAATACGGAGAAGTGGAATCGATCAGAAAGGTATCGGTTGGGGGAAAAGAGGACGAGCTAATCGTTATCCTTTATCAAGGAGAGAAGGTCTATTGTAAAAGGGAAGATTTCATTGAACGTGATATAGCCAATCTAAATGGATTTATTCAAACGAGAGTACCTTTTATTGTTATGGAAGTAACAGATGAAGTAGTAAGTGTAAGTCGTATTGCTGCATTAAAACGAGTAGCACAAGAATTTACTGAAAGTGTAAAAATAGGTGATCGAGTACAAGGGACAGTAACAGGTGTGAGTGATAAAAATGTTGTTTACTTAGAGGTTCAAGGTTATCCATGTATTATTCCACCGGAAGAATGGGATATTCGTCGCTCTACTAATCTTAGAGAAACTGTACCTGTTGGAACAGTATTGGAAGTTGAGGTATTAACGATTTCCCGCTTAGAAAACGAAGGAGAGCAGAATCTACCGTATCGTATTAGGTTAAGCCGTAAAGCTTTAATTAAAAACGAGAAAGAAGCTATTTGGGAAAGTATAGAAGATCATTATAAAGTTGGTGATTATATTGGCTTTAAAATAACTGGTCAAGCCCCTGGATACAATTCATATTACTGTGAAACTGCTAGTGGTATAAATCTAATTGGTAATCTAAATAGAAGGTTAAGAGATCGTTATAACGATTACTTACCTCCTGGTGTTCAAGCAAAAGGGGAAATTCGTTTTTTAGATAAGAAAGGCAAACGAGGAAAAATTCTTATCAATCAAGTAGAAGCTAATTTTGCGAACTTATTAAATAAACGCAGCTTTGGCGCATTCTAGTCCTTATGAATGTTTGGAGAACAAAAGAAGGGAGTATCCCTTTACTTGACGATCCTTCTCTAAAAATCACCATGTTTCGTTGGTCTCGAAGGCCAGATATTCAGTTAGATATTATTCAGCAACGAATAGAAACTGGACAAATATCTGAATTGGATATAGATATAGCTGTTACATTAGCAAATGCTAAGGTTCTTACTGAAAAGCAGATCCGCTACTTATACCGGAATGTAGTTGATAAAGGTCATAAACTAGGTACTCGGTTACGTGTGCTGCAACAAAACGGTTGGTTAGAAGGATGGAAGCTTGAGAACGAGTCGAATGAAAGAGAGTATGTTTGGACAATTGGAGTAGCTGCTAAGAATTTTCTTGGTTATGCAATGGGTTTGCAAAACCTTCCTAATCCGCTTCATTTCGCTAGTTCTATAGGTGAGCAGTTACATTATCCTGCTATTAACGAGATCCGAATCAAGCTTTTGGAAAAAGGATTACTAAAGAAAGAACGATTTGAATTTTACCCTTTTATAGCACCAGAATTTGAACCTCCTCATGCGGTCTTTCAAATTGATACACCGCTAGGGAAAATGGAGTTCATTGTGGAACGGTTACAACAAAAAAGTAAGCCGCTACGATTTTTAAAACGAAAACTATCACAGTATAAATCGTATTTTGCTAAACATGAAAAGTTACCAACTGTCTATGATGATTCAACTCAGAGTATTCTTGTTTGGAGTATAGCAAGCGAGGAAGGAATTGATTCATTAGTTTCCTCTTACAGTAATTTTGAGCAAGAATTTATGCAACTGTTTTTAGTAGATGAGTATTTAGAAGATCTGAGAACTGGATGGAGATTAGCGAGACCGCTTGAAGGTAATCAATCAGAAATACAGATATTTGATATGGATTTCATGTGAGTAAGTAATTGGAGGACATTATCAATTATGCAAACAGTGATTTTCATCCTTTTATAGGTCCAATAAAAAGTTCTTCAATGTGCGTTGCAGACAGTTAACAAACAACTTTTAAAGAATAGGAGTCATCTTGTATTTTAGAAGTGCTAAATGATTAACCGGAGGATAAAGAATGAAAAAGAGAATTAATAAAAATCTCTTCCTTGGTATTTTCTTCTTCATATTGTTTATAGCAGCAATTGTTGTATCTGAAACGGGTGTTCTAGGAAAAATAAATACAGTTACAGTAGTAATGGCTAATACAAAGATTGAAAAAGATACGATACTTTCAGAAGAGAATGTAATTTTAGCGGAATATCCCCGCGAATTAATAACAGATGATATGTACAGACATATCAGTGATGTAATTGGAAAAACTGCTGTTCAAACAATTCAACCAAGTGCATTTATAGATAGAGATTATCTAGACCAATCGTTATTAAAACCTACTAAGGATCATGAATTTTTCCCAATACCGAACAATTGGCTAGTTAAATTACAAGGAACTATTCGTAGATATGATCTAATTAATATTTCAGCCGTTTATGTAGGTACTGGTCAAGATACAGGAGCGGTATTACAACAAAATGTTAAAAATGAATATGTGTTAGAGAATGTTCCAGTAGCTTATGTGAAGGGTAGCAGAAACCAAGAAGTGTCAGGGCTAACTTCACAAAATGATCGATTAAATGGAAATCAGAATGCGGCACAGATTGAGCTTAGTTTAACTTTAGAAGACTTTAAGGTACTAGAAAAATTAACTAAAGAAGGTTATCAGTTTGTATTGAGTTATTAAGGAGGATTTTATGAAAGTTGCAATCTACCAACCTAGTGAGTTGTTAAAACGAATTGCTCTTTTAACTAGTCAGTTTGATGATCCTGATCTAGAAATACAGTCATTAGATGATTTAGGGAAAGAGCGTCGAGTTGAAGCTTTATTACTAGAAAGAGGGGATATGTCCGCTCATGATGTTTTATTACTTCGTGAGAAGTTTCCCCTGCTTAAAATTTTAATTATATATGATGAATATGATGAGTTTTTCAATAAGTCGTGTATCACTCATGATGTTCATAGTCTATCAAAGCAAATTGGTGAAAAAGAAGTTCTTCGAATATTACAAGTGGAATGGTTCGGGTTAGAGGAAGCGACAGAGTTTCAAAATGTAGTTGCTATACACGGGACACATCGTCAGGTGGGTACAACACAAATTGCTCTTTCCATTGGAAATACGTTAGCTGAATTGAATTATAAAGTAGCTGTACTAGGGTTGAATCCTTATAATCCAGGTGAACTCCGTCCTTATAAGACTAAATATTCTTTGGATCAAGTATATGACTTATTAGAAGGTGGCGTTATTAAAAACGGTGACGATCTAAAGAAATATATGCTTGAAATCGGTAAATTACATTACTTGGTTGGCAATGCAGATTTTTATAAGAGCCCTCAATTTGAGAAGGAACCAATTGAGCATTTAATTGATGTAGCAAAATCGTATTTTGATGTTGTGGTACTCGATGTTGGCAGCTTTTATGATAGTTTTCTTGCAATTACAGCCTTGGAAAGATCAAATACTCATATCTTAGTAGCTACTCAAGAAAATCTATCAATTAATGAATATAACCGTTGGAAAAAGCAATTTTTAAGTAGATTTAGTTTCCATCCTAAAAATTCTTATATGGTAGTGAACAAATATGCTTCAAATGCCATTATTACACCAAAGCAGTTAGAACAAACTCATAATACTAATCTACTAGCTCAAATACCGTACTTTCCTGAAGCAGCGGATGCTGAGTATGAAGAAGGGATTCTATCAAGAGCTGGTTATAAAGCATATTTTAAAGTGATTGAAGGTTTAGCTAAATCGGTAGCAAATGATGTGATGAATTTTAAAGAAGACAAATCTAAATCGTTCTTTGGTCGTTTAAAGAAAGGACGTGCTAGGGCGTGAGTGAAGTTGAGTTTGTACCATTATCCCGAAGAAGAGCATTAGACGTAAAACAATTCACAAAAGATGACAATAACCAAGTTTCGTTTAATAGAAGTGATGAGTTTTATGATGTTTGTAGAAAAGCAAAAGAATACTTGTATGAGGTATATGATCGCAAAGTTGATATGAAATCAAGAAATGAAACAGAAGAGGATTATGTCATGATCTATCATGAAGCTATGAGAGGGAGAACGGATGCAGTCAACCTCATAAAAAAGCATATAGAATCTTTTATCTCTAATAGCGGATTAAGGGAATGTAGCTATCCCGAGTATTACCCATCTTTACTTGATGGAATATTTGAAGAAGAGTTTGGATGGGGGCCATTGTCAGTATTCAAAAACGAATTGGAATGTGAAGGGGCGCAGGTATTAGGAACAAAGATTAAATTCAAACGTTCATGGGGTTATGAGCTGCTGCCGTTTCGTTTTTCTTCAGTAGAAAAGGTCCTGGAGTTATGTGATAGATTTGCAAATATGCAGGCAAACACAAATCTCAATAGCTATTCTAAGCCCGAGCTTGAAACATCAACAATCGATGGTATACGTGTATCTATCATGATTCCGAATAGAACATATAAAGATCCTGTTATTACGTTACGTCGTAAAACAATTAAGGATTATTCATTTGAGAACTTAGCAATCTATAGAACATTTCCATTTGAAGCAATTCCGCTCTTAAAAAGTTTATCGAAAATAAGAGTGAATGCAATCATAGCGGGTCCTCCGGGGTCTGGTAAAAGTACAATGCTACAAGCATTTATGAATGAAATGTTCTGCGAAAAAAGAAATGGAAAAATAATTCCTGAACCAGTTAATACGATATTCGCAGAATCACATCCGGAGTTTGATGTAGAAGAAATATTTCCAGATGCAAATGTCACTCATGTAATCGGTCGAGGTAAGGACTTTGAGGACAGCATTGGAGCAAGCGTCCTTCGTCATGATATTGTTCGTGTAATATTAGGAGAAATTCGGGAACACGAAGTAGGGTTATACAAAAGATCTGGAGTACAAGGAATAAAACAAGTTATTGGAACTCTTCATGACTTAGATCCAATCGACATCCCAGATATTTTGACGTCTCTATATCTCCAGTACTTTGACAATAATTCTACTCAAGCATCTGTGTACAACACGTTTGCTCGTAACTTACATTATTCCTTATCAATGGATGAGTTCTTACAATTTGATGATATTGGAGAGAGTGTATTAAACAAGAAGGCTTCTAGTATTCAATTGTATGACTTTAACAGTAATACAGGAGAACTATTAATGTATAAAATCATGGATTATAAGCATGAAGAGGACTCTTGGGTATTCTCGACTGAAATACCTGATCGATTCGAAAGGATTGCCTCGAAGTATCATAGGGCAGAGTTTGAAACATTTAAGACTGTGCTGGCTGAACTTGAAGAAAGATGGCCAATGGAGAAAGAAAACACAATTGAATCAAGTGGTAAGAAAGTAGAGGTATTATCGTGAGTGCATATCTTGAATATCTTATCCGCTACAGTAACTACATTATTGGTGGAATAGGTCTGATCCTCATCATCATGTTGTAAACGAGCACTATATCTCATCCAAAAACCATTCATTATTTTCAAATACTCACAGTTCACTATCTATACTTCTCCATGACAATGTGCTAAATTTTTTGCATATTATTAGGGGGGAGTTTTTTATTATGATCATTTCTTATGATTTTGGTTTAAGTTTAGTAGAATATGCCAAAAAGGGAATTAATAATGAGTTTCCATTATTTGATCAATGTCCAAACTGTAAATGTCATTCTTCGGGAAACTTACATAGAAATGGTTATTACTGGCGTTTTGGACTGACTGAGGAAGTGTCATTGAGAGTGCCTATTTGCAGGATGAAATGTTTACAATGCAAGGTTAGCTTTTCTATCCTTCCGGATTTCTTTATCCCTTACTTTCAACACACAATTGAAACCATTCTGCATAGGCTATATCGGATTCTAGAGGATAAGAAGGCTAATGGAAGTCGACAATTATTAAGGTTCCATCTTACGAGGTACTACAAGAGTATCAAATGGATTCATTCTTTTTTTGTCGCTTTGGGACAAGCAAGTGGATTTTCAAAAGATATAAAAAAAGAAGCCATAAAATATATGAAAAAGCTCCAAGATTTTGGCGAATCCACCTTCTTACGAAGGTCATGGGGGCATAGTTCATCCTACTTTATGGCACATTAATTCTACCATATTTTTAGAAAGATAAAAATATTATTCGTCCCACATACTTTTTTCATAGTCAGAAAAAATTGAAAAAAGTAGAATAATAATCATGGATGACCGGTCGTCCTTCTACTAAAAAGGAGGAAGATTCCATGAATGAAAAAGAACGTGAACAAGTGGCCTTATTTCGGTATGGTCTAATTGCCCCACTATTAAATGAACAGGTAGATGTCAAAGAGTACTTTGGAGAGTTGGCAGGAAAGGTTCACTCTATTCCTTATTATGGGGAGCGAACAGTGGCAGAGAAAACAATCAAGGAATGGCTGCTTCATTATCGCCGAAGTGGATTTGATGCATTAAAGCCGAAGAAACGGACTGATAAGGGGAATTCTAGGAGACTCACTGCAGAAGATCAGGATCAAATTCTTCATATAAGAAAAAAATTTCTCCATATGCCAGTGAGTGTTTTCTACGAACATCTCATTGACCTAGGAGAAATACAAAAAAACAAAATATCTTATTCAACTATAAATCGTTTATTAAAAAAACACAACCTTGTAGGTAAGAAAATAATCGCAATACCTGAAAGGAAAAGATTTGCCCATGATCGAATAAATCATCTATGGCAGGGGGATTTGTCTCATGGGCCTTACATTCCGATTGATGGTAAGAAGAGAAAGACGTTTTTAATTGCTTACATTGACGATTGTTCTCGGCTTGTTCCGTTCGGCCAGTTTTTCTCGTCAGAGAAGTTTGAAGGTGTAAGAGTTGTGACGAAGGAAGCACTCCTTCGGAGAGGAAAACCAACCGTGATCTATGCAGATAACGGCAAGATTTATCGTTCTGAGACGCTCCAATATGCATGTGCTCAGTTAGGTATAACACTGGCTCACACTCAACCATATGATCCACGTGCGAAAGGAAAAATCGAAAGACTTTTTAAAACCATTCAAACAAGGTTTTATCCTTTACTACAAGCAAAACCAGTTGATTCGTTGGAGGAGCTAAACGAGCGTTTTTGGAGGTGGCTTGAAGAAGACTATCATCGTCGTATTCACGCCTCTTTAGATGGGAAGACTCCACATGAAGTCTATCAATCTCAAGTAGAGAGTGTAACCTTCTTAGAGAATACGAAAATCCTAGATACAATCTTTTTGAAGAGAGAATATCGTAAAGTGAAGGCCGATAGTACGATTACGTTAAATAAACAACTCTATGAAGTACCTCCACGTTTTATAGGTCACTCGATTGATGTTCGATTTGATGAGACAGGTATTTTTGTGTTTGAAAACGACCAAAAGGTCGCTGAGGCTGTTCCTGTATCTATGACAGATAATGCACATTCAAAGAGAGTGCGTTCTCCATTTAACTTATCGGAAGATACGGAGGGAATAAACCATGTATAAGACATTCTATTCCTTGGCTCAAACTCCATTTTCAAAAGATTTGCGATCAACCGATGCTTTTCGGTCGAGCGATTATCAAGGGGCTCTTGGAGCACTTGATTACCTAAAGAAGTCAAGAGGAATGGGGCTTCTTATTGGAGATCCAGGCGCTGGAAAAACATTTACGTTACGATCATTTAAAGAATCATTGAATCCTTCCCTTTACCACGTTGTTTATTTTCCTCTTTCTACAGGAGGAGTAATGGATTTTTATCGTGGATTAGTCTATGGACTTGGAGAAGAACCAAAATTCCGTAAGGTTGATTTATTCCGACAAATACAAGAAGGGATCGAACGAATGGCAAACGAGCGAAAGGTTACTCCTGTTTTTATTCTAGATGAAATGCATATGGCAAAAGATGCATTTCTGCAGGATTTAGCCATTTTATTTAACTTTCAAATGGATTCAAGTAATCCTTTTATCTTGATATTAGCTGGATTACCGCATTTAAAGACACGATTATCTATTAACCATCACCGGCCACTCTCCCAGCGTTTAATTATGAAATATGAAATTCAGCCCTTGGATAAAGAAGAAGTTACAGAGTATATCGACCATCACATGAAACTAGCCGGTTCAAAAATACCAATTTTTACGGAAACCGCAATTGAAGCCATTGCCCTGCGTTCTCAAGGCTGGCCC
Source organism: Metabacillus sp. B2-18 (assembly GCF_021117275.1). NCBI lineage: Bacteria > Bacillati > Bacillota > Bacilli > Caryophanales > Bacillaceae > Metabacillus > Metabacillus sp. B2-18. Next base: position 144,561 of record NZ_CP088246.1, read on the forward strand.
CGTGTAATCAACAGACTGACAACCAATAGTTTACTATTTGGAGCACAATTAAAAAAAGAACAAATTGATGATGAAGTTGTGCGCTTAGCTATCGAAGATAGTGGGATATGAAAACAGAAGGTATTATTATATTCGATCGAGAAGAAAAAGAGTGGAAATTGTGGGTGGGTCACTGTGACTACTGGATACAACAAGGATATTCTTTTGAACTATTGATAAGAAATCAATATTTTCAAGCCTTTCTTGAGAAAGACTTAGATTGGTTTATTACGTTAGTGGATGAGGTCAAACTTGTGTTGCATATAAATGAAGTCTATAAAGTTAGAGTTGAACTAGAGAACTTTATAAAGGTTTCAGACCCGATTTAGGGTCTTCTTTTTTGTTTAAGAACTGAAGTTATTTGATCAAATTTTTTCAAACTCAGGATTAAAGTGAAAAAATAAGCACATTATTTCAGATAAACTCCCGAAGTAATTTGAAAACGGAGTGCTGAACTAATGTGCTCGTTTACAATCATGTCTCTAGGCTTCAGTCCAAAGAAAACAAGAGAGCGCTTTAGAGTTATGAGGGACCTAAAATACCAATCTTATTCAAGTCAATGGATGAAGTATGATTTCTTGCGGAGATATAACCATTTATTATCTGCATCATTGAAAAGCTATCGTTATGAGTACTTTGCAAAGTTCGTCATTGTGCAGCTATTAATCTTTCTAGGATTGCTGATATTTGGGTCATTCTTTATGCAGTCGATTTGGTATGGGCTGATTACATCATTAACATTTGTGTATGTTTTCCCAATTACGTTCTTTTATATGAAACACAAACAAGTACAAGGGCTGTTACAAAACGAAGTGATTGATTCGGTCATTACCTTATTACAGTCCTATCAGAGAAACCAACATAATATGTTATATGCTCTTAAGGACGTATCAGATTCATTAGAAGGTAAGACAAAAGCGGTGTATTCAAAGCTGTTCGCCAGAATGCATGATCGTGATGAAATTAAAATACTAGCAAGTGAAACATTTGCCTTTCAATTAGGTAGTTTACGAGGCAAGAATATTTCAACGACAATCTTAAAGGCTTGTAAAGATGGATTGATTGTTGAAACTCTTTTACAGGATTTAATTGTAGATATGACTGAACAAAATAAGGTGCTTAGGGACGCAGAATCAGAAGCTAGAGAAGCTGCAATTTTGGGGTATGCACCGCTACCATTAACTTTTTTATTCCTATATCTAAATGAAGCTTTTCTCATACCTGGTGGAAACTCTCTGAAATATCAATTTGGGACTCCACAGGGAATTCAATCATTCGTTATCTCGATTATTTTTGGGATAGTTGGTCTCGGTTTAGCCATTCTTGTGAAGAAGCCAAAGAAACAATAAGGGAGTGAACATAGTGGAGGAATTCATATTACATCTAAATATTGAGATGATCTACTTTATTACGATAGGCTTGCTCCTTTTATTGAGTTACTCCTTTATTGCTAAGAGTGGGTATGACGAGAGGCGTAAACGTAGATTTAGAGTTCAGAGTCTCTATCGATATCAAGATAAAGTACGAAATAGAATGCACAAGAAAGAGTATGATGACTATTTCAGAAGTAATGGCTTGCCAGCTTTTATTACTAGTGAACGTTTTAATACAGTACGTTTTCTTTTTCTTGGCATTTTAATTATAACTGTTCTGTTTGAAATGTTGTTTAATACCAGTCTTATGTCAATGACAAACTTGGTTGTTTTAGGAAGTATTCCAGTGCTTATGATACCTAAAAAGCCTTCACCATTCTACTACTTAGTAAAAATGGTACAAAAACGTTATAACAGAGAAAAGAATAATGAAATCTATCAATTCTATAACGAAATGAAAGCGGAGTTCCGCTCTAAAGGCGATAAAGTGGGTAACAGTTACCATATTATTATGGGGCTTTTACCGTATTACAAATATATTCGACCAGCTTTAGAGAAGATGCTTCCTCTTTTAGAGAAAAAGAGGTTTGAAGAAGCATGGACTTTATTCAAGGATGAAATAAATACCCCTGAAGCTAACAGCTTAAGTATTGTAATGCAAGAAATAGAATCAACAGGAGTAAGACAAGCTGGTGAGATTCTTGAACAAAAAAGAGTTGAGTTTGCTAACAGTATGTACAACAACTATAAAGAGTATTTATATCGGAGAAAAATTGTCATCTTTTCCTTAGCTCTTTTTGGAACAGTAGTAGTCATCATGAATGAAGTAACAGTATTTTTCTTGTGGTACAAAGATGTGATGAGTGTTGTTAATAATCTTGGACAATAAAAAAGTCCCGAGATTAATATAAATAAAATTTTAAGTTGGAGGTTTCAAGGAATGGAAAAATTATTAATTTTACTTATGGTTCTACTTTTTGCGGTAGGGATCACGAATTCTACAATCTTTGATGAGAATGGAATTCAGACAGATGCAGTTGAAATGAAAGATAACACACAAAACATTGTGAAAGATGCAAATGATTCAATGGAAACGTTTGGTGGTGCTACAACACCAACAACACCTGCTACACCATGATGAAATAAGCAATATAATTTGTTGAAGTAAAACTTACCCTTAAGGTGACTGATTTTATTAGTCGTTTTAAGGGTTTTAAATGGAGAGTGATAGATAATGGAAAAATTATTAATCTTATTAATGATTCTACTTTTTGCAGTAGGGATCACGAACTCTACTATTTTTGATGAAGATGGGATTCATACGGATGCAATCGATATGAAAGACAATACACAAGATATAGTTCAGAGCGCAAATGATTCAATGGAGACATTTGGTGGTGGTTTAGCAGCACCTACGACTCCATAATGTTTAGACACAAATATCATTTGTAGAGTGACAAGGCTATAGTATTTGTCACTCTATTAGCTTTTAGGAGGAAAAATAGTGGAAAAATTACTCGTTCTTTTAATGCTACTTCCTTTATGGTTAGTTGTCTTATTTCAACCTTCATTAGATCGTTTAGAAGAATCAAGAGAGAAAGTTATTCAAGTTGCATTACAAAGAGGAATTGATAAAGCAAGTCTAGAGGGTTATTTTACAGAGGATATTATTGATGAGATGAAAGATATAGTGAAAAAGGTTGGCTACGAAGAAGATGACATTGAATTGGAGCTAACCACTAATCCGGTGCTAAGAGGAAACTATATTCATGGAAAAATTAAAGTGCCTAATGAGTATCAGCATTTATTAATTAAAAATTTATTGGAAAGAGATACCTCTAATGAAGAGGAAATGTATCATGTACATATTGCCAGTAGGATGAGTGAATTCGTCAATTAAGGAGATTTATAGATGAGTAAGTTATTGGTGACGTTTATGATATTTTCATCGGTTATTACCTTATGGGTATATGATGTTGAATCATTACTTCAAGATCGAGCGAATAGGGAAATGCATTATGCTTTAGAAAATGCAGTTCATGATGCTTCTTTACAGGTAAATGAAATTGAAATGGTAGAAGATATAAAAGTTCAATTTGATCAAGTAGCTGGTCACGATGTCTTTATTGATACTTTAACTAAAAATATTCAATTTGATAAGAATCTACAACCAACTAATAAGACATTATTTAAATCACCGCTTGAAATAAAAGCTGCTGTATATTTAGATGATATGACACTTGATCCAATAACGAATGCGACCCTAGAGTTTCCTTATATCTATAACTTTGTGGATAGCACAAAAGGAATTGATTATGAGCAGGTTATCTTTGGTCCAAGTGTAGTATATGTGGTTGAGACTCAGATTGTGGGGCAAGATGAACCGACACAATTTATAAAAGTGCAGGAATATAAAAGGTAAGTGAAGAACCAAGAACCTTACCTAATTCAATGAACATATTATTCAAGGAATTAGGTAGGGTTTTTTGTTTGAGGTTACTAAAATTTTCTTTTCAAACAAGGTTCTACATAGTATAATCTAATATAAATTAATATTAAATTAGGCGGAAGACGCAATAACCTCTATTTCGATAGAGGTATATTGCGTCTTTTTTTATTGTCTTTTAGGAGGTGAAGCCGCTTCGGCGTTAATAGAAGAAGAAAAGTTGTGTATGTGGATGATAGATATGTTTGCTGAATTTTCAAGGTGAAGACTAAGCATCTCTATCTTTAATGATTAACTGGTCAATAGTGATACCAAACCCATCACAAATACGCTCTATCGTTTCAAGATCGGCTCTACTTTGTTTGTTATTTTTGATCTTTGATATCGCATTTCGGTGTAGACCAGTCATTTTAGCTGTCTCATCAATTGAGAGGTTATCCCTTACCATAAAGTACTCCAAATTCCACTTTAACATTACATTTACCTCCTTCACGATATGTTTATTATATGAAGAAAGTCATATAAAATCAACATGATCGTGTGCAAAAACTAGTGGAAAATGGAAACAAAAGGTTGTTTATGCACACGATTGTGTGTATAATAGAGTTAAGGAAGAATTTAGTCGAATAAGGAGGAAAAAGTAATGAAGAAAAAGTCTGTGTTAAAACCAATTTTAGGTCTTGCTATTGCGGGTGGGTTACTAGTTCCTACTGTAACTGATGTTAAAGCTGCTACAGTTGATCCTACAAAAATAACTACACTTCAGAATAGTGAGTATGATCTGCCTGATGGTGGACCAATTTTTTGGGGAGGTAAAGGAACAAACCTTTATAAGACCGACAAAGTGGTACCGGGTACGATAGTAGGTATATTTAAAAAAGGTACTCATTCCAGTTCGGAGGGGTATTTCAAAGAAGTGTTTGAAACAGGTAATACTTATGTGTATGGTTTTGCAGATCGTTTTGATGCAAAAAGCGCAACAAATCCATATCACTATATAGAAACTAAAGCTGAGAGATACGATCGAGTAAACGAGAACAACTATTCAAATTTTCATTTAAGATATAGTGTTTTTGTTAACAATCCCACAGGAAACTATTATTTAACCGCTCACCGTCAAGGGGCAGAGAACTTTTATAAGATGGAAGTCCGTTATTATGAAGGGGTAAATTACCTAAATCTATCTAAAGATGATTACTCTAAAGTTATAGATAACTATACTCCAGCACAATCAAAGAGTATTGCAGGGAAGAGTATTGTTATCCCAAAAGACACAAATCCGTATCGTGAGCCAATGGCAAGATTAATAGCTAAACAAGATATACCTTTACTTAAAAAGGAGAGTAACGGTACATATACGGCTGTGAAAATGCTTGAAAAGGGTGGATTCTACCGAATTTATGGAATAGATGGCAACCTTTATAACGTTGGTGGTGCTTATTATGTGCCTAGAAATGATGCATTAATGAGTCACTTTATTGGTAGATTACAAGTTAATAAATCTGTCCCAATGTATAACCCTAGTGGTCAAATTCACAGATATTTAACTGCTGGTGAAGCTGTTAGAGTCTTTGATTATGACAATGGAAAGTATGATGTTGGTGGAGGGTATTATGTTCTTGATAGTACTAAAATTCAGTACTTCGTTGGGGCTATTACAGCAAAACAAAATGTTTCAGTATTTAATGCAAATGGTAAGGTTGTATACACATTGAAAAAAGGCCAACGTGTGTTTATAGAAAGATTAGAAGGAAATAAAGCATATATTGATGGTGATACCTATATTGTTCATGATAAGTCAAAAACTACTTATAGTAAGAGCTAGAAATTTTAAGGTGGTGGCTCTATGAGAAAATTGAGACATAGTAAAATGTTTCAAGTATTGTTGATTTTAGTTATTCTCCTTTCTATGTTGCCACCTAACCTTTTTTCATTCGCTTTACCTGTATCAGCAGTAGAAAGCGTACCTGCAAATATAAAAGCTAGTAATGTTCCACTTGAAAGGTTGCTAGTTGAACCAGCAGGGAGTGTCCCGAGTAGCGGGAGACATCCTCAATGGTTTGAGAAAACTGGTAACCTTAATCCTTGGTCATATACAAGTATTAAAGAAAACGGGATATTACACCGTTCTACTGTTGCTGACAAGCATATGCAATTTCGAAAAACTAATTCGAGCCAGTATGTAACTGATCCTATTTCAATTGCAGGAGAAAATGAGGCAGCTGTTCGGAAAAAAATGCAAGAAATTATTGATAGGGAAAAGAAAAAGAATCAATATGCAACTCCAACTGAAGCCTTGGTTTTTCCAGTCCATAGTTATAGGACGTATCCTGTGTCTGTCTTAGACTGTAACAAATTTTCACTTGAAGATTCTAAGTATGGAAAAGTACCGACCGAGAGTGAGTTGAGGAACGGAACTTATTTTGGACGGTGCAATGCATTTACTTACACACCAGGAAACGACCCTTACATGAATAATATGAGTCTTTCAGATTGGACATATTACAGTAAGACATGGGGAACGCCAAGTGGAAGTTATAAAAAATATGAATATTACAACTGGCAAGGTGCGCGTTTTGAGAATCGCAATACTGATTACTTTTTACAAATGAAATTCGATGTTTTACCTCCTAGATATGTAAAAATAGAACTTGTACCGAGTAAAGCCACAATTAAAGTCGGTGACACTCAACAGTTCAAAGTATATGGCTATCTAAATACCGGGCATAAAGTAGATATTACAACACTAACGGAACTTGTTTCATCAAAAACGGATATTGCAGAAATTGATTTTACAGGACTAGCGACAGGATATGAAGAAGGTGTAACAGGAATTATTGCTACCTTTGAAGATCCTGTGAGTGGTAAAGAGCTAGTAGACAGAGGGCTGTTGACTGTCGTTGATGATGACTCAGTAATACCCGCTGATCCAGGAACAATTGAATTAACACCTGAGTATAGTGCAATCATGGTCGGTGAAAATCAGAGTTATAAGGTTGAATACATTAAGGCAGATGGTTCAAGGTTAGATGTAACAAGCACTTCAAGCTATAGTAGTAGTAATACATCAATAGCGAGTATTGATTCTACTGGTAAGGCTATTGGGATTGAAGAAGGACAAGTTACAATAACTGCAACTTACGATGGTAAAACTGACACAGCAATCCTTGATGTAACAGAGCTTATTATTGAATATGAGAATAAGCCGCCGATTGCTTCACTTGAAGTGTTAAAGGAATATTATTGGATTGAAACTGTTGAAATGACAGATTCAAGTTATGATCCTGATGGAACGATTGTTTCTACTAATCTACTAGTTGATGGAAAACCAAGTTCTTTACATGTGAAGTACCCAAGGGTAACTGTTCCAGAAAACCATGTTGCACATTTAACTGTTACAGATGATGACGGGGCTTCTTCTGATGTAAGTAAGAGTTTTAAAATTTTACCAACTACTCCAACAGCTGATCTATCAGTTTACGGAAGTCTCAAAGTAAATCGTAAAATAGTTTTAGACGCAACGAATTCAGATTCAAAAAGTCCTGTTCATGTTGCTCCGATTGACTATAGTCAGACCAACTGGACAATTACACCTATAACTGAAGGAATAACACAGGATGACATTAAGGTAAAAGTATCTAGTGATTATTCCAAAAGAGAAATCTTAGTAAGAAAACCTGGAGAATATGAAGCTACAGTTACAGTAACAAATAATTTAGGTGAGACAAGTGAGCCAGTAACCAAAAAGTTCACTGTAGCTCCTGACCTTAAACCGATTGCTCAATTTACAGTAGAGGGAAAGAATGGATAGTCAACACTAAACTAGACAACATTTTTAAGGTGTCCAAGTTTAAATTCAATTGGGCTAAGATAGCCTAATGTTCCATGGATTCGTTTGTGATTAAACCAATGGATATACTGTTGTAGTTCGTTCTCTAATTCTTCAAGACTATCAAAATGACGTCCCTTGACAAACTCAGTTTTAATGATTTTAAATGTAGCTTCTGCTACTGCATTATCATATGGGCATCCTTTCATGCTTAGCGATCGCTGGATATTAAAAGTCGCTAATGCCTCGTCAATGAGCTTATTCTTAAACTCACTTCCTCGATCTGTATGAAACAGCTTAATCTTACGTAAATCTGTTTTGATTGACGCTAACGCACGATAAACTAATAAAGCATTTTTATGACGACCGATACTATATCCAATAATTTCACGGTTAAAAAGATCAACAAATATACATATGTATTGCCATTTTTTATTGACTCTCACATATGTTAAATCACTTACTACGACTGATAATGCTTCGTCTTGTGTAAACTGACGATCAAGCTCATTTTTCTGTTCCGATTCGTTTGTCCCACTGGCATGTGGCTTGAATTGCGCTAGAGTATATGAAGACACCAGGCCTTGTTCTTTCATTATTCGTCCGATTCGACGTCTAGACACAACCTTTCCACGCTTAGCTAGTTCCTTTTTGATTTTACGAGTCCCGTAATTTTGGAAACTCTCATGAAAAATCTCAATAATATCTGAAGTGATGTCGTCTTCAGCCTGACGTTCTTTTGCTTCATAATAATAAGTACTTCTAGGTATTTGTAGGACCTTGCACATTGCTGATATCGAGTATTTGTGCTGGTTATTCTTAATCACATTTACTTTCGTCCTAGTATCAGCGCGGCTTGCTTTAAAATGTCATTCTCCATTTCTAATTGCTTATTTCGCTTTCTAAGCTCAGCTAGTTCCTTTTGTTCCGGTGTTAAATTGTCTTTTTCCTTGAAAGAACCAGAAGTTTGATTCTGACTCACCCATTTATCTAAAGACGAAGGAGTAAGATCATATTCTTGAATAATCTCTTTTCTAGGTTTGCCGCTGTTGTAAAGCTGCACAATCTGTTGTTTAAATTCCTCAGTAAATGTTCGGCGTTCTCTTTTAGTCATTGTAGATTCTCCTCGATAATATTATCTGTAGTCTACTTGACCTTAATTTTTCTGTCTAGTTAAGTGTAGCCGATTCAGAAAGTACTTCGTGATGAAACTGGAATTGCTAAGGTTAAGTTAACGGATAGCTCGTATTCAATAGATGATGATACTATTGCACAACGCATATGGTATATAGAATATGATAGTAATAACGATGGACTTTTTGGAACTAAAAGAGATACACCCAAGCAGGTTATCTCAGATGCAAATGAGCCAGTCGTTTACTATGAAACAGATCGAGTGGGGAACTACCGTTTTAATTTAGAAGTCGTGGAAAGTTTTAATCAACCAACGATCCCTGAATTCATATTAGCGGAACACTACTTAAGAGACGATACGGAACCTACACTTCCAGTACCATTACAGAGTATTGATCAGTATCATAAAGTAGAGAATTTTAATATCCCTCAAAATGATAAGGCAGTAACTGTAGATAATGCTCCGCCTGTTGTTGATTTTGGTATAACCAAACATAATAAAGTTGATATTTACTTAAATTTTGCTGGTCTTGATACCGCAACAATGCAGACAAATCATACGAATTATGGTTCTCAAGATCGGTATTATCGAACAAATTATGTCGAAACAAGAACATGGGAAGCTTATGATTATAGTTATGATATTGATAGTGCTGAGAAAAATAAATTAACAGCTCTTGCGGGAGATTTAGAAGTAAACCTTATAACTAAGGGGATAGATGCACGAGTTGTTATTGATAACTCTTATGAGAATAGACCAGATCCGGATGGAACATATAACATTAATTACCCTAACTGGGGTACGACTTATTGGACAGATAGCTATTATGATACTGTAACATCAGCTAGTCCTAATTATTCTCCACCTTCTGGCTGGTACATTACTTCGACAACTGATAACACGCAAAATGAATCGTACACTTTTACTTGTTCATTCTCGACTGGAACCTACTGGTGTCCTAACTGGGATTCCTATACAAGTACATTACCATCTTGTGGTTATCTATCATGTACCTCTTGGAGTAAGACTTTTGTCAATCATACTTATGCTGATAGAACAGAATCAGATGCAAGAAGGGAAGAGAAAGGACTTCCACCACTATCACAAGATGCTTTTAGGACTTCTTCTACGGATAGGTATAGTCGAGTGAATACCGTTTCAAGGACATATAATATTCGAAAAGATGTTCCGCGATCCGCGTATGAGATACAGAACTTTACAACAAGTGGTTCGCAAAAACCTTTTATTGATACAACCGATTATAGTGAGGCTATTTCAAATGCCTCTTATAGAGCGGGAGCTGATAGTTATTATATCCGCTATGATAAAAGGAATTGGTCATGGACTAACAATACCTCAAAGTTTAGTAGTGTTATTTCTGCAATGAAAAACAATTCCATATACTTATGGAACACTGCAAATAATGATAATCGAGTAAACTTTGAGAAGGTTATGACCAATGGTTCAAAGCTTGGGCAGTTCACTGTGTATGATAGCACTGCTGCTGAAAAGCATGTTCAGGAGATTGAAGATTACTTTATTAGTAACTATGCTCACAAAGAGGACGGAGTTAATAAAACTATTGTTCTTGGTGATAAAGTTGATTATACCGTCACTTATGAAGATCATGAAAATGATCCAGAATTAAAACGAGAGTGGAAATTTGAACATGATCCAACTAAAGTAAACGGAAGGGTAATTGATAATCAACCTTCAGGTCCTATTGCACAAAACGGTCTATGGATTAACAATCCTATGCAACTACCAGCAGTAGGGACATATAAAATTCAATTACGTGCAATGGATGACCCAATTCACTTTAAAGATTCACGATTCTATAATTTCCGTAAGTGGTCAGATGAGAGCATAGTAAGGGAATACACAGTTAATGTTCATAGACGTCCTACAGCATTGTTTAATTTTACAGTAGACCAGAGTGATAATTTTAAACTCACATTAGATCCTTCACCTTCATATGATATCGATTTTAAAACTAATCGAGACGATAAAGGAATTGCGGAATATGAATGGAGTTATTATCTTGACGGTGTGGAATACGAAGGTAAGCCACCAGCTAACGTACAAGTTGACAAATTCTATGACGTAACATTGACTGTAACTGATATAGATGGTGCAAGTGATTCAATAACAAAGAGAATTAGCACGAAAAATGAAAATTTACCACCTGTTGCTTTATTTGAAGTACAGGATATAGTAACAAGAAGTGAAAAGTTAAACTTTATAGATTTAAGTTATGATCCAAACGATGACCCTCTTACAAACTATCAAATTACTGTGCGTAAACAAGGCGATCAAACAGTACTTAAGAATTTAACTTCTTGGCCAGAAAGTTTTGAAGAGATGGGATTGCCGATTGGAGAGTATGTTATTGGTTTAACTGTTGATGATATTCCTAAAGTTGGGGCTTCATTAACTTCAGAATTATATGAACGTAATATAAAAGTAATCCGTGATAATGATCCGCCAGTTTCGTTATTTACTTTAAGCCCTAACCCAGTTGAAAAAGGGAAACTTCTCACATACGAAGATCAGAGTTACGATCCTAATGGTGATCCTCTAATAAACTACAGTTGGTTAGTGGAACAAATTGACGAGAATGGGAACGTTATTGAATCTTGGAATACTGGTGTGCCACCAACAGATTTAGAGCAATTTGGTGGTATAGGCAAGTATAGAATTACACAAACGGTATTTGATGACCCGCCATTCCCGCTACAATCTTTATCTGATGATTATACAATTGAAGTGGAAATGATACAGGGACCAGAAGCGCCGTTTGCTGAATTTGCTTGGGAGCCACTACAACCAACAGAAGAAGACACGATTACACTTGATCCTTCTTATAGTTATGACTTAGACGGAACTATAGAGGGGTATGATTGGTCAATAAAAGCTCCTAATGGAATTGTTACAACCTCTACATTAATGAATCCTAAGATAATGAATGCACAGGTTGGTGAATATGAGGTAACTCTAAATGTAATTGACAATGATGGTCTAAAATCAATAATACCTGCTGTTCATACCATTTTGGTTAAACCTAAAGCACCTAATAAACCGCCTGTCGCTGAATATATTTGGGAGCCATTTAAGTTGTTTTTAGGAGACAATGTTAAATTAAATCCAGAAGGCTCATATGATGTCGATGGTACGATTGTTTCTTATGAATGGAGCATAGCACCAACTATTGGAGCAACGAGCAGCAGTACTGAAAAGTATCCAGAGTTTATTGCTACTTCTAGCCAGTATGAAGTTACTCTTAAAGTTACTGATAACGACGGAGATACGGATACTATTACGAAAACTATAGAAGTTAACATTGCAAAGCTTCAAGCATTTGTTACTCATACAGATGAATGGAGAAATAGATGGGCTGCTGAAGGGTTTAATCCTGATATTAATATGTTTAAAGCGGGTGAAAAGTTTGTTATTGAGTTAACAAGTACACCAGCTGCGTATGTATGGGGATCAATTGATTTAGGGGTAGATATAGGTAAAGTAGAAATTCCTTCCGCAAGTTTTAATCTAGTTTCCACGAGTTCAACGAAATATGTTTGGAGAGCGGAATTGTGGCAGGATAACTTTAAATACATTCCTAATGGCGAGTATTTATTTAACTTTTCTTCCATGCACCCTGTAAATTCACCCTACGTTCAAGCAGATGCAAACTACTTAGTAATGATTAACCAATCTATATACGATGCATTTAAGTTTCATAGAGCTAAATAATTAAAAGGGCAGAAAGCAACCTAACTCCTATAGATCTCTTTAGAACGATTACTCTCCAACTTAGATAATATAGATACCTTGACTATAATTTTAATAAGTATTAATATAAAGGTAACAGAACCCACCACGCCTCTTAACAATGCGGACCAAGGTGGGTCATTTTGTATTTAAGGGGTTATTTCTGTGAATTCTGATAACGATTATATGAAAATTAAACCACCTACTACATATAGAGAGCAAGTAGAAATTTTCCAAAAGAGAAACTTACATATAGAAAATTCAGAATTCGCTGAAAAATATTTACAAAGAGTTAATTACTACAGGTTAAGCGCATATGCAATAACATTCAAAGATCCTTTATGTAAGGAACACTATACAGAAAACTCAACGTTTGAAAAATTAACTTCGTTATATGAATTTGATCGAAGATTACGCCTTTTACTATTAGGAGTTCTAGAAACAATAGAAATATCTTTTCGCACTCATATTTCATATGAGATTGCTCATAAATTTGGTCCACTTGGGTATAAAGATAAAGAGAATTTCATTAAAGAAAAATATCATAAAGAATCCTTAGATGAATTAGAAAATCTAATAAGTAGAAGTCGCAAAGGTGAGCTCTTTATTGAGCACCATTTTAAAAAATATAATGGTAATATTCCTATATGGGCAGCTATAGAAGTTACATCATTTGGTTATATTTCTAAGCTTTATCGTAATTTAAATGAAGACTTAAAAAGGCATATAGCTAAAGTATACTATAATATCCCTTATCTATATTTAGAGAGTTGGTTACAAACACTCTCAAATGTACGAAATGTTTGTGCGCATTATGGACGACTTTATAATAAGAAGCTGACGTTTAGACCACGTTTATTTAAAGAAGATTTAAAAAGGTTTAATAATCAGAAAATATATGCTGCTATTTACATTATTCAAAGATTACTAACAAGAGAAGAGAGTCGGAGATTTATAATTGATTTAGAGGCATTAATCTTGGAGTACGATGAAAACATAGACTTCCTTCATATTGGTTTTCCTACTAATTGGAAAGAGAACTTAATACATCAAGAATGAAAAATGTACAAACTTACCATATTTTATTATGTCCCAATATAAGATATTAATAGCAAATTAACATTTTCATAAACAATGCTGAATAGACTTTATAATAACCTGATAAATCAATGGATCTTCTGGAAAGAATGAAAAATCCCTTTATCAAAGAAATTATTATAAAAAAGTCTCAACCAGCGTTAACGGGTTCCGTTTTAAGGTGCAAACAGGGAAGTACAAATACTGTATCTCCTTGAAAATTTGGTAGTAAACCACACCAATAACCACATAAGAAACCGCTGTCGTTTTGAACGACAACAGCGGTTTTTTTATGTTAAGAACCTTTTCTTTCAATAGCTATCATTAAGAAAAAGGAAACAAGGTAACAAATGAGTAATCCGTTAATTCCAAGGAATTTTGTTAGGATAATTTTAAACCAAGGAAGACGTTATTGATCAATTAACCGATTCCTTCCGTTCATCACTAAATAGTAAGGGATATAGACAGTACATTTATAGATCCAAGATTATTATAGTGTGTGTATAGTAATTTATGATTAATCTACAAACACATAAGATGTTGTTCCTTCTATTTGAGCTATTTCTACAAGATGAATAAATTTAGAAAGTGTTGTTTCTTCCATTAGTTTTGTTACTTTAACTTCCAGCAGTTCATCATAATTTAAAATTTCTGCAAATACTTCACAGCGCTTTCTTTACTGGAACACTTTAACCAATTATTGTAGCATCGATTATCTCAATAGTCATAAATGTATTCATATCGTATCGAACTTTTCATCAATGGATAGCCAAAGTTAAATCTATGGTAGGTACATTTTACGTTCTGAAAACATATCGTACATGAATATAAAGATAAAGAAAATGGATATTTACTTTATGTACTAACTTGTAAACACCCCTAAATAATTCTGCATATCCATACCTCTTCTTGATTTATTAGAAAACTAAATCCATAAGGTAAAATACTTCCGCTATACATACTAGAAGGTATCTCCTGCTAATACCTCCTTTTCTATTCTCTGATAAAATAGTGTCTGTTATAAAAAGATAGGTTCTTTTTAAGTCAATTTCATCACTTTCTTATTTCAGAATTGAGTCCGATAAAAGCTAAATATAAAACAGTCAAAGTTATAAAAAATATACATTCCCAGACAAACAAAGGATCCAAATTATAAATATTTAAATTTATTTGTTATACTTCACAATTCCTTCAAAATTCTACATTATACTTACTATTGTCCTAGTTTTAAAAGTAGGGGAAGACAACCTAGTATATGTGTCATTTAAATGCATGTTTTAGCAGTATATCTTTGAATATCGCAGCTATACATGCATTAATTGTCATACACCTTTTAGTTTATTTCACTAAATCGATAACTTTAAATATAAAGTTTACTTTGTAATCTATGAAAGGGAGTAAAAGAATACAATGATAAATAATATTAATAAAAGCCGAGTAAAAGGTAAAAATAAGGGGATTTTCTTCGTTATTGGTTTTATAGTCCTTATATTCATTCTGTTATTTTTAATACAAATGTTAAATGAAAAGGAAAAAAACACAAGCGGATTACAGCCAGGCACAAAGGCACCAGAATTTAAACTTCAATCAACTCAAGGTGACATTGCCCTAAAGGATTTTAAAGATAAAAATGTTGTTCTTTATTTTTATGAAGGAAACAATTGTCAGGCCTGTATTGATCAACTTGAAGAACTTAACAATAACCTTGATAAATTTGAAAAACTAAATGCAGTTGTAGTTGCTGCTGTTACTGACCCATTGAAATATTCGCAAGAGGTTGCAGATGAAAAAGATATAAAAATCCCAATCATGTATGACCCAAACCACCAATTAGGAGATAAGTATGGTGTTTATAATGTACCAGGAGGAATGGACATGGGCCCAGTAGATACTCATTCTGTTTTTGTTATTGATAAAGATGGGAGTGTAAAGTGGAAAGAAATATCGGTGGATGATATGTATGTTCCTCTTAAGTCGATATTAAATGAGTTGGAAAATCTATGAAATTTGGTCGTGATCCAAGAATATCCCAAATTATTATTTTATCTATATTTTCGTGGATTGGATTAAATTATTTAGAATTTAGAGTAACAACAATACAGATCATCGCAGCCATTTTAACAAGTGTTGTGTTAGAGATTTTATTTACTTATGCAAAAACAAAAAAAATAGTTGCCCCATATAGTGCAATAATTACTGGGTTAAGTACAGGGTTATTATTGCGTGCTGATTCAATTGTTCCATTTGTATTAACAATATTCGTTGCTATAACCTCAAAGCATTTTCTGAAATATAAGGGCAGTCACATATTTAACCCTTCCAACATCGGTATTGTAGTTATTTCATTTGCTTTCCCAATTACTGTCGCAACCGCGCCGCTACAATGGGGATTTTTTTGGGCACTATTATTTATAATTGCAACCGCTGGTACTTATATGGTGTATAAAGTTAAGAGGTTTTCAACAATTGTTTCTTTTCTAGGTATGTTTTTCTTAGCAGGAATTGTTCGAATGATTATTTGGGACAAAACATTTACTTCTATTTTTAATGAGTTTATGTGGGGTGGACTATTAATCTTTACATTCTTTATGATCACTGATCCAAAAACATCGCCAAAAAGTGTTAAAGGACAGATGCTTTTTGGAGTTCTTATTGCAATTCTTGGGCAAGCGATGATCCAAATGCAAATTCATGGGGCATTATTCGTAAGTCTATTTATCATTTGCTTGGCAAGAATATTATTTAAAATTTGGCAAGAAAGAATAAAAGTGAAAACAAGAGAACATTTGGCAACATAGTAAATATCCGAATAACTCTCATCCCCATTTTGAACTTTTAAGTAAGTTTTAAATGGGGTTTTTATTAGCAAGAAATAACTAGTTCTAATTTTCCTGATTAATAAAACACAATCTAGTCTGTAAAGGATACGATCGTTCCATAAAGGTAAAATAAACTTTAAGAAATGAGATATGAAGGCTGAAGAAGGGTATGTGCCATTCTTTAAATAACAGGAACATTTCATTGAAGTCATAAAGAAGGTGAAATAATGTTAAAAAGGATTTTTAAATTATTTATTATTGTTGTGGGTGGAACAATTGGGATATTTCTTATTCCGGATCTCATAACCGCTATGACAGGTGGGATAATGCCCTTATGGATGAGTTATTTAATAGGATTTATTATATTATTCTTTACGATATTTTGGTTGATTAATTCGGGTCTTAACATGATACATTGGATGGAGGAAAAACTATTAAAGGTACCCATAACGAATGTTTTATTTGGAAGCTTCGGTCTTATTTTAGGATTAGTTGTAGCATTCTTAATTACGAGTCCCTTGAAGGCAATGAGTATAGAGTTAGTTAATACAGTTTTTCCAATATCTCTTACTATTTTGTTTGGATATTTAGGATATCAAGTAGGGTCTAAGAAAAGAAATGACCTTGTAAATTTATTTTTATCTATTTCGAATCAAGGTGAAGCTAAAAATACGAAAGTAAATCTGGAAAGTGTAAAGGAACTTGAAAGTAAATTAAAAATTCTAGATACAAGTGTAATCTTAGATGGTCGAATTGAAGAAATATGCAAAACGGGTTTTTTAGAGGGGACATTATTAATCCCACAATTTGTTTTAGAAGAAGTACAACATATAGCAGATTCTTCTGATGTTATAAAAAGAAATCGTGGAAGAAGAAGTCTTGACACTTTGAATAAGATCCAAAAAGAGCCGGATATAAAAGTTGAAATTTATGAAGGTGACTTCAATGGGATACAGGAAGTAGATAAGTTTGTGGAGATTGCAAAGTTACTAAACGGTAGTGTCGTTACAAATGACACAAATTTGAACAAAATATGTAATTTACATGATGTTAAGGTTTTAAGCATCAATGACCTAGCTGAAGCTTTAAAACCAGTTGTCTTACCAGGAGAGAAAATCAATGTCCAAGTAATCAAAGACGGAAAAGATGATAAACAAGCAATTGCCTATTTAGACGATGGTACAATGATTGTGGTAGAACAAGGAAGGGATTATTTAGGTGAATATATTGATGTCTTGGTAACTAGGATTTTACAAACCTCAGCAGGAAGAATGATTTTTGCTAAACCAATAATTTAAGGGTTTCACTTTTAAACTTTTGAGTTATTCATACTTGTAATGAATTGAATGCACCCTATAAAATGGCGAGGAATTAATAATCCTTCGCCATTTTGAAGTATCGGGTTTGAAAATCTCTACTAAGAGAAAGTTTTCTTATAGATTCCATCATAATAGCACCTACGGTTTATTCCTTCTTTTTCCTTATATCTTGTTTTCGCATAATGCGAGCAAACCCTATTTGCTTTGATTTTCCATAATTAAAAAAGTAAATGCTTCACCTATCGCAACCACTAAAGCAATAATATACAGTAATTCATCCATTTTAATCTTTCCCCCCTATTCTTAAGAAATAAAATAAGGAATTATTAAAAACAATCCTGCAGCTAATACTGCCGCTAATATATTGTAGGGAGTCATTGCCTTAACGTATTTCATATGGTCTGCCTGTGCGGCGCCCGCAGACATTGCAGTCATACCGGATACGGGAGAAGTGACATCTCCAAAAGTCTCTCCTGAAAAAACAGCAGCTACAGCAAGAGGAACACTCCCTCCAGTTGTTACAGCTAAAGGGATTGCAATTGGGGCAACATTAACGCCCGTGCTCCCCAAGACGACCCTATAAAATAAGTAACAGCTCCTGAAACGATAAAAATAAGAACAGGAACCCATACTGGTGTTAGTGTTCCGCCTAAAGTTGTTCGAATAAGGTCGGTTAAACCGAGATCCTTCCACCACATGAGGAAAAAGCTTAAAGGAATTAGCATCAGGATAGGGACTAAAAGATTAAACAGTCTTGGTTTCAAAGCAGGCTTGCCTAAGCCCATATCCATATCCATTTCTTCCATCTTTCCTTTTGTGGTCACACCCATTTGGTCTTTGGCTGTACCCGCCTTATCTGTATTTCCAAGTTCTTCAGACATTTCCATAGCATGTGCAGGTTGTTTGAAGGTAGTTCCCTTTTTTGAACCTTGGGTAGATTGAATTAATTCCTGCATGCTTCCAAAATTCCAGCCTATAAACACAGATAACAAGGCAATTGTAACCGATGTAAAACTAAAAAATTGAAAGGGTAAACTGGACAAAAAGAGTTGCATAGCTGAACCTTCTATTCCAGCCGCACCCATTCCTATTCTTATTACTCCAATAATGTAGCCAATATAAGTAGTCGCAACCGGAGTAAATACAATGACTGGACTAGCAGAATTATTTAACATGTAGGCTAATCTTTGACGTGAAACTGAAAAACGATCAGCTAGCGGCTTCATGATAGAACCAGTTGCAACAACGCGAAATCCACAATCAATAAATGTGATAGGAAGCAGTAGCCATGAAGCGATTAGAGTCTTTTTTTGCCAAGGTAATGTAGTTATCCATTACCTTGACAAAGGCTTGTACACCACCCGATAGCTAAATGAGAGCAACTAAACCACTGAAGACGTATAAAAAAAGTAAAACGTCTAAGTTTCCAGGATCGGAAAGCACCCCGACAATATAATCAACTGTTTGAGAAATGGACCCAAGAAAAGACCTTGTTAAAATCAAACTCCCTACCCATAACCCGATCAACAGGGAAGGAATCACTTGTCTAGTCCAAGTAGCTAAAATAATTTCAAGAATGAATGGTACAATAGATAGCCAAAGTCCATATTCAATATAAAATCACCTCTCTTTGGGGTACCGTCATGAAAATGCGGATTTACAACGTTAAGCCCGTTTCCGAGACGGCCCCCCAATTTTAACAACGCTAAGTAAGTTTCAGTGGTCTTATAGTATCTAATGAGACCACTTTCTCTGAATTAAAATGGTATTCTCCTAATAAATTGATATGTTCCCAGCCTAAAGGTGAAATATGATGAAATAAGTCTTCATTAAAACTACCTGTCCGCTTTTGATATTCAACTGCTTTAGTTAGATGTAGAGTATTCCAGATACTGATGGCATTGATGATTATGTTCAAGGCACTGGCCCTTTGCAATTGATGCTGTATGGTTCGTTCTCTAAGCTCTCCTTGCTTTTCCGAAGAAAATAGCTCTTGCCAGTCCATTCATGGCTTCTCCTTTATTCAATCCTTTTTGTATTTTTCTTCTTAAAGATTCATCCGAAATGTAATTAAGAATAAAGATTGTTTTTTCTATACGTCCCATCTCACGTAGGGCTGTATCTAAGCTATTTTATCTTGAATAAGATCCTAATTTCCCCATAATCAAGGAGGCTGAGACTGTCCCTTCTCTTATTGAATGAGCTAACCGTAAAACATCCTCATAATTTTCTTTAATGACTTTTGTGTTTATTTGCCCACATAAAATAGCTTCTAGTTTTGGATACTCACCTGCTTTATCTATTGTAAATAATTTTGAGTCCGATAGATCTCTTATCCTTGGTGCAAATTTAAATCCTAAATAAATGGGTTAATCCGAAAATTTGGTCTGTGTAACCAGCAGTGTCTGTAAAATGTTCCTCTATGTTTAGGTCAGTATCATAATGCAATAAACTGTCCAAAACATGAATAGCATCCATTGAATTAGTATGAATGATCTTTGTGTAATAAGAAGAAAATTGATCACTCGTAAACAGATAGATGGTGGTGCCTTTTCCTTTTCCATAATGAGGGTTTGCATCTGCATGTAGTGACGAAACACTTAGCTGCTTTCTCATACCATCTGACGAAGAGGTTGTACCATCGCCCCAATAGGAAGACAATTGTAATTTGTGATGAAAATTTACTAATACGGCCTGAGCTTTATTCATTGCGTCTTCATACATGCGCCATTAAGAAACATTGGCTAGTTGCGAAATCGGTTACATACGTGTCAGTTCGACTAGCCAGAATCCTTCAAGGAAATTTCAGCAACTGAATGAAATCGGAATGGATATTTTTGAAGAAAAAGTTTCTGGAGCAACAAAGGATCGTGAACAACTTCAAAAAATGTTAGAAGATTTACAGGAAGGTGACGTTATTTTTGTTACTGACTTAACTTTGAATTACACGTAGTACATAAGATTTATATGAATTAATCGATCACATACGGAGTAAAAAGGCAAATTTAAAATCCTTAAAGGACACATGGCTCGATTTATCCGAAGAAAATCCATACAGCCAATTTTTAATTCGGTAATGGCTGGTGTTAACCAATTAGAACGAGATCTTATTCGTATGCGACAACGTGAAGGAATTGATTTGGCTAAGAAAGAAGGGAAATTTAAAGGTCGGTTAAAGAAGTATCATAAAAAGCACGCAGGAATGAATTATGCAGTTAAGCTATATAAAGAAGGAAATGTGACCGTAAATCAAATTTGTGAAATCACAAATATATCTAGAGCTTCATTATATAGAAAGCTATCGGATGAGAAAAAATCATTTCTTATTTCAATTAAGGGTAGCCAGTAATTTTAAAGGCATACATAATTTTATCATAATTCGATGTATAGTAATTTTTTCTATTCAAATAACGGGATGCGTTTCTGTAAAAGGCAGGAACGCTTTTTTACTAACTGCAGAATACATGAACAAAAAATTAGAATAACACACTTGACCGTGTACTATGGTACACGGTTTATACTTTTTATGAGGTGAAATAAATTGAGCTATCGCATTAGTGAATTTGCAGACAAATGTGGGATAAATAAAGAGACGATTAGATATTACGAAAAAAAGAGATTGTTACAAGAACCATCAAAAACGACTGCTGGTTATCGCATATATTCAGATGATGATGTGAAGCGTGTAGGCTTTATTAAACGAATGCAAGAGCTTGGTTTTTCTTTAAGTGAAATTTATAAATTATTAGGTGTTGTAGATAAAGATGAAATTCGCTGCGAAGATATGTTTGAATTTGTATCAAAAAAAGAAATGGAAGTTCAAAAGCAAATAGAGGACTTAAAACGAATTGATCGTATGTTGAAAGATTTAAAACAACGATGTCCAGATGAAAAAAGGTTACATGCGTGTCCGATAATTGAAACCTTGATTGAGGAAGAGTGAAAGGAAATTTGAGATGAAACATAAAAAGACCTTTATTGCAGGATTGATAGGTACATTTGTTGTTTTGTTATGTTGTGCTACACCTATATTAGTTATTTTATTAGGTGCTATTGGTTTAGGGGCGATAACAGGCTATTTAGATTATGTTTTGATTCCTGTTGTAGTCGTTTTTCTTGGTTTAACCCTTTATGCTTATTCTAAATATGAACACTTAAATAAAAATAGGGAGATGTAAAAAATGAAAGAAAGAGTTGTTGCAATTGCTTCAATGTTATCAGCTTTTTTAGCAAGTCTTTGTTGAATTGGCTTAGCGATTTTGATACCACTTGGTATCTAAGTGGTTTAGCTGGAACACTTGCCGTTACGTTTGCTCCATATCGAATGTTGTTTATCGTTAATAGGGTTATTATGCTTTCTATCGCTCATTTACTTTATGGGAACAAAAAAATAGTTCAAAGAAAACGAAAAAGTTGTTATGGATTAGCACATTCATTTCTGGAGCAATGCTTATCTATACATTATTCAGTCAGGGGATATAAGGGGATGATGAAATATTTAATATATCTATCTATATTATTTGGAGTGGTTTTCCTTTTGTCCGGATGTGGTAAGGCAACTATAGAGAATAGCACTACAACAAATGAAGTTCAATCGGAAAACTTAGAATCTGTTTCGTTTAAAATAGATGGATTTACTTGAGTATCTTGTGCGTTTACGGTGAGGTCCGCCGTTTCCAATTTAGAGGGTGTTCAAAATGTAGAGGTTGAAGGTTCAGGAGAAACTCAACTTACATTTGATTCAACAAAGATAAGTTTAGATGAAATTGAAAAAGGAATTAATGATTTAGGCTACGAGATAAGAAAGTAGGTAAAACTAATATAAACAGGAGGAAGAGGGAATGAATAAATATAAGATCAGTATCCAAGGAATGACATGTACGGGTTGTGAAGAACATGTAGCTGTAGCACTTGAAAATATAGGTGCTAAGAACATTGAAGCTAGTTTTCGTCGTGGTGAAGCAGTATTTGAATTACCTGATGATATTGGGGTGGAAAGCGCAAAAAAGGCAATTAATGAAGCAAAATATCAACCTGAAGAAATAGAAGAAGTACAATCTAAAGAAAAAATGGTTTTAGGTGATGAGGGAGACTATGACTTACTTATCATTGGTTCTGGTGGAGCTGCTTTTTCGGCTGCGATTAAATCAGTTGAATACGGGGCAAAAGTAGCTATGGTCGAGCGCGGGAGGGTTGGGGGAACATGTGTCAATATTGGTTGTGTGCCGTCAAAGACACTTCTTCGTGCTGGGGAAATCAATCATTTAGCAAAAGTAAATCCATTTATAGGTTTGGAAACATCTGCTGGAGAAGTGGAATTAGCACCTTTAATCAAGCAGAAAGATGAGTTAGTTAGTGAGCTTCGGAATCAAAAATATGTGGATTTAATTAGTGAATATGACTTTGATTTAATTGAAGGTGAAGCAAAATTTGTTAATGGAAATACCGTTGAAGTTAACGGGAAGAAACTTTCTGCAAAGCTTTTCTTAATTGCAACGGGTGCTTCTCCTTCTTTACCCCCGATTTCAGGACTTGAAGAAGTGGATTATCTAACAAGTACTACACTACTTGAATTAAAAAAGGTGCCTAAACGATTAACGGTTATTGGTTCAGGATATATAGGAATGGAGCTTGGGCAATTGTTTCATAATTTAGGTTCAGAAGTCACGCTTATGCAAAGAAGTGAGCGACTTTTAAAAGAATATGATCCAGAAATTTCAGAAGCAATAGAAAAAGCGTTAATTGCACAAGGTATTAACCTTGTCAAAGGGGCAACTTTTGAGCGTGTAGAACAAGGTGGAGAGATAAAAAAGGTTCATGTAACAGTAGATGGAAAGAAAAAAGTAGTGGAATCAGAGCAATTACTTGTTGCAACAGGAAGAAAACCAAATACGGATTCTTTAAATTTAATTGCAGCAGGGGTTGAAGTCGGAAAACGAAAAGAAATACTGATAAACGACTATGCTAGGACAAGTAATGAAAAGATTTATGCAGCAGGCGATGTAACATTAGGACCTCAATTTGTTTATGTAGCAGCAAATGAAGGTGGAATTGTTGCCGATAATGCGATTGGTGGGTTAAATGAAAAATTAGATTTATCCGTTGTTCCTGGAGTAACATTTACAAATCCTTCGATTGCAACGGTGGGATTAACAGAAGAACAAGCAAAAGAAAAAGGCTATGAAGTAAAAACATCTGTATTGCCTTTAGATGCTGTTCCAAGAGCGATAGTAAACCGTGGAACAACAGGTGTTTTCAAGCTTGTTGCTGACGCGAAAACATTAAAAGTGCTTGGGGTTCATATCGTATCTGAAAATGCAGGAGAGGTGATATATGCAGCGACATTAGCTGTTAAGTTTGGTTTAACCGTAGAGAATTTAAAAGACAGCCTTGCACCATATTTAACAATGGCAGAAGGATTAAAATTAGCTGCTCTTACATTTGATAAAGATGTATCGAAATTATCTTGTTGTGCAGGGTAAAGCACCTTTTGGTAGGAGCTTTACAATAAATACACTTAACTATCCTTCGTTAGCTGAATAGCCATTAAAAAAGTCGGTTCCTAATGTTAGGGAATCGACTTTTTTAATCTTAACGTTGTAAATCCGCATTTTCCTGACGGCACCACTCTTTTTTCTTACGTTTATTTATCCCTTTTCATCCGTTTCGTTATTCTCTAGCGATTTTTATATAGATACAATTTATAAACATAGTTAAACTACTATTGTATTTAAATAAATGAACTGGAGATAAATTTATTATGAAACGTATTGTGATCAAATATTTGTAACCATATTTTTGTTAGTTGGAGCTATGTCTTTATCAGTAGTAACATCAACTTCTGCAGAGGAGCCTAAAGAAACAAAGCAAATGAATTGCTGTAAAAAAATGGAAATGATGAACAAGCAAATGAAACAGATGATGGACAATCACAAAATGGTAATGAATGATATGAAGAGTTTGTTTGAAGAATTATAAAAGAGAGGTCAGTTAACGCAGGAACAAAAAGAAAAAATGATGAATATCGAGAAAATGATGAATCAAATGGAATAAAAGATGAAAAAAATGTCATCTATGAGAAACGAAGAATTAAAGTGAAAAACTAGGGGGAAAAGACATGAATGATTTTGCTATCGAAATCTATACAACTCCGACTTGCCCAGATTGTAAAGCAGCAAAAGAGTTTCTTTCTCAACATAATCTCAATTATGCTGAACATGATATTGTGGAAAATGAAGAAAACATTAAGGAACTAAACAAATTGACAGGGAAAAAAATATTGTTCCGACAATTAAGATTAATGATGAGTTTTTTATTGGATTTTCGCAAAACCGAGAGACTATTGAAACATTACTGTTATCATAGGGTGAGTTTATTATATTAAATATAATAGAAATATTCAGCACATGTTTTTTGAGTTGGTACATACTTTGCTTTATCAGGGTTTAAACTTTCAAGGTAAGAGTTTGTAAAAGGAGAGGATTTCTGAAAATGTCTAAAATCCCCTTAATTTACACTATATTTTGATATTTAGGTTTAAGAGCATATACCATATAAGTAATTCATAAATATTTTTGAGTTTTTTAACTTCTTCACAATTTCCTCAAATTCCTTGTTTATAATGAAAACTAACATGAAACAAGGAGGTGTGGAATGTGGGTTGGGAAACTTTATTATTACTGGCATGTCCTCTTATGATGTTATTCTGTATGAAAGGTATGTTTTCGGGAAATAAAGAAAAAGAAACCAAGGGAAATCAAACACAACAATCTGATTTACAATCATTACAAATTAAGATGGCAGATTTAATAGAGCAAAATCACAAACTGACACAGGAAGTAGAAAATTTAAAGAATCAAACAAGTGAGGATTCAAACATAGTTAAATTTAAACAAGCTTAAATAGACACTTTTGTAAGCGAGGGAGGAAATTCTTTCGCTTTTTTTGTAGCCATTTTTGGCATTCGTTAAATTAATTTTTTAAAATGTATTGACTCTGTTCCTAGATACAGACTTTAAAATAGATTATGAAAGGAGGGAATCTTATGGAAGTTCTATCAATTAGTAAAGTAGCAAAGCAGGCTAATATAAACCTTGAGACAGTCCGTTATTACGAGAAAAGGGGTCTTATACCTGAGCCACCAAGAACATCAGCGGGGTATAGGATATATTCTAGAGAGTACGTTGACCGAATCAAGTTTATAAAAAGAGCACAAGAGCTTGGGTTTACACTTGATGAAATATTGCAGCTGTTAAAAATTTCAGAAGGTGGACATGATGCACAGACTGTAAAAGAATTTACATCTGAAAAAATAAGTGGAATTACTGGTAAAATCAATGACTTACAACGAATAAAGGGTACATTGCAAAAGCTATCAGACGAATGCCCAGGGTCTGGTGCACCCTCAAATAAATGCCCCATTATTCAAGATTTAACCAATAACTAAAGATAAGAGTTTTTTAGAGGTCCTGACTTACGAAGTAAAACTAACCAATTTGATAATAATATAAATTAACTAACGTATGATAAGGCTATTTTAAAATTTTTAAATAAAATGGAGGAATTAATATGGCTAATGTAACAAAATCAATTTCAGTAAAAGGAATGTCTTGTAATCACTGCGTGAATTCAATCGAAGGTTCCTTAGGACAACTAAACGGTGTTCAATCGGTTAAAGTAGACCTTAAACAGGAGTTAGTTGCTGTATCGTATAACGATGAGGTAGTTAATGCACAAGATATTTATTCGGAAATTGAGGAATTAGGATACGATGTTGTGGCATAAAAGTTTTTGACCCATCTGATTCCAAGTTATAGGGGTTAATCAATGTGTAAGGTTAGTAATTTAAAAAGAATTGTTTATGAATGCTTCACTTGGCCAGTTAAACAATTCAGAATTACATATTGGTTTTCCCATTATTTTTAGAAGAATATAGCTAAAAGGAGGGATAGAATAATGAGTAGCGAAGCTAAAGTTCGTGAATCAATGGATAAACAGGTTTCATTAGGCATTACTGGTATGACGTGTGCTTCATGCGCAACTCGAATCGAGAAAAATCTATTAAAACTAGATGGAGTGAGTAAGGCAAACGTTAATCTTGCATCCGAAAAAGTTAGCGTTTCTTATAATCCCGCCCAAACATCTGTTGAGCAACTAATGGCAAGTGTGAAAAAGACCGGTTATGGGTTTCGTGAAGAAAAAACGACGTTAGCATTAACTGGTATGACGTGTGCGGCATGTGCGACTCGTATAGAAAAAGGGCTTAAAAAGGTAGATGGAGTAATTAATGCGAATGTTAACCTAGCAAATGAAAAAGCAAACATTGAATATATTCCAGGTAAAACAAATGTAGATCAGCTAATTGGCGCTGTAAAAAAAGCAGGCTATAGTGCAAAAGTCGCAGGAGATGCCAATGAAGATACAGAAAAAGAAGCACGTGAGAAAGAATATAAAACACAAAGAAATAAGTTCTTACTAGGAGCCTTTTTATCCATATGGTTCCTTCCACAAATGATTTCTGACTTGCAAGCCCAGTATGAGTTTAATGTAGGATTTCAATTTCATATTAATCCTTGGATTCAATTGTTATTAGCAACACCAGTACAATTTTATGTAGGGGGCCACTTCTATCGAGATGCTTACAATGCACTTAGAGGTGGAAGTGCCAATATGGCTACACTAGTGGCTTTAGGAACATCTGCTGCTTACTTTTACAGTTTAGTTGTTACGATAACTGGTGCAAATACTGGACTTTATTATGAAGCTGCAGCCATTATTATCACGCTAATTATTCTTGGAAAGCTTTTAGAGGTTCGTGCCAAAGGACAGACTTCCGAGGCAATTAAAAAATTAATGGGATTACAAGCAAAAACAGCTCGGGTCATCCGTGATGGTGAGGAAAAAGATATTCCAATTGAGGAAGTAGTAATGGACGATGTCATCTTCGTGAGAGCAGGAGAAAAAATACCGGTGGATGGAGAGATTATCGAAGGTAACAGTACAGTAGATGAATCGATGCTTACCGGTGAGAGTCTGCCAGTAAGCAAAAATGTTGGTGACTCCGTTATTGGAGCTACTGTTAATAAACATGGATCATTTAAATTTAAGGCAACTAAAGTAGGGAAAGATACAGCATTGGCTCAGATTATTAAACTTGTGGAAGAGGCTCAAGGTTCAAAAGCACCGATTCAGAAATTGGCTGATAAAATCTCAGGTGTTTTCGTGCCAATTGTCATTGGTATTGCCATTGTGACATTTCTAATCACTTATTTTTTAGCAGGATTTACCCCAGCTCTTTTCAGCGCGGTAGCTGTTCTAGTTATTGCATGTCCTTGTGCACTAGGTTTGGCAACACCAACAGATGTTATGGTTGGGACAGGAAGAGGTGCTGAAAGTGGAGTTCTCATAAAAGGGGCTGAGCACTTAGAGAGTGCGCACCGGATAACGACGGTTGTTTTAGATAAAACAGGTACGATTACAAAAGGTGAACCAGAAGTCACTGATATCATTACAACACAGAACTTCCAAGAAGATGAATTGCTTCGATTAGCAGGTTCAGCAGAAAGAGGTTCTGAACATCCACTCGGTGAAGCGATTGTAAACGGTGCTAAAGAAAAAGGTTTTACATTAAGTGATCCGACTGACTTTAATGCAATTCCAGGCCATGGTATTGAAGTGAAAGTGGATGACAAAAAAATCCACATTGGAAACAAAAAATTGATGCAAAAACAAACAATTGTATTTGAGTCATTAATCAATCAAATGGAAGAACTAGAAGGCCAAGGTAAAACAGCCATGTTGATGGCAGTTGACGGGGAACTTGCTGGGGTAATTGCGGTTGCAGATACGGTAAAAGAAACCTCAGCAGAAGCGATTTCACAATTAAAAGAAATGGGAATAGAAATTGCGATGATTACTGGTGACAATCGACGTACAGCAGAAGCTATTGCTAAACAAGTAGGGGTTGATCGCGTATTAGCAGAGGTACTTCCTGAAGATAAGTCTGCTGAAGTGGAGAAACTGAAGCAGGAAGGAAAAGTTGTTGCAATGGTTGGTGATGGTATCAATGATGCACCAGCTTTAGCTGAAGCAGATATTGGCATTGCGATTGGTACAGGAACAGATGTTGCTATAGAAGCAGCAGATGTAACACTCATGCGTGGAGACTTAATGGGTATTGTAGATACAATCCGTCTTTCTAAGGCAACGATGCGAAAAATAAGACAAAACCTTTTCTGGGCATTCGCATACAACGCAATTCTCATACCAGTTGCTGCAATCGGATTGCTCAACCCAGTACTTGCAGGTGCAGCGATGGCATTTAGTTCCGTATCAGTTGTTACCAATACGTTATTTTTACGGAGATGGAAGCCTGTCCGAGCAGCATAATTAATGAGATTTGAGGTTACTTAAGGGTAGCCTCTTTTAGGTGATTAACTCCATACTAATTTACATGTTAAAGGTTTTATAAATCAGCAAAGTAGCCTAGATGGGTAACTAATATCGTAAGTACCGAAAGCCATCGATTTACGGGAACTCTGGGGAATAAAAGTTGTACCTATCGTAAGAGTTAAGAAGGTTACTGCATCGAAGTTAGTCATTAAAGCTGGTAATGGATCAAATAGCATTAGGAAAATAGGATACTGACGATAAGCAGAGTCTCCTATACTATTGTAAATATTAAAACTATCAGTTAAAGATTATTTGGGTTATAGAGGGGGACTTAATTTGGATTTTAGCACTATTCTTAATATATTTTTATTTACTCTGGTTGGATGGTTTTTTTATAAACGAATCGCTCCTGTTAAAGGTTTGAAAAATTTAACACAAGAAAAAGTGTGTGAAAAAGTAAGAAATGGAAACAGCATACTCGTTGATGTTCGGGAATCTCATGAATTTAAAAATGGTTATATTCCTAAAGCTATTAATATTCCTTTATCTAAATTAAAGGAACGGTTAAATGAAGTTCTTATAGACAAAGAGCTGATCTTATACTGTCAAAGTGGGATGCGTAGCAAACAGGCAGCAAGAATTTTTCAAAGTAAAAAATACACTGATATTTCACATTTAACTGGAGGCATCTCTTCTTGGTCGGGAAAGGAAATGTATGGGAATAGGTAATTATTTTATTACTATTTAATTAGAAGTACTAAATTTAGTACTATTTGGACTTATTGAAATAGTGAATGATCAATCCATAAGGGACCTTGCAAAGGATATTGAGGAACGGTTTAATATGATGTATTGTTAAAGATATTTAGTCATCAATATTAGACTAATAAACATATTGAGAGATTACGACGATGGTGATGAGGTCACTATCGTCGCTTTTTTATTGTTCATTAATTATACCCCTTAATATTTCCTTCATTTCCGGTGTTTGCATAATTTCAATCATAACACTTTGCATTTCCGGCTCTTGCATCACGCTAATCATACTATCTTGCATTTCAGGTTCCTTCATTAGTTTAACCATTGTATCCTGCATTTCGGGTTGCTGCATCAATTCAATCATTTGATCCTGCATTTCAGGGGAACTCATCACACGGACAATCGCATCTTGCATTTCCGGTGTTGCCATCATGTCAGCTAACATGGTAGGGCTTAAGCCCCCAGAGTTCATCATATCACTGGTATTTCCCCCATTCATGCCCCCACATCCAGCAAGATAGAGTAAGACCAAAATAGTTACGACAGTAAGCTTTCCTTCTATTTTCATTTGAATTCCTCCCTTATTTAGAAGCTATTTTTATTAATTTTCCCAACTGCATATCGTTTATCATTAATCTTAACAAATTCTTGACCTTCTCCTGATAAGATCTGAAAATTGATTTTTTATATTGTTAATAAGGGAAAGAGGGGGCGCATTTTTTCATTAGAAAATTTAAGTGCCAAAGAAGAGGATAATTGCTGAATGCAATGTTATTAGTCCAAATGTAGAAATATAAAAGCTTGATTTGTTGGAATGTATTTATAATTATTTTAAATTAGAAAATTAGAACTTTTTGAAATCTTCACGGTTTCTTCAAAGTCTTTCTTTATAATTTAATTTGTAACATATAAAATTTTTATTAATGGAGGAATGGACATGGAAAACAATAATAGTGAAAAAAGTTTATAGTTTACCAAGAATAGGGGATCCAGCGCCACAGTTTGAAGCCACTACGACACAAGGGACAATTATATTAGAAGACTATAAAGAGGATCCTGGCTGATTCTATTTTCTCACCCAGCTGACTTTACACCTGTTTGTACAACAGAATTTGTTGC
Organism: Metabacillus sp. B2-18; assembly: GCF_021117275.1. Classification (NCBI taxonomy): domain Bacteria; kingdom Bacillati; phylum Bacillota; class Bacilli; order Caryophanales; family Bacillaceae; genus Metabacillus; species Metabacillus sp. B2-18. The sequence continues at coordinate 175,635 of NZ_CP088246.1, forward strand.
TTTCCAAGGCATTTATCCGCAGTTAAGAGAATTAAATACTGAATTACTTGGTTTAAGTGTGGATAGCTTACCAACACATATTGCATGGGTTCGTAATATACATGAAAAACAAAATATTAAAATTGAATTCCCCGTGATTGCTGACCTTAACAAAGACGTAGCTACTAAATACGGGATGATTCATCCAGGGGAAAGTACCACTGAAACCAATCGGGCAGTTTTTGTAATCGATGATAAGCAAGTGATCCGTGCGATCATATATTATCCATTGACAACTGGACGTAATATGGACGAGATCCTTCGATTAGTCAAAGCCCTCCAAACAACAGATGAACATAAAGTATCTACGCCAGCTGGATGGAACCCTGGTGAAAAAGTGGTTGTTCCACCACTTGCTTCACAACAGCTTGCTGAAGAAAGAGTTGCAGATAAGGATTTAGAAGTTATTGACTGTTATTTTGCAAAGAAAGAATTGGCTAGAATAAAGGAATAGGAGGTCTATTTCTATGCCATGTAGCCAAGGAGATACATCGCTGACTGTCACCGAAATCGATTATATTTTAGGCCTTTTAAAAGAAAAACCATTATCGGATGTGGAAGTTTCCGAAAATATGAGCCTCCCTTTGTTTAAGGTAAGAAGTAAATTACGTGAGTTGGTTCAATTAAAATACTTAGAAAAAAAGAACGAAAAGTATAGTATTAACAGGCTTAAATAATAAAAGCTTAGTTAATCATTGAAGAAGTTTTTTATATCAACTTCAGGCTGTCGAGGAATTCGACAGCCTGTTTTAACTATGAACAAAATGGAAGAAACGATAGGGAGGTGACAAAAAATGAAAGTTGTACAAAATATTACTGAGTTAATCGGTGAAACACCTGTTGTGCGACTAAATCGCCTTGTTCCGAGAGGTGCGGCTGATGTTTTTGTTAAACTAGAAATGTTTAATCCATCTAAAAGTGTAAAAGATCGTGCAGCCTACAAGTGGTAATACAGGGATTGGTCTAGTCATGAATGCAGCAGCTAAAGGATATCATGCAATTTTGGTAATGCCCGATAATATGACAAAAGAAAGAATAAATATTTTAAGGGCTTTTGGTGCAGAGGTAGTACTAACCCCGAGTATGCAGAAAATGCAAGGGCCATTGAAAAAGCGTTAGAACTTCGGAAGGAAATTCCAAGAAGCTTTATACCACAACAATTCGAGACCAAGGCTAACCCAGACATTCATCGTAAGACAACAGCGCTTGAAATTTATGAACAAATGGATGGGCGTTTAGATGCTTTTGTAGCTACAGCTGGTACTGGTGGAACGGTGACCGGAACGGGGGAGTCATTAAAGGAACTAATATCTGACCTTTATATTGGAGTTGTAGAACCTAAAGGTTCACCAGTTTTGTCAGGCGGGAAGCCTGGCCCTCATAAATTAGTGGGAACAAGTCCTGGATTTGTACCTAAAATACTAAACACGCGGATTTACAATGAAATCATACAGATTGACGATGAGAGTGCTGTGAAAACTTTTAAAGACCTAGGGCGCAAAGAAGGGATATTTGTTGGTTTGTCATCCGCTGCAGCAGTATTTGCATCCATAAAGATTGCTGAACGTTTAGGCTCTGGCAAGCGAGTGCTATGTATTGCTCCCGATACTGGTGAACGTTATCTAAGTATGGACTTATTTTAATAGAATTAACTATAAAAGTATTCACAACTTAATGATTCCGCTGAGTTGGGGTGGTGGTAAGAAGGCGGGAGGAAAAATTATAGACCGGTAATTCTGATATCAGGAATTACCGGTACATTCGTTAAATGAATTCACCTTATCACATATTTATCGGAGTGCTTTAAAAATTATATCATTTCCTAAATATCGAGTTGCAAAGAGTGTTAGTTTGCTGATTCTATCTCATAAAAAGATAGGACCAAATTGATTCCTATCATCGTAGTTAAAAGTAAAGTTCCCGATTGCAAGATCCCGAAAATAACTCCTAAGAATAAACCTACACTCATCCCATTTGTCATTGCAATCATCATACAGGTCATAAATGGAATATTTTTTCTGTTATAAACAGTTTTTGTAATTACTATGGTTGAGAGTATGAGTAATACTAAAAAAAATAAAAATTAATGGTAGTGCCAATTTTGTTTCTCCTCTCACAACTAGTCAAGATATTTCATTTTACTTCTGGTAGATATTCTTTCTGACAGATTTTATAGGTTGATACTTTCTAAATTGAGTATAAAAAGCTAGTATTTAACAAAAAAAGTTTGATATTCTTCACAAAAAATCTATATTTAACACGTATAATTTCTTTTGTATTTATGATTATTAGAACATAGCTAGGAAAAATCATTTGATGAAATGAGGAATATCTGATGAAACCCCTTTTTAGTTTTGGACCTTTTACGATTCACTTTTTTGGTTTAATGATAGCTATTGGTGCAATAGCAGGTATCCTGTTATTTATAAGAGAAGCAAAACGTAGAAATATGAATCATAAGTTATTATTGGATGGAGTTATGTATTCCTTATTTGGAGGAATATTAGGAGCTCGTATCTTCTTTATACTTTTCTATAATCCTTCCTTTTATTTTGCCAATCCAATGGAGGTATTTTTTATCCAAAATGGTGGTTTGTCCATTCATGGTGGTATTATAGGTGGAGTATTAGTCGGCTATTTATTTTTGAAGAAACATAAATTGCCGATATGGCAAACATTGGATGTTGTTGCACCTTCACTGATATTGGCACAAGGAATAAGTAGAATTGGCTGTGACGTATTTGGTGGACCAATTTTTAGTGTTCTTCCATGGGGAATTGAAAAAGGCGGGGAGCTGTTGCACCCAGCTCAAGCCTATGAATTTTTGTTGGACTATCTCTTGTTCGGATATTTATGGTTACGATTGAAAAAGTCTTCCTATACGGGGCAAGTCTTCCTTCACTATCTAATTGGTTACTTGGCTATTCGAGCTATTGTAGAATTTGCTAGAATAAACCCAATGGTTGTTGGACCTTTTAGTGTTAGCCATGTGATGAGTTTAGTAGGTATAATTTTTGCTATTTTCCTTATGAGGTATTGTAAGAGAAATGGAACAATTGACAAAGTTAATCCGATCTCTAAAAATGAATTTGCCAAAACTGGAATATATGTAATATCACTAATGATTATTTCGTTACTTGTCTATTATGGAGTACAAGGGTAATGATTATACGGGAGATTGGATACTATGGATGCATAATTAAAAAACGAATTTATGGACAAATTTCAATTAGATGAATATATGTGTTTGAAAACGAGCAGTGGTTACTAGGTAGCTTAGGTAGCCATAATGCTCGTTTTTTATTTGATTTTAATCAAACAGTTTAATGTGTGACAAAATCAAGTTATTCATTTTTGACTAAATTGTGACTGTTTTATTTCTTCACAATTTCCCCAAACTTCCTTGCTAATATAACTAACTGTAGTTTAACTTCTAAGTTTAAGAATCTAGTTTAGGACGAGAGTCTATCAAAAGGAGCATCCATTCATGAAAAGAGGGCTTGTTTTAGATTATAATGAAAAGTTTGTGATATTCTTAACAGAAGATGGATGTTTTTTAAAGGATCATAAGAAAAAAAGGAAATATGAACTTGGAGAAGAAGTAACTCTTTTTGAAATATTGGATGAACATGAAGATACTACTTCAATAGGTCCAGGGAACAAGGAAAGAATCTCTGAGAATATATAATACATTACTCTGTATTAATGTTAATTATGTTTTTTCTAAATGATTATCTGTTATTTTTTATATGCAGGGATATTGTTTTGGTAATTAGTTTGCCATGGATCGAATAGAGATAACAAAAAATTGATAAAACATAAAGTACCCAAAAAAGTGTGGATGACACTTAATATCTTCGTACTTAACACTCTCCCGAACCAAATTGAAAGCCTTATCATTATTATGATAAGTTTGTTTTTAAAATTTAATAATAGATCTTTATCTTTATCGTTTATCACAATTTCTTCAAATTTATTAGGTATAGTATTAATATAGGATTTCACACTTTTAGGAGGAAAACAAATGACTGATGTATTAAAACGTCCAAAAATCGCAAAGAATATTACTGAATTAATAGGTCGGACACCTTTAGTAAGACTAAATCAGATTAGTGACTCAACTGGTACTGAAGTACTTGCAAAATTAGAATACTTTAATCCGTTATCAAGTGTAAAAGACAGAATAGGTAATGCTATGATTGAAGATGCCGAGCAACGTGGGATTATTAATAAGGATACAGTCATTGTTGAGCCAACAAGTGGAAATACAGGTATTGCGTTAGCTTTTGTTTGTGCAGCTAAAAATTACCGTTGTATTCTTGTAATGCCTGATACAATGAGTACAGAAAGACGTAGCCTTTTAAAAGCATTAGGTGCAGAGCTTGTGTTAACTGAGGGAGCTAAGGGTATGAAAGGTGCAATCGAAAAGGCTGAATCATTAAGTAAAGAAATACCAGATGCGTTTATTCCTCAACAATTTAATAACCAAGCAAACCCTATGATTCATAGAAAAACAACAGCTGAAGAAATTTGGGCTGATACAGATGGTACTGTTGATATTGTAGTTAGTGGAATTGGAACAGGTGGAACTATTACAGGTATTTCAGAAGTCTTAAAAGAACGCAAATCTTCTTTTAAGTCTGTTGCTGTAGAACCAAAGGATTCCCCTATTTTATCAGGTGGATCCCCAGGACCGCACAAAATTCAGGGTATTGGTGCAGGGTTTACTCCAGAGGTATTAAACACAGATATTTACGATGAAATTGTCCAAGTCATGAATGATGAGGCATTTGAGGCATCAAGGTCGCTTGGAAAACAAGAGGGAATATTAGTTGGTATATCCTCTGGTGCAGCGATTCATGCTGCTTCAGTTATTGCAAAAAAACCGGAAAATAAAGGGAAAACAATTGTAGTTATATTACCTGATACAGGTGAACGTTATCTCTCTACAGCATTATTTAATGAGCAAGAGTAAAATTAAAATGAGATAACCGAAATGTAAGTTAACCGGTTTAAAGGGTCTCAACATTGGTATCAACCACTTTATTTAGACAGCTTTTCATAGCAAAGTTTGCAGATCGGAAAATACGAAGCTTATTTATTTATTATCTAAGTAGAAAAGGATAGATGACTCGCTGAATCTTAGCTATATCTATCCTTTTTATTATTGTAATACTAAACTAAAAAACATTTTAACTATAATCTGTTCGGAATCTGATGCATTAAAAAATATTTAATCATTGTAATCTCCATAATCTTCCTGAATGAGGTCTTGCTAAATCAATAATTATGGCAACTTAATGTTTGACGAGACATTAGAAAGAGCAAAAGTTGACCAAATTGGCACAGTTATCAAACTGCTGATAGACCGCATCGGAAACTGGCTTCAGAAGCGAAATCAATTATTTCTTTATTAGCAAAAGACTTAATTATTATAATTAAGCTGGGAAACCGTCTTTAAAATTTCTCTTTTTAGATTATCCAATTCCATAAATGGTTTATATCAACCTTGTAGAGTTGTTCTATTCTTATCCTCCTTATCTATTTTAACCATAAGTAAGATGTATCGATCGAGTACTATTCAATGTAAATAGATTTAATAAAAAGGAATGGAAAATTTATTAATCATTGTTATAATGCATATTAAGTTAAATTACATTATAAAAGGTGGTCATAATGGGGAATACGTGTCGCTATGTTGTTAACGCTGTTGGTAAAGGTGGAGAGACATACTATACCCACTTTAAAGATAAAAAAGAGTTAAAAATATGGCTTAAAGACCATCAAGATAAATTATTAATGAATGAATTAAAGATAATTGATAAGAATAAGCATCCATTTTTAAATCGTTTAACACTATTAAACTTTTTAAAATAAGTTGGCCTCCTTTCTATATAAGAAAAAAGAATTTGTATAATTTAAACAACAAAAGAGCTGACACAAAAGGTTGGTAAATAACGATTCTTTTGTGTCAATCTCTTTAAATTATTTATTAAATGGAATTCACCTACTGTCTTACCTATTCCAGGGATTATGGAAATTTACAATTATTTTCTATCTATCCTAAACATTTAGGAGATAAACTTATGTTTTAATAGAATTAACACACAATTCAACTATAGGGTCCCATATCTTTTTTAGGAGCGTTCTTTTGCACTTAAAATTGGAATATATACATTTCCATCCTGAATTATTGGTTCAAAAATATCTAGAGGCCTTGGTGGAGGTCCACCTATATTAATACCAAATTCGTCATATTTACCTCCGTGGCATGGACAAAAAAATGAAATACCTTCAATTTTAAGATTATTATCAGCATGTGTTGCCGTGCAACCAAGGTGGGTAAAAATAGGTGACATGACTAACAATTCTTTAGTACTACTATCTATGTTTATATATACAAAACCTTTTCTTTCTTGTTCTACCCAAGCATCCTTAATCTTGGTGTTATAGTTTACTTTCTTAGGAAATGGTCCCTTTTTTAATTTTTCTAATGGACCAAGGTTAGCCAGTGCACTAGTATCTATTTCTTCTTTGTTACATGCTGTTAAACTAAAATGTATAACAGTAAGTGTTAATAGTCCTATTGTTCCTTTTACACTTTTCTTCAAAAACTTCCTTCTATCTAATTGTGTCATCAAATCCCTCCTTGCTTTAAATTCTAAACTATAAATATGAAGAACCTATGGTGTTTCAAATTACACTGGATTTTTCTATACTATCTAGATATTTTAAGAATTTCACAGTTTCTACAAATCTTTATGTCAAAATATAATTATACTTCAAAAGGAGGGAATCGAATGAGTTGTTGCGGATCTTCAAATATAAGTAAAAATCAGAACAAAAATACCAGTAATGCAAACTTAACCCCAATCGAACAGTTGAAGGTACGATTAGCACAAGGTGAAATCTCTATTGAAGAATACCTGAAAACAAAAACTGTATTAGATCAATAATGAGTTCATTGGTACCCAGCTCCATTGGAGACTGGGTATTATAATGGGCTTTTTTCAAATTGAATAGAATTCATCACAGAATCTTCATATTTATTGTCTATAATCCTAGAAGATGGCTTCTTTAATACAGTATGAAATGAGGTGTTATTGATTGGGAAAGAAAACAAAAATGATCATTGCTCTTGGTATTTTTTTAGCAGTAATAGGTACACTTATTTATACTAGCATCGGTAATGCAGCAACTTTCTATCTAACTGTTGATGAATTAAAAGATAAACAGGAAGAGGCAGTTGGAAAACGGATTAAGGTAAGTGGGAATATTGTAGGAGAATCAATTAATTTTGATTCATCCCAAATATTACTAATGTTTGAACTAGAAGGAGAAAATGGTTTTCGTGTACCCATTCAATATGATGGTGTCAAACCAGACACATTAAATGATGGGTGGGAAGCGATAGTGGAAGGAGAATTAAACTCTGAGGGTGTTTTTATTGCCTCTGAATTACTTGTAAAATGTCCTTCAAAATACGAGGCAATGGAGGAAAACGGAGAGGAAATTCCAAAAGACCACCCAGCGACACAGAAACAAGGAGGAAATGAAACTAATGGGTGATATCGGCCGTTTGGCCCTTATGTTCTCAATTGTCATAGTTGTTTATGGAATAATAAGTCATCTGATGGCAATTCGAACGAAAAATATACGTTGGCTTAAGAGTGCGAAAACCTCTGTTTTTATTCTTGCTTTTTTAACCACTCTAGCCTCGGGTTCCTTAATTTATTTACTAGTAACAGGGGATTTCAAATACGAGTATGTTGCACTTTATTCAAGTACTGACATGCCTTTGTTTTATAAAATATCAGCCTTTTGGGGAGGAAATGCTGGTTCTCTCTTACTATGGTTCTGGATATTAAGTTTATATACAGCGTTGGTCACTTGTTCTAAACATAAGGATAGTACTAAATATTTACCTTGGGTATCTACTATATTATTAATCATCAATGCTTTCTTCGTACTCGTACTTAATACTATTGAACAACCTTTCGCGTTAAATCCAGAGCAGATGTCGGAGGGTAATGGATTAAATCCGTTATTACAGAACCCCGGAATGGCGGTTCATCCTGTTACCTTGTATTTAGGTTATATCGGATTCGCTGTCCCGTTTGCTTACGGAATGGCTGCATTAATTCTTAAAAAGGCGGATGCGGTTTGGCTTAAGGTTACGAGAAAATGGACATTAGTATCTTGGTTATTCTTAAGTATGGGGATACTATTTGGTTCCCAATGGGCCTATGTAGAACTAGGATGGGGTGGTTACTGGGCGTGGGATCCAGTAGAAAATGCCTCATTACTACCATGGCTTACAGCAACAGCACTTTTACACTCAAATATGGTTCAAGAAAGAAAAGGTATGTTAAAAAGGTGGAACATGACCTTGGTCACTCTTACATTTGTCCTTACATTATTTGGGACATTCTTAACGAGAAGTGGTTTGTTATGGTCTGTGCATGCATTTGCAAATGGTCCAATCGGTGCTTATTTCCTTGCCTTTATAGGGATCATTATTATAGGTTCTATTTGGAATATTTCAGCAAATTGGTCTGTGCTAAAGTCAGATGCCCAATTTGAGTCTTACATTTCTAAAGAAAGTAGTTTTTTAGTAAACAATCTATTATTAGTAGCATCAGCATTTACGGTTTTTTGGGGAACCATTTATCCTGTTGTGTCGGAAGCTGTAACAGGTTCAAAGACAATGGTAGGGGCTCCTTATTTTAATAGAGTCAATGTTCCGATCTTTATTGCCATAATTATTTTAATGGGGATTGGACCAGTTGTTGCATGGAAAAGATCTACCACAAAAGCTCTTTGGAAAAATCTTCGTGTCCCATTAATTGTAACAATTTTATTAGCTCTAGCACTATTTTTTACTGGAGTGAAGAATTGGATGACCCTTTTATCCTTGTCAAGTACAAGCTTTGTGGCTTTGATTATTTTCCTTGAATTTACAAAGGCTGTACAAGCTAGGGTGAAGGTAACAAGTGAATCACCACTTCGCTCATTTTTTATGCTTTTTGTTAAAAATAGGCGGCGTTATGGTGGGTACATTGCTCACTTTGGAGTCATTTTAATTGCCATTGGGTTAACTGGAGCTAGCACTTATTCAGTAGAGAAACAATATGGATTAAATGAAGGGGATTTTATCAATCTAGGAAAATACACATTATTGTATAGAGGTCTGGCCGAGAATAATAGTGAGGCTAAGCAAACGGTCTATGCTGAATTATTAGTAGAAAAAGATGGTGAAAAAATAGGTGTTGTCCGACCTGAGAAGGTGTTCTATGTAAATGGTACTCAACCTACAACTGAAGTATCCATTGTAAGTTCATTACAAGAGGATCTTTATGTTGTACTAAATGGTTGGTCTGAGGAAGATGGCAAGGTGTTTATTCAAGTTAAAATTTTCCCTCTCATGTCATGGACATGGGCTGGAGGCTATATCTTGATTCTAGGTACATTAGTATCTTTATGGCCTAATCGATCTGCCAAAAGAAAATCACCGTTTAACATGGAGTCGATGACCTATGGGTAAATGGCTAAAAAATGTATGGTTTTCACTATCTTTAACGATATTCTCTCTTGTAGTATTTGTTCCTAAAAAAGGCTTTGCTGAAGGGGAAAACGTTTCTATATCTCGTAATGATATGCTTAATGTTGCCAAAGAACTACATCCACCAGGGTGTACAGATTCTATGACTGCTGATTATTGTACGTTATCAACCGCGTATGATTTGCGACAAGAGATATGGTCTCTGTTAGAAGAGGATATGGATAAAAAACAAGTTATTAATTATCTAGTTCAAAAATATGACGAACGTATCCTTGCGGCTCCTACACCTGAAGGTTTTAACCTGATAGCATGGGTTTTACCTGGGGTAGGAGTAGCAATTGGTGCAATTCTCATCCTTTTTCTAATAAAAAAATGGAAAAAGGGACAGGTTGAATCGAATGAGAATCAACAAAAGCTGTCTGTTACGGACTATGATGCGAATAAAGTCCAAGAGGAACTGAAAAATTGGTTATAAAGAGAGGAAAACGTTATGACAGATACTGAAATTTTTATGGGTGTCATTGGGCTAATCATCTTACTTCTTCTCGCTTCTCCTTTCTTTATAAAAAGAAATCCAACGATAGAAATGCCAGAAGAAGATTTCCAAGATGAGAAAGAGCAAGTGTTTATGCAACTTTCCGAATTAGAATACGATTATCAAATGGGAAAGTTACCAGAAAGAGACTATATAAACACAAAAAGTGAGCTTACGTCAAAGGCATCTAAATATGTTAGTCACTCTAATGAAGATTTCATTGAAATTGAACGAACGGTAGATATAGAAATAAGAACGGTGCTTAAGAAAAGTGGGGTGGGGAAGGAGATAATGTATGAAAAGTAAAATTATTTCACTTTTAATAGTGATCATCATGCTTCCTCTTGTGTTAGTACCCAATAAAGGTTCAGCTGATGGCAAGTATCCAGTAAGGATTACAGAACAAAATATAGTAGCCTCTCCCATAGATCAGAATACACTTCAGCTTATTCAGATAGTGAATTTTAAAAACAGTGGGAATAAGAAAGAAGAGCAATTACCTATTTATTTACCTGAAGGTTATTCCGAGCTTCAAGTTCGTTCTGGGTTAGAAGAAAAGGATATGAAGGTAATAGATAAAGGGGTTGTTGATGTAACAGGTCTTGACCCTGGTAAAGAAAAGCAGATTGTACTTTCCTATATTATGCCGCTCACCCAAAGAAAATCTCAATGGGCGATTGAGACATCCTATGTAACTGAAAGTTTTCAGGTTATTATACAGCCTGGGATATTATCTTTTGAAGCAAGCAATTTAGTCACACAATCTGATTTGTTCGAAATGAATAACCAGGAATTTAGGCGATTTACTCGAGTAGATCTTCATCCTGACACACCTTGGACACTTACTTTCAACTTTATTGGCCAATCAAGTGCAAACAATGAGACAAGCAAAGTAGAAGATTCATCTCCATCTAACTATACAGAAGATGGATATAAGATTATTGGGAAAGAAGGAATTGGATACGGAAAGGCTGCTATTACAATAGCCATAATTGTGATTGCATTATGTATGACATTAATCGGATTAAAAAGGGATTATCAAAAATCGATAAACAAATCGGTAAGACCTACACGTACGTGGTTACAGACGGAAAAGGAAATATTATTGCAAGAAATGGTTCAACTAGAAAAAGATTATCAGTCGAAATTAATTAGTGAAAAAACATATAAGGAAACTTATAACGATATAAGAGAGAAAATGATACGGGTTATAGCAGAACTCAGGTAGGTGGTCTCCATTTTGGAACTTCAAAATCTTGAATTTATCATAAATGAACGAAAGGTATTAAAATCGATTAATTTCTCTTGGAGAAAGGGGGAAACGGTTGCGTTTATTGGAGGGAATGGAGCGGGGAAATCTACTCTCTTAAAGATAATTGCATTACTTTCTCAACCTTCTGACGGGAAGTTATCGTTAGCAAAAGGAGTTAGCAAAAACAATTGGAAAAACAATCTAGGTGTTGTTTTTCCTGATAGTTTTTTACACGACTCCTTAACAGCTATTGAAAATTTACATTTTTACCAGAAAATTTATGGGAAAGATGACAAACATTTTATTGAGCATATTCTTAATAAAGTACAATTAGTCACTGTGAAGGATGAACTTGTGGGTACCTATTCTAAGGGAATGAGACAACGTTTATCCATCGCAAGAGCGTTGGTCCATCAACCTGAGTATCTACTTTTGGACGAACCGTTTGATGGGTTAGACTTGAAATCAAAAATGATCATTGAAGATATTCTTAATGAACATGAGTCACAAGGGAATGGATATATCTTAGTCAGTCATGATGTAAAACAAGCTTTTGATCTTTGTGAACGAGCAATTTTACTACATGATGGGGAAATTATTGTTGACGAAAAGAGTTCCCAAATATCTCTCTTATCTTTTTTAGATAGGTATCAATCATTGTTGGAGAGGAATGAAAATGAATTTCTATAAACAGACATTATTAATTCTTAAAAGGGACCTAACGTTAGAATTTCGCCAAAAATCACTCCTCTTTTCAATGATTATTTTTGCATTAATGCTTCAAGTGTTTTTAAACATTGCGTTTGATACAGATATGGAAGCTATGCAAAAATTGGCGGCAGGGATATTATGGATTCCTATTCTTTTATCTGCCATGCTCGGTTTTAACCGAATTGTTGCAATGGATAAAGAGAATAGTGTCCTAACTGGCTTGTTAGTCTCTCCATTAGACAAGGGTGCACTGTACCTTGGGAAATTTTTAGCGAATTTAGTATTGATTTTGATAGTAATCTGCATATCAGTTCCTGCCTTTTTTTTATTTGTTCAACAACCTTACCCAGATTCACTCGGTTTACTGATAGCGGTATTGTTATTGGGCAGTTGGGGGTTTGTAGCGATGGGTGTTTTTTTAGCAACCCTTGCACAGTCAAGCAGAATTACTGAATTATTACTACCAGTAATGCTTTTCCCATTAAGTGTTCCACTGTTTTTAGGAATCGTTCAGCTAACTGAAGTAGCCTTATATCCTTCTATAGAAATGTCGCAAAACGTATGGCTGATACTTTTAGTTAGTTATGACATTCTTTTTACAATCATCCCACTTTTTTTATTCGATTACTTATTGGAGGTGTGACATGGTTAACAGACTACTGGGAATATCAAAAATTCCACTTACTTTAATAACAGCAATCGTCATAATCATTCAACTATACATGGCTTTTTACTATGCACCAACTGAAAAGTATATGGGAGAGATACAAAGAATTATGTATTTCCATATCCCAAGTGCTTTTGTAGCGTTTGTAGCTTTTGCAATCGTGTTTATCGGAGGAGTTTTATATTTATATACGAAAAATAAGCAATGGGACTATTTAGCTGTATCAGCAGCTGAGATTGGAGTACTCTTCACAACATTTGTTCTAGTGACGGGCTCGTTATGGGCAAAGCCTGTGTGGAATGCATGGTGGGTGTGGGAAGACCCACGATTAGTTACTTCGCTTATTCTATGGTTTATGTATATCGCTTATTTATTCATTCGAGCATCTGTGCAAGGAGAAGAACGTCATAGGAAATTTGCTGCAATATTTGGTATCATCGCCTTTTTAGATGTTCCACTCGTTTACTTCTCGGTAAAGTGGTGGAGAACCATCCACCCAAAGGTAATCGATGAGCAAGGTGTTCATATGCCGGTTGAAATGGCACAAACCTTGTTCTTCAGTATAATTGCCTTTCAGTTTCTATTTTTCACACTATTAATCTATCGTTTCTTTCTTGAAAGACAAAAAGAAAAGATAAAAGAAATAAAGAATATAGAATTAAAAAGATAGGAGAATATAGATGAATTTTTTATTCGTAGGAGTATTAATTATTTGGGTTGGGATTCTCGCATACGTTATTCGAATTTTTAACGAACAGAAAAAGATAACGAAACAATTAGAGAAAATCAAAAGTTATTATTAGATGTAAGTATAGGAGGGGTGAAAAGTGTGTTACGTAAGCTGGTGCGTGTAACGATTATTGTGCTTATAGGAGTTGCATTTATTTACATGGCTATAAATCTTGCTGAAAAATCAACTGCTGCAGAAGTGGGTGGCCTTGCTCCTGATTTTACGTTAGAAGGTATGGACGGTAACATGGTAAGTCTAACAGACTACCGAGGTGAATTTGTTATTCTGAATTTCTTTGCATCCTGGTGTCCCCCATGTCGGGAGGAAGCTCCTGAACTTCAGGCGTTTGAAGAAGAGTATGGAGATCAGGCAAAACTTTTAATTCTAAGTCGAGCGGAACCAAAAATACAAGTGCAGGAATTTATTGAAGAATTTAAGTCTACCTCAACGTATCTTCTAGATTATAATGATTCGATGGCTAAACCTTATGGTATAGCTGGACAACCTGAAACTTTTTTTATTGATGAAAGTGGGATTATTAGGTACCACCATGTAGGTCCGATGACAAAAGAATTTATGGTTGAAACTGTTAATAAATACAAAAAATCACCATTATCAGAAAAGTAAAAGACCCAATAAATAGGGTATGGATGGGAAATTATGTCATTTCGTAGGGTTTCTTTAGCGCTTCCTGGTTTGTTTTTTCTTTTAGGACCAACGGGTGCTTTTGCTCATAATGGACAAAAAAGTGGTTTACATGATTATTCATTTTTTGAGCTTTGGAACCCGGCATTATTTATAGGAGTTATTCTAGTTTTTCTGTTATACCTTCATTTCATAAATAAAAATCGAAGGGGTAATCCTGATTTTACTCCCGTATCCATAAAAAGAAAACTTTCCTTCTTAGGTGGACTGATTGTATTTTATATTGCGCTAGGTAGTCCGTTACATGTTTTAGGTGACAGTTTCTTATTTAGTGCGCACATGCTGGCACAGTCTTTAGTTTATATTGTAATGCCACCGTTACTATTAATGGGTATAGAAAAATGGATGGTCCAATCTGTTATAAAAATTGGTTTTAAATATAAGATTCTTTCAATAGCAAAGGTTCCATTAATTCCATTGTTACTATTTAATATTCTGTTTTCTTTTTACCATATTCCAATAATTTTTGATAAAGTGGTTTCAAATACAATTTATCATAACCTTACTCATTTGATTTTAACAGCTTCAGCATTTTTAATGTGGATTCCAATATTTCCTGTTAGTGATGAATTAGATAAACTTTCTCCTTTGCAAAAACTTGGATATATTTTTGGCGCAGGTGTGTTATTAACTCCTGCTTGCGCATTAATTATTTTTGCCGATGAACCATTGTATGCGATGTATACTAATGCCCCACAATTATGGACTTATCTTGGTCCGATAGATGACCAACAAACCGGTGGTATCATCATGAAAGTCATACAAGAACTAATCTATGGCACAGTAATAGGATATATATTTTTTAAATGGGCAAAAAAAGAACAGGTTCATGATGAATATGTACCAATAATAAATGAGGGATAAGTGAGTGATAGGTATGAAAGACAAAATTCTTATTGTTGATGATGAGTGGAATATGAGAAATCTAATAAAGATTCATTTACTTCCTCACTTCGATTTAGAAGAGGCAGCAAATGGTAAAGAGGCGTTAGAAAAGGTAAAAGATCATAATTTTCAACTCATTATTCTGGATGTAATGATGCCTGATATGACTGGATGGACAGTCTGTGAAAGAATCCGCGAGAAAGAAAACATTCCAATTTTGATGTTAACTGCTTTAACGGATGTAAAGGATAAAGTACACGGTCTTAACATTGGTGCAGATGACTATTTAGTAAAACCATTTAACCCTGAAGAACTGGTAGCACGTGTTCATGCATTATTAAGAAGGTCTGTTGAATTTAATAATGAAAATGATAATGGAACAATTACAATCTCTGACCTAACAATTATTAAAGATAGTAGACTGGTTCTCGTAAACGGCAAGGAAGTTGACCTTACACCTAAGGAATTCAATCTAATTCATTTATTCGCAACAAATCAGAAACAGGTATTTACACGTGAAATTTTACTTAATGCTATATGGAATACAAACAACGTTTTAGATGTTAGGACGGTTGATACACATGTGAAAAATGTAAGAGAAAAACTTAGAAAAAATGGATTATCGTTTAATCCAATAAAAACAGTATGGGGTGTTGGGTATATCTTTCAAACTCCAGATGGAAAAGCATGAAATGGAATAGTATCGTTATTAAGTTAGGAGTAGTCTTTATCCTGCTTTTTTTCGTTGTTATTTTCCCTTTAGGGTTTAGTATAAATAAAATTTTTTCCGGATTCTTTTATAATGAGGTAGAAAGCCAAGTTGATAAGCTGTCTACTCGATACTCTCGAACAATAACAGATATTAAAGATGAGAAAATTCTTAATATGTTTGAAATGCTGGCAGATTTGACAGATCATGAAATAATTATAGTGGATAAAAATGGGGAAATCGTGGCAAATTCAGGATTACCTAGTCTTCCTAAGGGTTCAAAGGCAAACATCGAACTTTTGCCTTCTCTTAAGGAAAAGGAATCGGTTAAAATCGAAATTCAAGATGTAACTACAAAGAACAGGTATTTATCAATTGGAAAACCAATAATTTCAAACAAGGAATTCCTAGGTGGTATATTTGTTTTAGCTCCAATTGATGGCATATACTTATCACTTGACCGTGTTAGAGATATGCTTATCCTTGCCGGAATGGGTTCCATATTTTTAGCAATTGGATTTGCCTTCTTTTTTACAAGAAAACTGACAACTCCATTACTTGAAATGGAAAAGGCTACGAGGAATATTGCACATGGCGACTTGAAAACAAGAGTGAGTGTTGAAAGTAAAGATGAAATAGGATCTCTAGCAAAAGCTATTAACTATCTTGCTGTAGAATTAGATAAATACCAAACAAATAGAAGGCAATTTTTCGCTAATATATCACATGAGTTACGAACACCTTTAACATATTTAGGTGGTTATATAAAAGCGATTCAACAAGGCCTTTACCAATCTGACGAAGAAAGAGATCAATATCTGCTTATTATAGAGAATGAAACGGAAAGAATGACGCAATTGGTGAATGATCTTTTTGAATTGTCGAAAATGGAAGAGGGAAAATTAGAGTTCCACTTTGAAGATATAGACCTCTGTGAAGTTATTCAAAGTTCTATAGAGAAAACAAAATTAAAATCAAAAGAAAAGGGAATCGAGATTTTCCTTAAAGGTGATACAAATCTTCCCTTAGCCAACCTTGATGGGTTACGAACTGAACAAATTGTAATAAACCTCTTAGAGAATGCCATTCGTTATACAGAAAAGGGGTCTATAACCGTAAAGCTTTGGAGTGAGAGACAAAAGATAAAAATATCAATCGAAGATACGGGATTAGGTATACCAGGAGAAGATTTACCTTATCTGTTTGAGCGTTTTTATCGAGTGGAAAAGTCAAGGTCTAGAGCAACCGGAGGAACAGGTTTAGGATTATCCATTGTTAAATCATTAGTTGAACTTCAACAAGGTGAAATTCAAGTCAAAAGTGAAGTTGGTAAAGGGACAAGCTTTATATTGACATTCCCTGTAGTAGACTTTAGTCAGGAGGATTAGGATGAAACGAATTGAATATGTTATTGCGGGTCTACTCGTGATTATAGGTCTGGCTTGTCTAACAACTTCAGGATCTTATCTGATGGGGGCTGGTATAGATGCATACATCATGACTTTTTTACAGTTGTGTATGTGGTTAGGAATTCCTATTGTTGTGGTTGGCGTAATTTACTTGATACTAATAAAGTTTAAAAAAGGTGATAAAAAATGATGAAATTAAGACTTTTTACATTAATGTTTTTTATGATGGCTTTACCTCTTAATGCATTTGCTCATGGTACAGAGGAAGAGTATCAAAAAGAGGGTTTAATGTTTGATAAGATAATTGGTGGGGGATTAGTAGTATCAATTCTTTTATTAGTAGTATCTGTGGTCGGAATCGTAGTGATTTCAAAGAAAATAAAATCAATAAGTGTTAAAAATAAGCAGGGTCAGAAAAAAAGCAATCAATTAAAAAAAAGTTCAACAATCCTAAAATGGATTAGTGCTATAACTTTGTTAAGTTCAACAATTTTTGGGTTTATAACTTTAAAAAATAATGAGGTTGAACAGGGAGATACTATTGGATTCCAACATATACATGGGCTTGGATACTCCGCAGATGGTAATAGTTTTTATATACCAGCTCATGATGGCTTAAGAGTTTATTCAAAGGGTGAATGGAGGATTCCAGAAGGGGAGAAACATGACTATATGGGTTTTTCTATGGTAGATGACGGATTTTACAGTAGTGGTCATCCTGGACCAGGCTCAAAATTAGAAAATCCTTTTGGAGTCGTAAAAAGTAATGATTTTGGTAAGTCACTAGAAGTATTAGATTTATATAAAGAAATTGATTTTCACGGAATGGCTGTAGGATATTTTTCACATGCAATTTATGTGCTAAATCCCGAAGCGAATAGTAGGATGGAAGATACGGGCCTTTATTATACATTGGATGAAACCAAAAAGTGGACGAAAAGCGATATGAATGGGTTAGATGGTCAACCTGCATCAATCGCAGTGCACTCATCAGATGAGAAAATCATTGCAATAGGTACAGATCAAGGTGTATTTCTTTCAACCGATTTTGGTAATACATTTGAAAGTATATTACCAGGAGTACCTATATCTTCCATTCACTTTACAAAAGAAAATAAATTAGTGGTTGGTGGGCTAGAGGATGGGTCCGTAATGTATGAAATTAATATAGATACGAAAGAGAAAACTAAGATTTCTATTCCGGAAATAAGTAATGAAGATGCAATATCATATATTGCTGTAAATCCTCAAAACAGTTCAGAAATTGTTTTCACAACATTTGAGAAACAAATTTATATAACAAAAGATAATGGAATTAGTTGGACACAGATTGCAAAGAGTGGAACAGCTATTGATCGTAAAGTAGAAAAGGTAGAAAATTAGGGAACTTTCAATGTAATTGTGAATGAATTAATCGAAAATAATTTATGTAAGGAGAATGGTAATGATGGGAATGATGAATTTTGGCATGTTATTAAATATGCTAATTTGGATATTGATAATTGGTTTTGCAATTTATGGTTTTGTTTTATTAATTATGAAACCATTTGAAAAAAACAAAGATTCTAGTGGGAAAAACAACAGCCAAGGAAATGCACTAGACATTTTAATGGAACGCTTTGCTAGAGGTGAAATTGATGAAGAAGAGTATGAGCAAAAAAAGAGAGTATTACAAAGATAAAATATAAATTAATCTCTTCACATATTCTTCAAATTAATAGGGTACAATATTTCTTGTAACATAAAACTAAACAGTAAACAGACTAAAATGAAAGGAACCTTTAACGGTTCCTTTTATTTTTCACATAAACTTTAGAATCTCCACAGTTTCATCAAATTTATGGTCTATACTTATATTAACGATATAGAAAGGAGGTAGAGCAAATTGAAAAAGAAAATAGCATTTGTTTCATCTTTTGCTTTAGCAGCTCTTTTAGTTGTAGGACAGTTTACGTATGCTGAGGAACCTGAAAAGGGTATGGGAAATATGATGAACGGAAATGGAAACGGTATGATGAATATGATGGAGGCTATGAATTCACCTGAAGGTCAGAAGATGATGACGGCGTGTGGAGATTTCATGGAATCCTATGATGATCAAGAAAGTAATGATTAAGAGTAACGTGCTCACATATTAAATACTCCCCTTTTAAAAAGGCCTTCTTAGGCCTTTTTAAATTATTTCTTGGTGAGATTCACCTTCTTTATTCATAAAAACTACATAATTATGTGATAATGTAGGACTCATGGGTTTTTTAGGATATTGATCGAAGTAAATGTAATTGGATTTATTGGCTGAATACTGATATAAAGAAAAGAAATTAGATTTAACTATAGTGACAAACTTGGTTGCTTTTACTGTTTTATTTAAGCTATTAGTGGCAATTGAGTGTATTTAATAAAAAAAATTTCCTGAAACGTCCTGTAGATAAGATTAATTGAAAGAGATGGAAATAATATGTATTGGGACTGGATTGATCAATTATCCGGATTACTCACAAGTAGTCACAATTTTTTTTGGGATCTTTATCAAAATAGTACTTTTTATATTAAATCAATTTGGCTCGGAGTCATGTCGTTACTTACATATAGTCAAGTAACATCAAACGTTCTTCTAGTTATTTATTTGCTTTTTCTATTTAAAAAGGAAAATTGGATAAAAGAATTAGTTTTGATTTGCGTGGGAAGAATTGCCGGATTGTTTATAGGGATTTTGATAACGACAATGTTTGGGGATTACAATTTTCAAATCTTAATAGGCCTAGTTAATTATAGTATTGGTCCATTAATTGTCATTATCTTACTCGTTCATTTTTGGATAAATAAAAAAGGCATTGATTTTAAAATTAAAACATGGTGTTCTTTCATTTTTGGTTTAATGTTATCATTTTATCTTGATCCTGTTTTCTATGGTTTTTCTAGATTTTTACCATTCTTCTTTGGTAGGGATGTTTTTAGTTTCATTAAGCCTTTTTTGTATTCTATGATTTTGATATCCCCTTTGACACTATTTGGATTCATTGCATATGGTTTTGAATTTGATAAATGGGTTAAAAGAAATAAATATTTTTTTAAAGTATTACAAAAAGTCATGTATAATTTTTTAATACTTATAGCAATTAATTCTTTCATTATATATTGGTTTTAAGCTCTGAAAGGAGTAGGACAAGTGAGTAGGTCAGTAAAGTTTTTAATAATGTTAAGTTTTGTTTCGATTTTTATATTAAATATATTCCCGGGAGTTTCTGCGTATGCCCATTCTTCTTTAGTGAGAACACTTCCTGAAGGCGGAGAAAAGGTGGAAACTAGCCCTTCTACCATAGAATTGTGGTTTAAGGACCCTGTTGTACTGCATTCTAAAGCTTTGAAAATAATAGATTCATCGGGTAGGTCATTTCAATTAGGTAACACATATATAGATCCTAACAATCAAACTCATATTATTGGTGAATTGAAGGAACCATTGCCAGCTAATCGATATAATATTGAAATTAACGTGATAGCTTTAGATGGAGATATCATAACAGAAAAATTCTTTTTTGAGGTTCTTAAGGATGAAGTTCTTAAGGATGGGTCTAATCAAAAGGGTCCATTGAAGTTAAATAAGCAGATACCTAATGATGGACAAATCATCAAAGGCAGTCTTGATAAGATTGATTTATGGTTTAACCAAGAGACAGAACTTTCAGCCATCGGAGTCTTTGACAAGAACCAACAGCCAGTGAAATTAAAGGAACCATACCAGGATCCATTAGATCCCACCCACATAACAGTAGAATTCGATCAATCGTTAGCAAAAGGGACCTATCAAGTAACATGGTATGCACATCCAAGCAATAGGGTTTCTAGTAATCAACCAGACAGTCTCGATGTTTTTTATTTTGCTGTGGATGAGTTCACACCAATCGAAGAGGGTTCAAAGGGTACACCTGTTCATAATGCATGGTTTCCAGATATGGGATTAAAGCAACTTGGCTATTGGCTCGTTTTTATTGGATTATCGATATTATTTGGCTCAAGCTTATTTATTCAAATCATTTCAAAAAACCTTAAACAGGATAGTGAATGGAAGTTTATTTCTTTAAGTTTAATTTTCATGACAATGGCTGGTGTTACTCTATTAATTCTCCAGCAAAGAATGGAGTTACTAGAACTACCTTTAAAAGAGTTCTTCACATTAAAATTTATCTTGGTACCAATTATCCAAGTCATTTTATTATTACTAGGATTGATGTTTAGAAGAATTGAGACTTTTGCCTTTGGACTAGCGTTATTTATGACACCATTTGTGATGGGGCATGCCTCGTATCCTCGTTATGGAGGTTACTTTACTATCTTCATAAATGAATTGCATCTTTTTGGGGCATCAATTTGGATGGGCGGCTTATTGGCATTAATTACGCTTGTTAAGAAAAATGAGGTTTCTGATTTTATCGGGAAGTCTGCATTGAAATTCTCTAGATTAGCCTTTTGGAGTCTTATTGTTATAATCTTCTCTGGGATCATAATGACAATCCGTTATATTCCTTCCTTCTCAATTGAAAGTTTCCTCGATAGTCAATGGGGAAAAGCGGTTATCGTAAAAGCAGTGTTAACGATTCTAGTTGTTTTGGTAGGATATCTCCAAAGAAGAACGATTAAAAGGTTCACTGTAAATATGGTAACTAAGTTTAAAATAAGAGGTATTAATGAAATTGTGTATGGCATACTTATCTTATTATTTGCTTCGATTTTAGTGGTATCAACTCCTAGTGCTGCTGAACAGGGTATATATCCTGAAGGAGAAAAAAATGAACAAGATTTAGAGGTGAAAATGTCTCCATTAAAGCCAGGACTTAACGTCTTAACTATAGACCTAAAAGGAAAAAGTGATGTCGAGAATATAAGGGTTAAAATCACGATGCCACCGGATTATAGTGTTGAGTATGATGCTTTTAAGATAGATGAGGACACTTTTAAAATAACAGGTAATATTATCCATGCAGCCGGAACATTGTTTATGGAGATTGAAGCAATAAAAGAAAATGGTGATAGTAATACCTATCAATACACGATTGTTGTTCCAGGTGAAGTACGGTTTAATGAGTAAAAGGAGAGGGAAAGATGTATGAATTCTTTAGTCAAATAAGTAATTTCCTTAGTCAACCTTTTCTTACTCTTAGGTATACTACAGAAAGCATCCCTATTCTTTCAGCTTTTATTTTAGGGATTATCGGTGCTTTAGCACCTTGCCAATTTACTGGTAACCTAGGGGCTATTACGATATATGGAAATAAGTCTGTACAAAAAAGTATGGCCTGGTCTGAGGTAGTCCTTTTTATTTTAGGAAAAATTGTCGTTTTTTCAGGTCTAGGCCTTGTTGTTTGGTTATTAGGCAGTGAGTTTGAATCAACATTGACTCTCTATTTTCCATGGATACGTAGGGTAGTTGGACCTATATTAATATTTATTGGATTATTTATGATTGGGCTCATTAAGTTTAGGAAGTCTTTATCACTTGGGAGCATACCAGATCGTTTTCTGAAAAAAGGAAAGCTTGGCTCCTTTTTAATGGGAGTTAGCTTTTCGTTAGGGTTCTGTCCGACAATGTTTGTATTATTTTTTGTAAGCTTAATGCCGATGGTTGTGTCAGTATCTTATGGGGCAGTATTACCAACCATCTTTGCCATCGGAACATCCTTGCCTTTGATTATTGCAATTTTTCTGATCTGGTATTTTGAATTAAGTGGAAAGTTAATGAAAAAGAAAGGGAGAAAACTTGGTTCAGTCGTTCAAAAATTAGCAGGTTGGATAATGATTATACTTGGGATTTTAGATACTTTAACTTACTGGACGTAAATTAAGGTATTTTAAAAAGTTAAAAGATTAATAGAAAATATGTATACTCACCTCACGAAAAGGTAAAGATAATCGTGAGGTGAGTTTTTTATGAAATCTATCAAAATGACTATAGTATTTCTCATACTATTAAGCTTTTTCTATACAAACAGGGCAGTTAATAGTCAAAGTAATACAAATGGATTATTGGAGTTAACAGAAATTGTTCAAAAGGAAAAAATAACATTAAATTCATGGAAAATTTATATAATGAAACCGGTTAAGGATGTAACCAGTGAAAAAGATATTCAAAGAGAAATAGAAAGAATACAAAAAGATGAAGAAGGATATAAGTGGGATATTAGACGTGATGAAGGCAGTGAAGAACAGCACTATATTACAGTTGGTTACAAACAAATCGAACCAAAAGAAATAGAGATGCGAGTTAAAGTTACTGCCTTTCTTGTAGGGAATAAGTACAGAATATATCATTCTTATGAAATTAAGGGTCAAACTTGGAATAAAGAATTATGGGAATTTATTAATGCTAACTTTAAAAATGAAATTAACGGACAAAATGAAGTCTTTTATACTCTTAAAGGCACAATGAAAGAAAAGAATGGCTTTGAATTAAGGGATGAGGGGGATCTTCTCTTAAGAGAATTCTCTGGTACCTTTGTGGAAGGATTAATTGAAGATGATTTGGTTTCATTATCTGCATATACTAATCTTTTGGAGTCATATACATTAAGGATAAATGAAAAGAAAATTAATCTTCAAATAGGTCTTAGGAAAAATCAAAAGGATGATTTAATTGATGTTACGATTGGTACCCCTATAATAACTTCTGGATACTAGAAAACAATATTATCAAAGAGTAACAGGATCATTCATTTTTAAGTGTACATAAAATTAAAGGTTTTAAGTAGAGTATAATTGACAATTTATTAGAAATCTTAAATGATCAAGAAATTGTTGTAAAACTTTCATTCTAATTAAAGAAAAAAATAGAAGGGACCTTACTAACACTTGCTATACAGCAGTTTCTAGACGTTCGGAAATCGGAACGAGAAAGTTTAAAAGATCTTGAAGGCACTGAATATGCTTCGAGGCGATGCTTATATAGTTGGAATTTGTGAAAACATTTGAGGCACGAAATTACTTTGCCCTTTTTGTCACTTTCGCAAAGGCACTAACCATTCAATTAGTTGATATAGAATCCATATGGATCAATATCTTGTGTGTCACTGTTGTTGATTTCATTGTTCTTTTTGTGCTAAAACGTTTTTGAATTTTGCGAAAAAATGACCACCTACAGATTAATAGGTGGTCATGTAGATTACAACAGGCTACGGCACTCATTGATGCACTCTTGTAAGTCTCTTGAAGCGTGTTGTAAACGTTCATTGCTCATTTTAGACATAGCGTTATTTAAGTGTCTCATTGCGCTTTCACATTCATTAATACATTCTTGGAGTTGTTGTTTATTATCCATGATAATCCCTCCTTTCCAAAAATTTATTGTTACCTAGAAGTAGGGAATTATTCGTTTAATAGTAAACCTGTTACTGAGTCACCTTTAACCAATATTGACTCACCTGTATTCTCTAAATCGTTCTGGGAAGGAGAGGCGTTTAGAGCGCTTGCCCCATCAGTGGAAATGAAACTATTTAGAAACGAGATGACGATGAACTTGGTGTTAGTATGTCATACTTTCCTAGGTCTAACCAATAAAAAAACAACAATTCTAGAACAAATCGATTTTCCTTGTTTTCAAGGGAATAGACTTGCTCTGTGTATATTTATCATGTTTACCCTAATTTGAGCATTAGCTGTATGGTAAAAAGAAATCCATGTATACAAAACCAAGCAACATGGTCGTTGTAAAACCAAATGTTAAAGAAATGATGTAAAAAGTATGGATCCCAGAAACCGTCATCATCCCATTCAGTCCCCAACTTGCCCCTGATTTTTGAGGTTTTATTTAACTGAGATCAAAAGGAAACTGATTCTGCTTTATAAGTCATTCAACATTGGCAAACATCTAAGTAGAAGAAATATTGAAAAGTCATCAGGTTTCTTAAAATGAATAAGGCGTTTGGCAGTATTCCTATAATAGCAATAATAATATTGAACCCAATACCTATTAAAACTGCTAGGAGGGTTAGAGGATAACCATTCAAGTAAGGGATTTTTCACTTTTTATTCCTTTCCAGCCCATTTATATCCAACTCCCCAGACTGTGAGCAAGTGATCATCAGAGGGAAAACCGGATTTTCGAAGCTTTTCACGTAAGTTTCTAACGTGAGAGTCAATCGTCCGGTCTTCAGTTGAAACTTCATATCCCCAAATAGAAGTTATTAAGTGTTCTCTAGTAAAAACTTTATTCTGGTTATTCAGAAATAAACTCATCATCCCAAACTCCTTAGGTGTTAATGAAATTTCCGTTCCGGAATAATGCATTTGAAAAGAATCATGATCCAGAGAAAGGCCTCGAAATAAGATTTTCCCAGTTTCACTCTTTTGTCTTCGCAAAACTGCCTCAATCCTTGCAGTCAGCTCTTCCTCGTCAAAAGGTTTGGAAATATAGTCATCTGCACCATTCTTTAATCCCTTTACAATATCCGTTTTTTCACTCATAGCGGTCAGCATAATAATGGGGGTATCCCAGTATTTTCGGATTTCCTGACATGCTTTCCAGCCGTCAATGTCTGGCATCATAACATCTAATAAAATAAGGTCTACTGAATGTGATGTTAAGTATTCAATTGCATCAATTGCTGATTCTTTCTTAATACAGTTGTATCCCAATGGTGACAAGTACAAGGATAATAAATCTAGCATCAACGTTTCATCATCTACTAATAAAATTGTTTTCATTCTACTGATCTCCTTTAAAAATTAGTTCGAATTCTGTACCAACATTTTCCTTACTTTTTACATTAATTTCGGCACCATGTGCGTGAACAAGCTCTTTTACAATCGCTAGACCAAGTCCCATACCTCCAAGAGATCGTGATCGAGATTTATCAACTCGATATAAACGATTAAAGATATAAGGGATGTCTTTTTCAGGTATCCCTTTTCCGTTATCCTGAACAGAGATATGAATAGAATTTTTGTATTTCCATACTTGTAATATGATTTGTGCCCCTTCATTAGAGTATTTCATTGCGTTGTCTAATAAATTGAAAATGATTTGTTCAAGTCTCAATGGGTCCGCTCTTAAAACTGTGCCTGAAGGGCAGATAACTTTAAAGTTCATATTTTTCTCTAGAAAAGCAGGAGAGAACTTCTGCTCAATTTTTGTAATAAACTTGCTTAAATCGATGTAGTCTTCCTGAATTTCAAAGGAATTTTTGTCGATTTTAGCTAATTCGAATAGCCCTTTAATTAAATGAGACAGACGATTCGTTTCTTCTACTATAATCTCCAAATATTTCCCTCTTTCCTCACTAGAGAGATTACGTTTATATACGATGTCTGCATATCCTTTGATATAAGTTAGAGGAGTCCGAAGTTCATGGGAAATGCTTGCTAAAAAATCATTACGTTCCTGTTTTAAATAATTCAGATCTGTAGCCAATAATTCAATTGATTTAGCTAAATCCCCTAATTCATCATCAGACGTTTTCGGTAAGGAAACAGAAAAATGCCCTTTACTGATTTGTGAGGTAACTTCTTTCATTTTAATAAGCGGTTTTGTGATTCCTTTTGATAGAAAAATAATAATAATAATAGTGAGAATAACGGAAATCCATCCTGCCAAAATAAAGTGCTCATTTAGCCGTTGAATTAAAGAATGAACAGATGCTGTATTTTGAAACATGTATATATATCCGATAAGCTGTCCGTCAGTTTGAATAGGACTGACGGTTGCAATAAAAGGTTCTTCACTCCAATTTCCTTCCACGATCTGCCCATTCCTAGGAATATTAGAAGTAGGTGTCTTTAGGTATTGTTTAAAAGGGTTAATTGGAGAGGAAGTGTCGAGCACCTTTCCAGTTATATCTGTAATCACAACATCCGTATTCGATTCAGACTCCATTAAAACAACATGATCTATCGTTTCGACATCAAACTGTTCTTCAAGAATAGCTCTATGAGAATTTCCCCTCGCTTGAAGAGCATTGAGCTCTTCTTCAACCATGGAATCAACAATTCCCTCGTGTAGAAAGAAAAAAATAAATGTCATCAAACCAAAAATAATCAGAAAGAATAATATTCCAAGTTTTACTGAAAGTTTTTTCACAGAATTCACCTATTTTCAATTAAGTACTTTTATTTTACTCTAAATGTTTGAAGATTTTGTGCAGGGAACTTGATAATACTTAAAAATGTAGGACTGGAATTCAAATAAACTATCGGAGTTCATGAATAGGGTCAATGAATACTCATTTTGCTTAAGAAAAGCATAGAAATGAATTTGTACATCTAGTAAGTGCAGCCCATAAATAAAAAATTGTTACAAAATAGGGGCTTGAATTCAGTACAAAAGCATTTAACCTTGAAAAGGTCTAGGAACTCTAACTATAAAGTTTCTCGTTTTATTAAGTGCGCAATTTTGCATTGATTGTGCTTTTATGTATGGTCATGGTCAAGTATTTTACCTGGGGTTTAGTTAAAAAATTGAGCCTACTCCATAATTTCTGCACATTTTGTTGATATGGTATTGTCAAATGTCAAAGGAGGAGTTATTTACATGTTGACAAAAAGAATAAAAAAATCAGCATTACTATCATTATTAGCAGCCCTTTTCTTAGTATTAGGAGCATGCTCCGACCCTAATAATGAAAACACAGAAGGCACAGAAAATACAGAGAACATGGATGGAATGGATCATAGTAACATGAACCATTCTAGCTCTGGTGAAGTTCCTGAAGATTTGAAAGTAGCAGAAAATCCAACCTATGGGGTTGGAAGTCAAGCGATTATCGAATCAGAACACATGGAAGGGATGAAGGGTGCCAAAGCAACAATTGTAGGTGCCTATGATACTATCGTTTATGCTATTTCGTATACTCCGACAACTGGTGGAGAAAGAGTGGAAAACCATAAGTGGGTTATTCACGAGGAAATTCCAGACGCTGGTGAAGAACCTTTAGAACCTGGAACAGAAATCACAATAGATGCAGCTCATATGGAAGGCATGGATGGAGCAACAGCTGAAATTACTTCAGCCGAGGCAACGACAGTTTATATGGTTGATTTCACTCCAACTACCGGTGGAGAAGAAGTTAAAAATCACAAATGGGTAACAGAAAGTGAATTATCACCGACTGAATAATGTTTGAACAAACAAAAACAATATATTTTTAATCAATCAAAAGAGTGTATAAAAGAGTTGATATACGAAGAAAGAGTTCACTTTAGATAATATCAAGCAAATACTCTGTTCAATATTAAATATCTAATAATTGTGTGACTTAAATCATAATTTTGACGCCGATGCTCTGATTCTAAAAAAATTCTTGAAAGAAATGTAGACAAAGGGTCTACATTTCTTTTTTTAGTATTTAAAGTTGTTTGAAATTGCAGTAGATTAAAGTTATGAAGGGTATTTTCCTAACCCCTTCATTTAATACATATTGTTTCTTTACTGAATATGTACTGGGACCAGTTAACCCAATTGCACAATTGCAATTAAAATGACTCCAAAGTGAGCAAGTATTAGAAAAAATATTCTGCTTTTCTTCCAAAAAAAGCCCCTTATTTAATGCATTTTTAAATATATCTTAATTTCTCAGCTTTATTTAATCATGTTATTAATATAAACATTATCTCTATTTAAACCGATAAATATAATAAATAACTACTAATTGAGGTATTATAGTGAGAAACTTAAGTGAAAAAGATTTAAAGCTTTTAATAGTTATTTCAGTTAGTTTATTGATAAGTTTATTAATTTACATACATTTCTTTCTTTTAAAAGATATGAATGATAAAGAAACTACTTTTGAAAAAAAGCAAGGTAATAATAGTGAAATTCCGAAAATGCATTTAACTGCTGGGACTACTTCAAAGATAATTAGTGCGTCTAAAGGTGAAGAGAAATTAATGGAAGTTAGTGGAAAAGAAATAGTCCCTAAGGAAGAAGCTCTTAATAATGATGGGGCCTTAGACCAATTAAAAATAAATGCACATTTAGATAATATTTTTAAAGAGCCAAGAGTGCCAATTATAGATAAAAACAAATTTCATAGCACATTCGGCAGAAAGGTTGTTTTTATTTACTCTTCTCATAATCGTGAATCCTTCTTACCTTATTTTAAAAAGGGCACAGCACCCGAGATGTCTTACCATTCAAAATTCAATGTAACCCTAGTTGGAGACCGCTTAGGAAATGTGTTGAAACAGAATGGAATAGGGAATAGAGTAAGTGACGTTGATATCATCAGTATTCTTGGGGAACGGGATTTGGATTTTGGAAGCTCATATCAATTGTCTAGAGAAATCGTGCTGAATGAGATGAAGTTTAATCCAGATTTAGAAATGAATTTTGATATTCATCGCGATTCATTGCCTAGAAATTTATCAACAACTACTATTAACGGGAATACCTATGCGAAGATTTCGTTTGTAATTGGAAGTTCACATGAAAACTACGAGGAGAATCTAAAATTCACTAATTCAATTAATGATATGATCGAAAAAAGTTACCCGGGTTTATCGAGGGGTGTAATTATTAAAAGTAGCGAACAAGGTAACGGTGTATATAATCAAGATTTATCTCCTAATAGTGTCATTATTGAAATTGGTGGAGTAGAAAATCGAATTGATGAGCTTTACCGTACTGCAGATTTATTAGGAAATGTTATAAGTGAATATTATTGGCAAACAGTGCATTAATTTTATTTAATGGGAAATTATTGTTTAGGTTTAAGAGTAAAAGAGAGAGAATTTAATTTCTATCGATTATGTTAGTCTCTAATTCTAAAATATATGAATAGGACTTTTCCTACTTATGAATTAATGAACAAAATGCAGAAGCGAGGGAAGCAAACAGGTAGTTTGTTCATAAACTTTTCGTATTATATGAAGAGGAATATCTTTATTTTAAAAGATAGTCTTTTCTAATGAATGCAGCAGGATACTTGAGGAAGAAAAATAAATAATATACTTGACCGTGTACTATGGTACACGGTTTAAATTTGTTATGGGGTGAATTATTTGAGTTATCTTATTAGTAAACTTGCTGATAAAAGTGGGGTAAATAAAGAGAAAATTAGATATTACGAAACCAGCTAATAGTTGTCAACATTTTTCAATAAAAAAATTAAAATAATGATGATATACTAAAAATGAGTATGCTAAATAACCTTCCTTATCTTCATATTTGGAAGGTTTTGTTTTATATTGATAAATATAGTCTCCAAGCTAATTCTTGGAAAGTAGTTTTGTTCTTTAAAAGTGCGTAAATTAAGTGTAAAAGCTTATTAACACAAGCGATACTTGCTACTCTATAGGGTTTACCTTCGTTGCGTTTTTTATCGTAAAACTCTCTTAATTTTCTATTCCTAGGAATAACAGTGTCACTCGTCTTTTGCTTTCGGGCATCTCGAATTCCACAGTATACAGCCATAAATAATGCTTGCCTTAGCCTTCTGGATCCTCTTTTCGTTATCCGATTTTGGGTTGCCGTAAATCGTCCAGAAGAGTAAACGCTTGGATCTACTCCTGCAAAGGCAACTAATTTTTTAGGGTGATTAAACCGATCTATTTCTCCAATTTCGGATATGATTGTTGCCGCAATCTTCCCTCCGATACCAGGGATAGACTGGATAATCTTATATTCTTCCATTTCTTTAGCGAGGGCATCTATTTCTGCTTCAAGTTGTGATAGATGCTCTTGGTATTGAAGAACAATGGCTATTAACATCTTTAAATTAAAAATAAGGCTTTCATACAAATTGCTTTGAAATGGATTTCGTAATGCTGCTTCACCCACTTTTCAGAACGTCTTGTACATAACGATACAATCTTTTCAGTTAATACTGATTCTGTAGTACTTAATACATGTTCAGAAGTAGGGAACAAGGAAAGAGTCTGTAAAGATACTTTCGAATACAAATCACCAAAGACCCCTCTATACTCAGGAAATACCTGATCTAGTACTGTTAGAAGCTGTATCTTGGTTTGCGAAGAGATACTTGAAATGGTCTCTTGTTGCCTTGTAAGATTACGAAGGTTTAAGAGTTGGATACCTCTTTTCTTATACGGTTCAATTTCTTCTTTATAGAATAATTCACATAAAAGATAGGCATCGACAGCGTCTGTTTTTACCTTTCTTAAACTTGCACTTCTTGCTCGATAAGAGATTAGGGGATTCACAATAATATAAATATATTGATGTTGCTCCAAAAATTGAATGACTGGAGATTGATAATGTCCTGTCGATTCTAAGATAACCGAAGGTTGTTTACCATCAGCTACTTTTTCAACCTCTTTTAAGAATACTAATAGAGCTTCGAAACCCTCTACTGTATGTTTTACACTAAAGCTTTTACGAAAAGGTTGTCCCTTATCCAAGAATGCATGTACCTGACTTTCACCTTTAGAAACATCCAGACCTATTACTGGATTCATCAATCATCTCCTCCTTAGAATTTAAGATTAGTCGGTTGTCCCTAGAGCTGCTTGTACTGTCATAGGTTCGCTTGTTAAACGGGATCTTTGTCCCAACCAGCCTGAAACATGATTATACAAGTAGGGAGTGAACAGTTTTGCGGACGGGATCATGTCCCACAAGCGCTTCGTTCTACTCCGACTACCGCTATAATAAAACTAAATAAAAAAAGTTCAACCAGTAAAACCTGGTTAAACTTATATTACGAACAAAGCGCTGTTCTTGAAAAAAGGGTTATAGTTTTTTTAAAAATACCTCAGGAAATGAGAAGCACACTTTGAAAAGGAAAAGGAAGTGTAAGTAGTTTCATTTATACTAAAGGAGTAGAATAGTTGAAAACCAATCAGAAAAAAGAGGATGAAAAATGGCATTGAATGACAGGGAAATGATGAATACTTCTTGAAAAAAAGTTGCAATACCTTTTTTAAGAGAACAAGGATTTAAAGGCTCATTACCTCACTTTAGAAGAAAGAATGAAACTAACATAGATTTAATTACTTTTCAATTTAACAAATGGGGAGGCTCATTTGTAGTTGAATTAGCGATTTGTACAATAGAAGGTATAGCAACACATTGGGGAGAGTACATTCCACCAAACAAAGTTACTGCCCATGATATAAACGAAAGATTTAGGTTAGGAGCCAAATCAATAGATGAAGACGGTATATGGTTTAATTTTGAAAATGCAAAATCAGTAGAAGATTTTGAGAAAGTTGCATCCATTGTTGTAGATTTATTAAATGTATCTGACCGTTCGTGGATTACCAAGTTCTTCAAGTAAATTGCTATCTTCAGCAATAGAAAGCGCTTTTAATGAATAAGGAAAAGCCTTATGTAAGTTAATGAATGATTGTTTAGAAGTGCTTGTAAAGTATTATCAATTCGTATTATCTTTTTCATGATGCCCTTCAGTTAATTTATGAACATAAAGTGGATAGTTTTATAGGAAATATTATAGACTTTTTTCTATATAGAGTGAGGCGATTACATGAAATATACTTGTCCTTGTTGTGGATATAAAACATTGGATGAAGAGCCAACAGATACATATGCAATTTGTAAAATATGCTTTTGGGAAGACGATGGTGTACAATTTCGAGATCCAGATTACCAGGGGGGAGCAAATGATGTTTCATTAAGGCAAGCACAAGAAAACTTTATTAAATTCGGTGCATGCTCAGAATTTTGTATTGATTCTGTTAGAAAACCAAGCCAGAATGATATAAAAGACCCTAATTGGAAACCTTTGTAGGAATTATTAGCACTCCAATGTTCGATCTTCCACAATAAAAGCGCTAGAGTAGAACATTAATGGACTGTAGCAGCAGTCTGTTTTTTATTTCATTATTTGTTATTGGGCAGGATAGTTTCAATTTAATGTTGAATCAATTTAGAAAAAGGAGTTGATTAATTTGGTAGGAGTATTAAAAAAACTTTATCTTCAATTTATAGCTTTGTTTTCAGTATTACTTTTATGTTCTTCAGCATTTGTTGATCCTCGGAGTTGGTGGAGTATACGTGAAATAACAGAGTTTAGTGCTGATGGTTTTTCATCACAATTTTCTTGGATAAAAATATCATGCTATGCCCTAATTGTTATAACTATAGTTGGTATACTAAACATACCTTTGGCAAAAAGAGCGTTTAAAACTATAATGAAACTTGGAGTGATAAAACTTCAATTGCTTTTAAATAATGTTAGAACTTTATTGAATTAATGAATTGAGAATGGGTGTTACTTATTTTTGTAAGATCCAAATTGAATGCTTTCTTTCTTCGACAATAAAAAGCGAGATTGTGAAACAACGTAGGTAGAATGATCAAACTTTTTTATAAAAACCAAACTTAAATCTGCTGGAGAAGAATCCATTTTGATCAATCTTTTTTCAAAATGGATTCTTTTTATTTATCGTAAAATATGGGTTTGCAAGGTATTTTTGATCAAACTTTATTTCAAAGCTACAGAAGGTATTGATTAAATTAAAATTGAAAACAGTATTTTGATTAACTAGATTATTTGTTGAAATGATTAATTTTAATCAAAAGCTGATATTAGGAAAAAGTTTTTCTTTATAATATGGGAATATTGACGTATAATTTAATGTAAATTGATAGAATCGTTAGGCGGAAGACGCATTTATCTCTTGGTATCAAGACTAAGAGATAGGTGCGTCTTTTTTTTGCTTAAGAAAGGAAGAGAAGATGGAATTTTTATCTGTTTATCCAAATTTAATTGAAATATTACTCCCTCCTCATAAAGGGGAGTGTGTCCTTTTATTTAGAAAGCAACTTGGATTAACTCAATCAGAATTAGCGGAAAGAGTAAATTTATCTAGAAGTGCGATTTCTAAAATGGAATCAGGAACGTCAGGTGTTAACGAAAAGGTATGGGAATACGTTACCAGGAATGTCTTTCAATCATTGCATAGTAATGAAAAGGTCTCATATATCGAATTTAGAGAAGTGTTAGAAAAAGTCTTTTTCTATAGTCAGAAAAAAGGTGTGAGTTAAAAGATGGATGTTATTATTGGCACTGGTAATGAACATTTAGATGCCATGATACAGGAGGATATAAAAAAATCTGGTATAGGTCATGTTGTTGCTATCGTTCCTACAAGAAGATCACTGGTGAAAAAAATAAATGAAGTATCTCCGGAAATGACTATTATAGGTGATGATTTATTAGGTGAAAGTAATAATCGTGGTGAGTCAGATGTTGAATGGGAAAATATTATAGAGGATATTAGGCGTTTTAGTTATAATTTGAGGATCGTTTTCTTCTGTGATCGATCTGAAGATGACTTATTTTTAGCAAAGCTAACCACTTTTAACATTACTGATATCTTTAACGAAGGTACATTTCCAAAAGATTATATCCAGCAGTTAAATCAAGAACCAAATTTCAAAAATATAATCCGCTTCAGGAATCAAGTTGAAAAAGCCACAGAAGATATGAAAAAAAAGAAAGTAGAAGAAGAGATAAAGGCTGCTGAAGAGATTATTGTTTCCGGTGTACGTCCGCAAGAAGGAAGAGTTGTTGAAAAGATTGTTCCGGTATATCAACAATTAATTGTACAACCTAAATTAATAGTGTTTGCTAGTGCGTTTGAGGGGGCTGGATCGTCCTCTATGGCTAAGTTATTTGCTGAACACCTTGCAACATTGAATCTTCATGTAGGTCTTGTAGAAAGCCCATATGCAGCTCCATATTGGTATGAAGCAATAGATGGAGAGGTTAGAGTAAAAGAAGATTGGAAAAGTTGGTTTTCAAGTATAGATAAAGACCAAGTTATTCGTAAGGGCAGCGATATAGAAGTTGAGAATGTTACGTATATCATAAAGGGACCTAACGACTTATTAGAAAAGTGGTCTTTATTAAAAACGGCTTATCTCATTGGATATGCACGTCAAATTCCTATAATCGTTTATGATATGTCTCATAATTTAACACATGAGCATGAAAGGGTTATCTTAAAGCAAGCAGACCATATATTCATTACTTCAACTTTTGATCCAGTGCGAGTGAATAGAAGCGTTGATGAGTATAGCGAGTTTAGAAAACAAATACCCCCTGAAAAGATTTCAATGATTTTAAACTACTCAACAAAAGACCTGCGTACAAAGTATGAAGATAAACTAAGGGATTCATTTTCAATTAATGGAGACGTCTACCATATACCATATGTTCATGAAATGACGACAGCTTTAATAAAAGGATGTTCCACATGGGAGCATATACCCGAAGATGATGAGTTTAAAAATGAACTAAAAAGCACGATGGCAATTCTTACAGAAAAAGTAGTAGGGAAAGAACTGCTTAGTAAATTATTACCAGAATCAAAGAGGAAGCGTTGGTCCTTTTTTAGTAAGAAATAGAGTGAAAATATATTAGAGGAAATATGCAAAAAAGAACTTATAAACATTGGTCTATAGGAGAACAAGAGCAACTTATTGAATTAATACAATATAGATTAAAGTATCACGAGATTGAATGGAGAAAGTTCAGTTTATTAGCTATTATCACACTTTATCTTCTTTATATATCTTTTTCATTTACCGCAATTGATTGAAATTTTGGTGGTATTGAAAGAGGTTTAAATAATTAATATTTTCTAAGCCATAGTAAAATCCTAAATAAGAATAAAAAATCAATATCTCTCATTATGTGAACAAAGAACCTCAAAAATATTTAAGAAATACCCTAAAAAGGTTAATCTATCAATATTGTATAAAATAATGCATAATCTATAAAAGTAACAAAGAGCCAACCCGTTGATATCATTGAGTTTGGCTCTTTTACTCGCTTCGTATTGTTGATGTTATGGTAACTAAAGATGTATATGATATACTCTTAGCTTTAATTTTCAACCAAATTGATTTTATCTTTATATTTTGCTTTTGCTTCCTTAATTAGTTTTTTAACACTTTTATCATCACCATTAAATTCTAATTCATCTGTTTCTAATGGAGCCTTACCATATACAGCACCTACAGGGATAAATGTTCCAGGATCAGAGCTACTTTCATCCATAAATAATATATAATGTTTACCTTTTTCCATAAGTTCATATCCATCTAAAGAATAATTAACCTTTTTTTTGCCATCACCAATAGTATCACTAGCAGCATTTTCTAATACAGAAATCACATCATTTTTAATAACTTCTTGACCAGAAGTATTTTTAATAACCTTCTTAACTTGAAAATTTGATATTGTATAGCCACCCATAATACCTTCATATCCATCTTCACCTACTACACCATCTTCTAGTATGGTAGGTTCCTCTTTATTTAATTTCTTCCCTATAACAATTAAAGTGGATTTATGCTCCATAGCTTCAACACTTTCAAACCCTTCATGTTTTCCGTGACCATAAAAAGACTGTTCAGTAACAGGTTCGTTATCTTTGTAAATATAAATACCACCAAAAAAGATTAGTGAAACTAAAATCGTTTTAATTAGAATCCCTTTGTATTTCATTTGAAAATTCCCCTCCTTAATATCTCGCTCGAATGCCAGACCAATCATCTGATACAGGATAAATACTATCTAGCCATTCTGGCCCCGATACCATAATTGAAGGAACATCATCTTCATGAGCTAATCCCAATGAATGTCCAACCTCATGTGCTGCCGTTTCTTTTTCTCGATCATCAGATAAAGGACCAAAATCAGCCCAGAAAGTTATGTTTGAATAATCACTAGTACTACAACGACATTCACTGACTTCTGTAGCATAGTCATTTGTATCAGTTGATGAATATTCGAATCTTATCGTAGCTTGTGATTTTGTGTATTTTTGACCATAAATCACAATCTCAGGTGCTGGATCCCAAGCAAAAACTCCATGTCTAGCATCGGTATTCCATGATCCTACCGAAGAACCAATGTAATAAGTTATTCCTTTAGGGTTAGGCACTTTATTTCCTAAAAATCCATATGCTTGTGCAGATATTGTAGTAAGTAAACACACAATAACCAATAAACTTGAGAAAACAAATTTCTTTTTCATAATATCCTCCTATTCTTAAATATCTAGTTAACTAATTTCTACAAAAAATGTTAAATTCCTCCTTTTATTCAAAATATTCAATCTATTAAGTTATTTGCCTTTATGGCATAACCAAATCTCAATAAAATTAATGCTGCAAAACAAAGAGCGAATTACTGTGTGTAACATAGAGAGTGAGAAGGGACAAGTTCTAGAAAGTCGGTTAAACCATTGGTATATATGGTTTTTTTGGTTACACCTAAGTTTTATGAATAAAACCACCATACAAACTGGTTTTGGTTGCCTTAATGGCAACCTTTTAGTCTTTAAGACATTAACGAAAAATTATGAAATACAGGTTTGCAAAACCAAAGGGCGAATTGCTATTAAATAATAGTGATAATAGAGAGGGTTTTTAAAAAGTGACTTGAAGAGTTGATATGACTAGGTTTGTTAAGGTTTTTAGGGTGTCACCTTTTTAAATAAATACAAATAAAAAAAGACCGTATCACTTTACAGATACGATCTAAAATCTTTATTAAAAAAACTTTGCAGGAAAACTTACCTTTTTACCATTTTGATCTTTAAGATTTTTTAAAGAGTGTTGAATTAATCTCATAGTAAGTTAGTATTACATGTATATAGTAGGTTATGAAGAAGATATACTTGCACTTTGAACAAAAATAGTTAAAGGTAAGTGTTGGCTTTTAGTAGTTAAATAACTTATTTGATCTAATAAAAAAAAGTAGTATA
This sequence comes from Metabacillus sp. B2-18, assembly GCF_021117275.1. Lineage (NCBI taxonomy): Bacteria > Bacillati > Bacillota > Bacilli > Caryophanales > Bacillaceae > Metabacillus > Metabacillus sp. B2-18. Next base: position 213,527 of record NZ_CP088246.1, read on the forward strand.
ATAACCATATATTTATTTCTTATTGCTCAGATAGAGCCTTGCATTGAAGTTTTAAGCCCTATGGGTAGTATTTTCTCTTAGAGGAAGTCTGCCCATAGGGCTTTTTTGCGTTGTCATAAGGAATAAATCTTAGTTTAGTAGGGCGCTCACCTATTAAATTTTATTACACATTTTAGGAGGGATTTAAGTGAGCATAAAAATTAATCATTTAAAGGGTTTTTTACAAGTATTAGAAAGGGCAAAAGCTGTAGCATCTGATAAGAATGACGACATCAAATCTGGTGTATTAATTCAAGCTAAGGGAACATCTTTATCTATTAGAGGAATGGACGAAAATATTAGTTTACAGATTCAATCAAATGAACTAACAGAAGCAACCAAAGAAACATCTTTTTTGGTTCCGGCCTCGTTTTTTCAAGAATTGATGAAGAATTTACCTAAAGGAGATGTGAAATTAGTCAAAAAGGAATCGAAAAATGAAGTAAACATAGTAGTGGGGAAATCTCAGTTTAACATTGCAACTATGAATGGTGAAGATTACCCTGTAGTCGACGTGCTTCAAGAGGGTAATTCCTTTAAAATTGACGGTACTCTTTTTTCAGAAGGTCTCTCAGCTGTTAAACACGCAACATCAGAAAATGAAACAAGACCAATCCTAACAGGGGTACATATTGTTTCAAATGGTCAGTATTTAACTCTAATTGCAACAGATAGTCATAGGTTAGCTGCTAAAGCAGTTCCTTTACTTCAGGAAGCTACAGAATTGAAAAATACCGTCTTACCTAAAAAGTCGATTGATGAACTTATTCAAATTCTATCAAACGTCAAAGAATGCGAAATGATCATTCACGAAAATAGGATGACCATAAAGACAGATAATCTTACTTTTACCACAAGGCTTTTGGAGGGGACCTATCCAGACATTACTAAGCTAATTCCTAATGATTTTGAATGCCAGTCTAAGGTTAATAGGGAAGAGCTTATAAGAGCTTGTGATAGAGCAAAAATTTCCTTGAAGCCGGATAAAAAGAAAGTGGCGAAATTTCACTTTAAAAACTCTGAATTACCTGCATTAGATCTTATTTTTACAACTAGTATCTCTTCAGGAAAAGAGGAATTATTTTTAGCTGATTTAGAGGGAGAAATTACACTAAACCTTGATGTAGTTTACCTTAAGGATTCATTACAAAGTCTTACTAAGAGGGATGTACTAATTCAGTTTGCTGGAGTAATGAAACCCGTACTCATTAAGCCTGTCAGTGAAGATGCTGCACAATTTGCGCTTGTGTTACCAGTCCGTTAGGAAGAATTTAATACACTTACAAATCATCACGAGACTGTCGTGATTTTTTTATTGCACATTTTAGGAGGATGAACAATGAAAAGCCCATATTTAACAAGAACTAAAGAAGTCATAGCAATGAGTAGGTTAAAACGAAAAGTTGAAGCTTATAAGCGGATCTTTCAAGTAACTATGATGTAAAAGTTTCAAATAAAGATTTGAAGTCATTAGCAATACGTTAATAAGTGCTAATTACAAAAAATAGAAGTCATTAGAGAACTATTACGAATATGTAATAGTTCTCTATTAATAAAGAGGAGGAAAATATAAGAGAATTAAGAGATTCAGAGATATATAATCTTGTGCAAGCAATGACATTTTAAAGAAGTGATCGCGCTAAAAGTAAACAGGTGCACATATATGTTGAAAATTATAAAAATAAAGTTTTTTTTATTTGGCGATTTTTTTAATTATAATTGTTTAGATAAACAGTCCCGTGTTAAATGCAAAAAGTGTAATAACTTTATAAAAAAAGACAATACATAGAGAATTTTCTTTTTATTATTTTGTTGTTTAGTATTTTTTATTAAACTGGAGTCAAGCGTAAACCTAAAACCTAGTACTAGCTCTTCCTCTTCCTCGTCATATTCCCCTACATATAAACAAGATCTAGAAAAAATGTACGAGTAAGTTTTTCAGTAAAGTAATCAGTTCTTCATCTTTTGCTTTTAAAGAATCTTTTGGACTTAATTATAAAACAACAAATATTATTATGTAATTGTTAAGGAATAAATTGACCAAGCACTTTCAGAGTGATAGGTTGTAGTTGTAACTAAGAATTTAAAAGAATTCCCTTCTTTGAAGAGGGTGGGATGTGAAACATGAAGATACTGTAACTGTTAAAATAGGAAGGAATCTCTCGAGGATCTAATGAATAATTTAGACGGTTCATTTTTAGACTCATAAGCTATTTCTTTAGGTAGTATTTCCAATTATAACGAAAGCTTTATGAGTAACACTGGAGATGTTGCATTGTTAGTTCAAAGCGGGGATAGTGAGTGATTTAAACCAAGTGAAGATCATAAACCAAAACTTTGCAAAACTTATCATTGAATGTGATCAATTGGGTAGCAGCTATTTATGTTATACGTTGAATGAATCATACTCAATGAAAAGCAGATGGCTATCTCCATGCAATGAGTAATGTTCCAAAATTAAGTCCAGCGTTTTAAAAGAATTAGAAATCAAGTTACCAAGTATTGAGAAGCAGTGGATAATTGGAAAAGCATATTTCATTTTTAAAAAGCGTCAAGCTTTGGCAAAGAAACAAGTTGAACTCTTGAAGAGCAATGTTATTTAGAAGGATTAAAGCAATTAGATCAACAATAAAAAAGTGAGGAACGCAACATGGCTGAATTATACGCAAAATTATTTAGTGCTGCAGACAACCTGCGAAGCAAAATGGATGCATCAGAGTACAAAAACTACCTATTAGGATTAATCTTTTACAAGTACTTATCTGACAAGTTATTAGAAAAAGTAGTTGAAATAGCAGATGAATCGCAAGAAGAATACAATACACAAGAGAAGCAAACTCAATTGTATATGGATTTATTAGCAGATGAAGAGATAAAAAATGACTTGATTGAAACGTTAGTTGATACACTGGGCTATGATATTGAAAGAAAGTATTTATTTAATGTATTAACTAATCAAGCGAAACAAAACACGTTTCAGTTGAATGACCTGAATAAAGCCTTTATTGATTTATCTACGAAATATGATCAATTTAATGGATTGTTTGATGATGTTGACTTGAAATCAAAAAAACTGGGATCCGATGATCAACAACGAAACATAACCATTACAGAAGTACTGAAGAAGCTAAATGATGTCGATGTCATTGGGCATAATGGCGACGTTATTGGGGATGCCTACGAGTTCTTAATTGGCCAATTTGCCTCAGAAGCTGGTAAAAAAGCTGGAGAATTCTATACACCTCATGAAGTATCTGACATGATGGCTCGTATTTCTGTAATTCGTCAAGAAGACAAAAAATTGTTTAGTGTATTTGACCCAACCATGGGATCAGGTTCCTTGATGTTGAATATTCGGAACTATATTAACCATTCAGAAAGTATAAAGTATCATGGACAAGAACTAAATACAACGACCTATAAGGTACTCAGCGCTTTAAGAAACTAGTGGGACAACATATTGTCTTTGTCGTGGATGAATGCCATCGAGCGTTAAGTGCAGAAGGAATGGAAGCGATAAAGGGATTCTTTCCAAACTCTACATGGTTTGGCTTTACAGGTACACCGATTTTTAATGAAAATAAAAAACAAGCTAAAGGTCAATTAGCTCGCACCACTCGTGACCAATATGGAGAAGTTTTACATACCTATACCATCAAGAATGCCTTAGATGATGGGGCTGTACTAGGATTTCAAGTAGAGCACGAAGATACGATTGAACCAACATCATTAAATAATCATATTTTTGCTTTTCTGCATCAAAGTGAAAAATACGCTCATTTTAGTGATGATGAAATAAATAACATTATCGATCAAATGGATGGAATGGAAAAGGAAGCATTTCTCGAACCAGCTTCTTTCGAAAGTGATGATCATATTCAAAAAGTCATTCATAAGATTTTTCGACCAGATAATGCTTATACCAAATTTGATTTCCAAAATGGCCGTCCGCAAAAGTCTGCCATTTTAACAACAAGTTCCATTGATATGGCGAAACGCTACTATCATGCAATAAAGGAAATGACTAAAGACCCGGAATGGTTGAAGAAAGAATTTGCTGGACATCCGATTCGAACGGGGCGTACGATTGAAGATCCAGATTTTCCACGAATTGCTATCACTTACTCGATACAAGAAAATGAAGATAATTCTAAACAAATACAAGATGAAATGAAAGGAATTATCAAGGACTATAACGATTATTATCACACTGCCTGGTCGATAGAAGATATTGAACGATATAATGGCGATATCAATAATCGCTTAGCTCGTAAAAAGGCAGAATTCAAAAAAATTGGGAAACAAATTGACCTTGTCATTGTTGTAGATCGCTTATTAACTGGATTTGATGCACCAACGATTCAAACATTATTTGTGGATCGAAATTTAAGTTATGCCAATTTGATTCAAGCCTTTTCTCGAACCAATCGTACCTATCCTGGAAAGACAAAAGGATTGATTGTGACATTCCGAAAACCTTCGACAATGGAACAAAATGTAAAGGATGCGACTAAGTTATATTCTCATGAACAAGAAGAGTCCAAGCTTGTTTATCCAACTTATGATGACTCAAAGAAACGCTTCAAAAAGGGACACAAAGAATTAAAAACGTTAGTTCCAAATCCAACCGATATAAACGAGCACTCACCTCTTGAGACTCGGATTGAATTTGTGAAAGCGTTCCAAGAGTTAAATAATGCTTACGAAGCTTTAGTTACGTATGATGATTACAACGACGATATGGAGAAATCAAAAGCATTTCAGGAACAGGTGAAAACCTTAGAAGAATATATCGGCGTGTACAATACGGTTAAGGGATCGCTAGTCGAAGAATCGCCTGAAGGAACTGGACCAGATTTATCCGACATAGAATTCTATGGAGAAAATGCGATTAAGATCTATGATATTGACTCAACTTATATTGACCGACTACTAGAAACGTACTCAGCCAATAATCAGAATATCCGTGACGAGATTGAAAAAGCACTTCAAAAACTCAAGAAATCAGAAATTGTTAAAGCTGTTTACCGTGGGATTTTAAACGCTATTGATAACAAAGAGATAAGTTCAGAGATAGATATTCTTATTGTGAAACGACGTTTCTTTACTGAAGCCTATAATAAAGCAATTGAGGAATTTGCGAACACTTGGTTTGTAGACGAAGGGGAGCTGCATTCATCTGCAATTCAATATGTCATAGGAACAGAACCAATTCCGAACATCGGGGGGATTATTGACAGCAAGCAATTTGATAAGTACAAAGCTGTAAACCCAGATGCAAGACCTTTGAAATATGGGCCAGAAATGAAGCGTCAATGGAGAAAGACATTAGATGAATTCATTGTACCTTTGAATGATGAGTTGAGATAAAATAGTTTTTATATTTATATAAAATTTTAAAAGTTATAGGACAACTTCGAAACTGTAGTTGTCCTATAACTTTTTTCTTCCTACTCATCAGAATTTAGGGTTTTGATTATTATAAATATAGGATGATTGGATCGATACTTTTTGCTAACTTCTTTATCTCTATTCGTTTCTGATACTAATAAAACTGAATTCAAGTAGACCTCTCTAAATTTTGTTCTTCACTTGTAAAATCTTGATTATTTACTTATACATAGTGCTTCCAAGATAGTTAATACTGTCTATCAGATCATCGGAATTAAATAGTAGATAGGAAAGTGTTATATAAACATCTTCAATTGTGTTTTCCCTCGAATAACATTAATGAAAAATCAGAATTATTATGGTATTAACCTAGATATATTAAGTGTATATATAACGTTCTATTAGTTTTACATTATTAGATGCTGAATTATTAATTTTTTTTCGTAATCACAACACATACCTTTTTCTATGAAACTATTCATTCATAGAAATCGTATTATTGTTAAGGGGGTTATACTATATGAAATTGAGTATTGTTTCTACTATAATTACAACTATTGTAATACCAGTTATTATTCCATTTATTTCTGTGTGGTTTGCATTTATCATCACGAAAAAGCATAATGAAAGGGAATATCTTAATGACCAGAAGGTTCAGAGAATAAAATTATTAACTCTACTAAGGAAAGAAGCAGAATTATTTAAGGATTATCGATATCATAATAATACCCATAGGTCAAAGGAGTTTGTTACGATTAAACTAGTCTTTAATAGTCCAGCTTTCAATGTAGACCAACATGGTAGACTTATTGAATTGGCACTTGAAATGGAGAGAATAAACCAAAATATCGATATCTCTGTGAAAGCATCGACAGGAATACTGTCAGCCTCATTGGGTGGCTATTTAAGTAATTTATCAACTGGAAATCCCATAATGGCATTATCTAATTCTCGTTTAATGAAATTACTAACAGGTAAAAAGCATGTAGAGCATATGGGTGAGGGGTTAAATAAAATGTTTGAAAAGAATATTCAGGACTCTACTAAAGAGGCCTTGCCAATAATAGATGAAATAATCAAAGAAGTAGACAAGCTTATCTCAAATGAAAGGCAACTTAACTGAAAATACTACACTTTATTTCTCAAAGATGTGCCATTATTTAACGAGGCGAAGGTGTGTACCTTTTTATTTTATTAATTAGATTGTCAGTATCATTAGAAAACTAGACCTCATTATGATAAAGAAAAGGTTCAATAACTTTAATTTTTAAGAGCAAGAGCAGAGTTAACATTTTTGTAACTGACAAAGTTATATCAGAACACCAAGTAGGAGTATTTTCTATTGTGAACATAGAGTGATTTAGATATAAAGGAAAATTCGGTATTACTTATTTGAGGTGTGGTGATATATGTCGAAGAAACTTAATTATCATGGGTTTTTACATAATCTTGCCCCTAAAATGGACAAGGTTCTAGATATATTCCGTACTGAATCAACAAAAGAAGATATAAAATCTAATTGGTTCGGAGATTTGGTACTATTAATCCTAAAGGACTTTAAAAAATTTTATAACCCAGTTACAACGGTGGGGAAGATAAAAATAGCAAACTTAACTGGACTTCCAATAATAGGTGGAGCTGTTGCCAGTGTTATCACATGGTTTGCGGAATTGCATTGGGGGTTGATAGCTGGAATAACACTTCTAGTCTTTGTGGCCATCTTTCTTTGCCTAATTCCTTTTTATAAGCATAAAATGCTTAATATCTACCATCCTTATTTTAATTTACAGGCTTATAAGAAATATAGACCAATTGAATATAAATTGTTAAATCATACTGTGTATGATAAACACTTTTCATATAGCGGATTGGCAGCCTATGTTACTGGTGTTCTAACAAGACAAGACGAAGATTCTAAGATTGTTCAGGCTATTACTACACAATATAATAAACAAGAGGAAAATCTGAAAAATGAAATACTAGAATTGCGAAACAGAGAACAGTCAGCAATGGATGAGTACCGTGACACAATTAAAGAGCTTGATTTAGAAATAGAAGTCTATGAGTCAACGGTTAGTTATTTGGTTCATTTAATAGATCATATTCAAAAGATTTTACTAAGAATATCGTCTGATGATTTTGATTATCCAGATTTAGCGATCATATCTGACTTTACACTTTATAAATACCAAGAAGGAATGAAGCTAAAAAAGATAGCTGATGTAGGAACAACGGCAGAATTCCCAAAATATATTGATTTGGAGAGAGAAATGCACCACCCAAAAATACAGTCTATTATAGATGTGTTTAACAGTAATACATCGGACATGTATCATAATCAACCAGAAGATGGTTATGAAGTTGTTTCATACAAGATGAAAATGGGAAAAGAAAGAAATAATACTATTTGGATAATTTCCTTACAGATTAACAAGTCAGTTAATGAAAGAGGTTTTCTATTATCTGTTTCAAATGATATAGTAGATAAAAGAGTTATTTACAAGATTCTTCTTGGTTTAAGTCGTATTCTATATGATAAAATTGAGAGAGAAGAGAAGAAAGGGGCTGGATCTAATGTCACTTCAAAAATCTAGTACGGAAAAATTAGGTGCTCGTTCTCAAGTGGTTCCAGTAAGGTCCCAAGCGGAAATAATTGCAGAACGTAGAAGAGCAAGAAGAGCAAGAATTAATCTAGCAGATTCAAGAGCTCGAAGTATTCTGAATGGTACTGCAGATATTCCTGCAAGCATCACAATTAAAGATCCAAAAAGTGAATTTGATTTATATAGAGAAGATATAAATAAAGCTATTTCAGAAGTAGCTGCTGTAAAAGAATAATAAAAACCCCTTAATTGTACTGCACCCCAAAAGTTAGAGTAAGAATCTAACTTTGGGGTGTTTTTATTTATGTCTAAATATGATGAGCAATTTAAGTTTATGGTAGTAAGAGAATATCAAGAAGGACAACTTGGATTTAAGCTGCTAGCCAAAAAATATGGTATTAAATCACATAAGCAAATTATTAATTGGGTTAAAAATTACGAGAAGTTTGGACCTGAAGGGTTAATGAGGAAAAAACAGAAAAAAATTTATTCTGTTCAATTCAAGCTAGATGTATTAAGCTTTATGAAAAGTACAGGATCTTCAGTAGTTGAAACAGCCCTTGAATTTGGGCTTACAAACCCTCCTATGATATCAGCGTGGAAGAAAGCTTTTTTGGAGGGTGGTGCTGATTTTCTGGATAAACAGAAAGGACGACCACCTATGTCTGATAAAGCTATAAATCGAGGAAGTAAAAAAGTAGTTGAAGATAAAGCAATGACCTACGAACAAAAATTGGAGAGAGAAAATGAGCTTCTCCGGTTAGAGGTAGAATACTTAAAAAAGTTACAAGCTTTTCAGGTGAACCCGGAAGGTTATCTCGAAAAGCACAGGCAGCATTATCGTTCGAACTCAAAGAAAAGTTCAAACTAAAAGATGTTCTACAAATAGTGGGAATTCCCGAATCTTCCTACCATTATCACGTGAAAATGATGAAGAAGGAGAATCCGAATCAGGAGCTTGAAGAACGTATTCAAGCTATGTTTGAGGAACATAAGGGCAACTATGGATATCGTCGTATTTGTTTGGACTTAAAGCAACGTGGTTTGATAGTTAATCATAAAAAGGTTCAACGCATCATGAATAAGCTCGGACTCAAATGCGATAAGTTCAGAAGAAAAACACGAAAGTATAGTTCTTACAAAGGAACGATTGGAACAATTGCCAAGAACCGTATCAAAAGACGTTTTCACACAAATTTGTATCATCAAAAACTAGCAACAGATATAACAGAGTTCAAGTGCTCAGATGGTGAAAAACTATATTTCAACCCAATTATGGATATGTTCAACAGTGAGATTCTTTCGTATGGGATAAGTAAGCGCCCAACCTTAGAATTGGCTCTAAAACCTCTCGAGGAAGCCTTAGAAATTGTAAAAGAATCTAAGTACAGAACCACCATTCATTCTGATCAAGGTTGGCATTATCAACATAATAAATGGATAAAAACACTAAAGAAACATAAGGTGTTCCAAAGTATGTCAAGAAAGGGAAACTGTTTAGACAATTCACCTATTGAGAACTTTTTCGGATTACTTAAACAGGAAATGTACTACGGAGAAGCACTCTGTTCATTTGAGGAATTAAAAAAGAAAATCGAAGAGTATATCATTTATTATAATAACAAGCGAATAAAGCAAAAATTGGCAGGCAGGAGTCCGGTTCAATACCGTATCCACACCAGCCAATTAGCTGCTTAATATAAAACTCTAACTTTTAGGGGTCACCACAAATTGTGATCTATTAAGGGGTTTTTTTGTATTTATTAACTAGATATGTATAAATGCTAGATTCTCCTGGACATACTTGCTACTAAAGAAGAACAAAGGGAGAGGTTATCTTGAGCGATAAGAAAGTAATTAATATAAATTCAAAATCTAGACCTTTAAAAAGTAAGAATCAGGACGAGCTGATAGCTGAAAGAAGAAAAAAAAGAAAAGATAAATTAGCACCATTACTTAAGAAAAGGTGAAAATGGATTAATAATATATGTTAAAATAAATCCCTGTATACTTAGAAAAGTTGTGTGAATGGGGAAGATATTTCATGGAAGATACAAAAGAATTAGGTAACCAAAAAGCAGTAGAGTATGATCTAAGTATTGTTTATGATTACCGAACACATCCCGATAAAATCAGTGGTCGTTGCGATCATTGTAATCATGCGTTATTCGACAGTTCAGTCAAAAAATATGAATATATAAGAAAATGCAGAAACTGTGGGATGATGAAAAGTATTTAATTGGTATCATTAATGTGAGGTCTTAGTTTATAATTATGTAAATCCTACTCTAGTAGCTATTAAGATTCATAAAATATATTGCCTTCAATTAAAAGTTAGAAGGAATTAGGAATAGATAGCGATAGATCTATTTGAATAACGAAAGCTATATTGTTTAATTAATATAAATAAAAAAGCCCACCAGCTTCAAAGAAGCTGGTGGGCTTTATATATAGGTCAACGAAAACAATAGAAAAGAACCAAACTCTCGATATATGAGTTTGATTCTTTTAATATCTGTTTTAAAACAGACAAACTTAGGTGGATTTGAAATCGATTTGCAATTAATAATAAAAAGCTCAAGTTCTACCTGTGAATCTGTACTGAGTCTTACTCTTGGACAAAGAATATTTAGTTCTGGATTTGGATACTTTTAGCTTCAATTTGTGGAGGATCTGAGTCTTTAATGACTTTTTGAGGGCCAAGCCAAACTTTTACTTCTTGTCCCTTTTTTGCTTTTGTTTCCCCTTCATAAATTACTTTATGATATAAATATTTTTTTTCTTCGAATAATTCTACTTTTGGGATATCTTTTATTTCATCAAATTCAGTTTTAGTTATGTCAGATACCATAATGAACCCCATCTTATTCTCTTCTAAAATATACCCTTTTAAATCATATGAATCGCTATTCGCAGTAGATTTACCACATGCTACTAAAACAGTTAAGATGACAGAAATTAAAATCAATTTAATAAATTTCAATATTTAACCACCTTTCCGAAAGAGTGTCTTAGTTTCATAATACTTCAATACTGTGATTATATTACATAATTTAATATAAATTATAAATATTGCAATTGATGTAATATAATGGTAAATCAAATATTGTAAAATTCTAATAATAGGGGTGTTAAATTGAAGAAATTATTAAAAAATCAGCTAACTACCATTTCTGTGTGTTTTTTTTCTATTTTACTTATTCAAAATACGACTGTCTTAGCTGAAGGGAAATCAAGTAAAACTACTTCAGAAACACTTATAGAAGAGGAGGTCAGTTTTGATGAAGTAAGTTATGGGATAAAGTTTAGAAAAGAAGCAGGGCTAGATTCTTCAAAGGAAAAAGTAGAGAAATTAATAAGAGAGCATAAAATTAATAAGGATTTGTATGTTGAAGATTTTGGAACTGTTTTAGAAAAAAGTGAGCATGATAAATTAATTAAACGTATAGAAAAATTAGATAAACTTTTACCAAAGGTCGAAGCTGAATTCAAGAGCAAACAAAAAAGTCGTTATGGTGGATTATACGTAAATCATCAAGAAGATGGAGCAGTATATATTGGTTTGAAAAATGGGAGTTCTACTGAATTGAATAACACAAAAAAATTATTAAAGTATGAAAATATTAAATTTTTTAATGTTAACTATTCAGAAGAAGACCTGATGACTGCAAAGGATACTTTACATAGTGTAAAAGAAAAATTAACTAAAAATGGAGTTGAAATTACGTCAGTAATTCCAAACATACCATTAAATAGATTGGATATAAGTGTCGAACAGTTAAATATGAAACTGCCTCTATTATTCAGAAATTTTTAGGTAATATTCCTATAGACTTAACAGATAATTTTAGCCAAGTAGTGGAAGCAGATAGATATAGTGGTAATGAAGTTATTCAAGGTGGTCTAGAAATCAGGAATATAGATACGGGGGACGGTTGTACTTCTGCTTTTACTGCGTATAGAAATACATCAGCAGGTACATTATATTATACCCTTACTGCAGGGCACTGTGCGACAGGGTTGTACCAAGAGTTTCGACATGGAACATTAAAGTTTGGATCTGTAGCAAATCATTATAACAGTAGCTTTTTAGACGCGGCTGCCATAACGTTAGCGCCAAACAGGAAAACACATTACATTTTTGGAGAATACTCAAATAGTTATGAAATCACTGGATTGAAGACATCGTACTATGTTGGGGATTTTGCATGTATGGTTGGGAAAACAACTGCTAAAACAGTATGTGGTAGCATTGGTGCAACCAGTGCGGATTTAGATACCGTAAGAGATGTTGTTTCAGTAAACTATTACTCGCAAGGTGGTGATACGGAGGCCCGGTATATAATTACGGAAAAGCTATGGGAATTCATAATGGTAGATATATCACAGGTGGATACACTCTAAGGTATTTTGCTAAAATTGGTAAAATCCTAGATGCTTTTTACATGGATGGAATTGTTGTGAAATAATACCTTTATTAAATGTAGTCACTTGGGATAAAAGGTTTAAATAGGAAATCATATATAAACTATTAAGATCTAGGAGTAATCCCTCAAACGAAATAGAAGAATAAATATCGCAACATTATAATTGTATTCGTGATAATACTAGATTATAATTTAGTTATTAGTTATTTTTCTTGCTCAATTGAGCCTTTTAGTGAAGTTATAAGCCCTATAGGGTGGAATAAACACACCACAAGTGTGTCTTTCCTCTCTATAGGGCTTTTTTGTGTTTTATATCAAATTAGCGTATGGAGGGGAACGGAAGTGGCATTTATTACAGAAGAAACTATCGAAAAGGCTAGAAATATAGATTTACTTTTTTTGGCTCAACAACTTGGGGAGTCTCTACAGCGTTCGGGACAAAGCTTTTTTACTTATCGTAATGGTGGTGAAAATACTCCGTCCCTTTCCATTAATCCTACTAAACACGTTTGGAAGGACTTTGGTGGAACTGCTGGTGGAAAGGATGCAATTAGTTTTTATTGCTACCGCAAATATGATGACCCTTATTTAAAAGGTAAGGATTTTGTACAAGCGGTTGAAGAAATTTGTGAGCTATGCGGTATTCCTATTGAATATCAAGATGGCGGCAGTCGTACATTTGATGATGTTGTTTATAAACCTAGGATTGAGATTCAAAAAGAATCACCTAAAGCATCTCCTGGGTATTTACATGAAGTCTACTCTAAATGGATCAAGCAATTTGATCTCAAAAAGCCACATCTTTTTCACTTGAAAGAAGTGAGAAAAATCGGTCCACAAGTAGCGAAAATTAGAATGTATCGTTCTTATTCAGATGATATGAATGAAAGATATGGTATTACTAAACAGCTTGCTTCTAAAGGAGTTAAGCTAGATGGAGTTCCGGGATTTGCAGTTAAAGAAGGGAAGTATGGACCTTATTGGACGTCTGTTGGTAGAGCTGGTTTGTTAATTCCATTTCGTAGCATCAATAACGAAATTCAAGGATTTCAAATCATGTTTGATGAAAAGCCTGCTAATGGTCAAAAGTACGGTTGGTTCTCTTCACCTATTAATCCTGAAAAAGGAACAATACAAGGAGCTGAAATAGGAAATCCAGTGCTACCTTATCATGCAGCTGTTCCCGCTCAAGTTCTCTTGAATTGGATCCTGTATAAAGGAGAGCTCTATGACCATATGGATACTGATACTGTATGGTGGGGAGAAGGTGGATTAAAAGGAGATATAGCTTCGAATTATACAAAACAGATACATTTACAAGTACCTGGAGTGAATAATTGGAGACTCCTTTTAGAACCTACTATTTCATTACGACCAAAGCGTGTGATATTTAGTTTTGATGCAGATGCTCAAACAAAAGAGGATACTGTTCAAACTAATGTATTAAACTCAATAGAAGGTGCGAAAAAAGAACTCAAACCACATGGAATAGAGTTAGGGATTGCATTATGGCCAGTTGAAAAAGGTAAAGGAATCGATGACCTTGTAAATAACGGTTATAAGCCACAAATCGTCTCTATATAGTTAAGTTTAATAATATTACAGAAAAGAAGTTACTATTCAGTGGCTTCTTTTTTTTACTTTTAAGGAGGTGATTTTATGTAATCCATGATTAGAAAAACTCATGAATTATTTAAGATTAAACATTACACATTTTAGGAGGAAGAAAAAATGAATCAATTATCTTTAGTGAGTGAACGTACAGACAGGTCGTTAGTAAAAGAGTCTGCGGAAAGGTTATATGAAGTGGAGGGAGATGTTTCCAACCTAAATTTAAGTGAATTACTTTATTTAATGCTAGGGACAGGAACAAAAAAGACTTCATTGCAGCAAATGGTTAATCAAATCCTTGATATGAAGCGAGAGTATGGATTAAAGGGATTAACTGTTGAAAGAGTTATGACGATTGAGGGATTCACTAAACGCAAAGCGGAAATGTTTATTGCTTCTCTAGAGTTAGGTAGGAGAGTTTATAACGAAAAAGCAGAGAGTCGCTATGTGATTAGGTCACCCAAAGATGCTGCTGACTTCTTAGAGTATCTAAAGGATTATAACCAAGAGCACTTTGTTGCTTTGTTTTTAAATACAAAGAATGAAGTTCTTCTTAAGAAAACTATCTTTAAGGGCTCTTTAAACGCAAGCATAGTGCACCCTCGCGAGATCGTGCGCCCATAAGGACATTTAGAAAATCTGCATTAGCAAAGCAGTAGGGAAATATCACATTCTTTACCCTATCATCAGCCAACTTATCCGTAAGGGAAACCAAGCGGGGAGTGTAGCATGTTGGAAAAGCCATAAGTTGTCTAGTTACCAAGGCACGACTGAATGGCGAGATGAAATTCATAGATAAGGATGAAAGCTGAATTGCTTGAATGATAGCTCAAGGAGGACTACGGGGACCTTCAGCGGGAGGTAACGATTTACGCTGTGCGAAGTATGCATGTTTCTTAAAAACTTCGAGAAATATGAAGTGATACTGCTTTGTCCATCTTCTATATGGAAGAAACGAGTGAAAATCATATCCGAAACTATGAAATGCTATGTTTCTATATGTCTAAATGGGGATTGCCTAAGTCAGAACGCTGTAAATACAGCTATGCATAATGTCCAATTGGATGAAAAATTTCAAGCTGAAAGGCAAGAAAGATGATGCTGAATATCTGATATGGCAACGGAGCTCTCGTAGTAGTCCGAGATAGGGAAAGCCTATTACATGGCGAAGGGGAGCAGTTTATCTAGTTTAATACCAAATTGGGAAGGAGCGTGAGGCTCTATGAGAAATCCAAAAGTAGTGTTAAACAGTCTAACTTCCAAAGCTCAAAATAAAACGTACGTATTTGAACGGTTGTATCGAAATTTGTATAATACCGAGTTTTATCTAGCAGCCTATGCCAAACTCTATTCGAATAAAGGAAGCAATACAAAAGGTGTCAATAATGACACTATTGATGGAATAAGCTTAGAAAGAATCGAGCGTTTGATTGAAAAATTAAAAGAGCAGTCTTATCAACCAAAACCAGCGCGCAGAACATATATCCCTAAGAAAAATGGAAAGCCACGACCTTTGGGTATCCCGACTTTTGAGGATAAATTAGTGCAAGAAGTTGTTCGGAGCATTTTAGAAAGTATTTATGAGCCACAATTCTCAAATCATTCGCATGGTTTTCGACCAAATCGTAGCTGTCACACGGCTTTAAAAGAAATACGTAACACGTTTACAGGTACGAGATGGTTTATTGAGGGTGATATAAAAGGTTTCTTTGACAATATCGACCATCATGTATTAATTGGGCTTTTACGAAAACGTATCAGGGACGAGAAATTAATTAATTTAATTTGGAAATTCCTTAGAGCAGGTTATGTAGAAGAATGGACTTTTCACAAAACTTACAGTGGAACCCCTCAGGGTGGCATAATTAGTCCGTTATTATCGAATATTTATCTGCATGAATTAGATAAATATGTAGAACAATATGCACTGGACTATAACAAAGGTAAAAAGCGCAGACATAATCTTATCTATCATAACGTAGCATCAAAGATTAATCATAGTAAAAGTAAAAATAAACGTGATTGGGAACGGTTAACTGAAGAAGAAAAAGCTGAAAGGCTTAGAAAATTAAAAGCTCTATATAAAGAGTTACAAAGCCATGAGAGCAAAGACCTCTTTGACCCGAACTACCGTCGAATGAAATATGTGAGATACGCTGATGATTTTATTATCGGGGTTATTGGCAGTAATAAAGAAGCTGAACAAATCAAGAAGGATTTAACAGATTACCTAGCAGATAAACTCAAATTAGAATTAAGTGCTGAAAAAACGTTGATAACAAATAGTAAGACAAACGCTAGATTTCTAGGATACGACATTCGAGTAGCAAGAGATTGGCAAAGAATGAAAATGTCAAATGGTACGAAAAAGCGAAAGTTCAACTATCAAACGAAGCTATTCGTACCACATGAGAAATATATCAAAAAACTCATCAATTTAGGTGCATTAAAAATTGGCAGCAACAATGGGTGGAAACCTGTTCATCGTCCGTATCTAGTGCATAACGATGACCTTGAAATTCTTCGTACGTATAATGCGGAAATTGAAGGATTATATCATTATTTTCGTCTAGCAAGCAATGTGCATGTACTTCAATCTTTCCGTCAAACAATGAAATACAGCATGATTAAAACGTATGCCAGTAAATATAAAAGTACCGTTAGTAAAATCATTACAGAATTTTCGATAAACGGGAAATTCGGTATACATTATAAAACGAAGGATGGTCCTAAAATTGCCTTTTTTACGGAACAACGAATGGAAAAGAACTCGGAAATCAATAAACAATCAGTCGATATAATTGAAAATACGTTACTTTACGGTGGCAGAACAAGCCTCATTGAACGCCTCTTAGCTGAAAAGTGTGAATGGTGTGGTGCAGAAAATGTTCCATTAGAAATGCATCATGTCAATAAACTTAAAGATTTAAAAGGTAAGAAACGATGGGAACAAACCATGATTGCAAGAAATCGCAAGACGATTGCCATGTGTGTAAAATGCCACCATGACTTACACAATGGAAAGTTAGATTGATAAATGGAAAGCCGTATACTCTGAGAGGAGTACGTACGGTTTGGAGGGGAGTTCTTGGAAACCTACTTAGGCAACTAAGCAAGGCGCCGGGTTCTTACCCTACTTTAACGAAGCATTAATGAGAAGTGCTGCTTCCGTTATTGTAGCTCATAACCATCCATCCGGGCATTCGGTTCCTTCACGTGAGGATATTGAAGTCACGAAGAGACTAGTTGAAGTTGGGAAAATTGTAGGTATCGAGGTTTTAGACCACATTGTTGTGGCAGCCAATGATTTTACATCTATAAAGGAAAAGGGTCATGTTTGATCAACAGCTACAGCAATCTCATTGCTTAAGGATAAGAGAGGGCATGACTTTAAATAAAGGAGATAGAGTAGAAGTTTACTATAACCTTGTTAAAGGTGGAATTTTTTCAATTAAAAGCCTGGTAAAAGGTACATGTTATGGGAAGGTGGTTGCCTATGCCCCCACTGTACTTATGTCTAATGGGAAATTCGTAGTTAGTAAGCCAGGTATTGAAAAAATAAGAAGTGAGCAACGAAAAAGAGTTTGTGCAGTTGTTCGCGGAACCTTTGAGGGAATAGGTTCTCCTATAAACGGAGAAAAGGTCTATTTTAACCCTTACATTACTGACTTATTTACAAGAGCATCTGATGGAGTTGAAGTACATTCAGCCGAGATGATCTATTTTTATAACAATATTTGTGAGGTTCATTAATTACACATTTTAGGAGGATGAAAGATGAAAGCGAAATTTCGTACTGAAAAGGTTGAATATGTAATAGAAAATGGTGGTTATTCTCGAAATGGACATTTTGTACAAGGAGAGGTTAAGTTAAAGTCACTATCTATTGGAAGTGAAGCTCAGATTGAAATAAAAACAGGAGCATACACTCAACTTATTCGTACTGATATTGTTCATTCAATTGATCTTTGCCCAGCTATCTTTAAAATGCAAATGGCTACTGAAGTCCATCCGTATCGTATTAAAGTGGTAAATAAGAATTCTAAACCAGGGATTTTTATGAAAATCGGTACAGAGAAGGAAATTCAAGCTTATGTAAAAGATAGATTTAAGGGTAAAAGAGTAACATACGCAATTGAGCCAATCCCTACAAGATTGGAGCTGGTTCAATAATGAAGACTTATAATGTAGGTGAAAAAATCGAAGTGATTTTAAAAGGGAATAAAAAACCGATTAAAGCCGAATTCGTAAAATGGCAACCTATTGAAGATCGAGCGGGCAACTTCTTTTTAGTTTTAAACTTTAAGGGAGAACTGCGATATATCATCGATGGATTTATTGGTTTTATTAATGGACAACCTTTTACACCAATTGAGCTTAGTAGGGTAAGTAATTAAATAATACATTACTTAGAAAACCGATTCTTTTTATGGATCGGTTTTTTATTTTTAGGAGGAAAAATAAATGGCTAGGATTGCATCGCAAAGTAAAGGTGGATTTTACGCAACACCAGAAGGACAATTATCACTTATATTACCTCACCTTCAGATTAATCAAGATGAGGAAACTGAAGTAATAAATCTATTAGATCCTTGTGCTGGTGAAGGGAAGGCTCTTAAACAGATTTCTCAGTATCTACAAACGTATGACGTAGCAGTTGCAAGCTTTGGTGTAGAGCTTGAAAAATCTAGAGCAAAAAAAGCTGAGGAACTATTAGATGTTGTCATAAATGAGGGATATGAATCGATAAGGACGGAACCTAAATATAGTTTGTTATGGCTTAACCCTCCTTACGATGAAGTAGTGTGCGTTGTTCCTAGACAATCTGTTTAGAAATAAGCAGTAAAACTAGGGGGTAAATCAAATTGTAAAGATTTATCTAACTTTATACCTGAATTGAATGGTGTAATTCCATTCCAGATTGAATGTTGGCAATCTAGCTCTAATATCCGACATGCAAAATAAGGATGCCTTTATCTTGTATGAAGCTCGGTGAAAAGCGGGAAAACAGACCTGAGAAGCGGTTAGTGAAGTACGCGAGAGGCTAAAAGTCACTATGCTTACGAACAGGAACCTTCTACGACGCCTCGTTACGTAGACCTGCTCGAACATGAAGAGTTTGGCTCCCACAGTGGAGTTCAGTCGTGGTAGATAAAGGACTTCGTTATTCTACTACATTTAACCTCTAAAGGTTATTTGTCATAAGTCCCCCAACAATGGACAAAATGACGACTGACGGGGTAAAGAAGGAAGCTAAGGTGACCACATTAAAGCTAAGGTATAAGGAACAGCGGAGGCTCGATAGGAAATGTAAAGGAAGGCATATTCCAATGTTCCTCGATGGTAGGAAATGACCATCTAAATCGAGTGGCAGCAGCCTGTAGTAATGATGAAACATCTGTAATAGATGTGGAGTGAAGGGGCATAGTCTATATCTATTTAGTTCAAACCCTAACAGTTATGGAAGCCGTTGTGCGTAACTGACTAAACCATTAAACGGTTAATCTCTGAAAAAAAGGGGTGAAGCCGATGGTACAAAAACTTAACTATCCAAATACAGAATTAGAATTTCGCACTCTACAAGATAAAATGTACCAAATTACAAAGGATTGTCTTGATAAAAATGAACCAGTTAGCTTTAAAGGATTATTAGAAATAATATCATCCGAAGCGGTTATACTATCCGCCATCCACAGAATAAAAAGAAACAAAGGAAGTAAAACACCTGGGGTGGATGGTAAAAATATAAACGATTTAATCCAGCTCCCTTATGAAGAGGTTATCAAGTTGGTAAAAGATAAACTTACAAACTATAAACCTCATAAGATCAGAAGGGTGCATATACCTAAAGGTGGTTCTAATGAGGTGAGACCACTAGGTATACCTACAATGATAGACAGAATTATTCAGGAATGTATCAAAAGCGTAATTGAACCAATTATCGAGGCTCAGTTTTTCAGACATTCATACGGGTTCCGCCCTATGCGAGATACCCATATGGCAATGGAGAGGATTAAGGATATCGTGTACAAAACGGGATTCCACTGGTTTGTAGAAGGGGATATTAGCAAATTTTTCGATAACGTAAACCATACCATACTTATTAAACGATTATGGGGTATGGGGATACGTGACAGAAGAGTATTAATGATAATAAAAAGTATGCTTAAAGCTGGCATACTTAATGAACTCCAAACCAGTGAAATAGGAACACCTCAAGGGTCGGTGATTTCTCCACTCCTAGGTAATGTTTACCTAGATGCTATGGATAAATGGATAACTAGAGAGTGGGAAAATAAGCAGACCAAACACAAATATTCGAGTAACCAAAATCGTTTTAAAGCATTACGAACTAGAGGCAACTTTAAAGAAGTTTACCTAGTCCGATATGCTGATGATTGGGTTTTGATTACTAATTCCAAACGAAACGCTGAGGTGTGGAAATGGAGAGTCTCCAAATTCCTTAAAGATAGATTAAAGCTTACATTGTCGGATAAGAAAACTGTCATCACCAATATTCGTAGGAAAGCAATTAAATTCGTTGGGTTTGAATTCAAAATTATCAGAGGCAAATCAAAGAATGGTTATATATCAAGAGTGAGTCCTAATAAAGAAAGGCTTCGGAAGAAAATCAACGAGATTAAAAAAGAAGCTCATAAACTCAGATTTTCTAAAACGAATCTGGCACATCACTTTAATCTTATCAACTCAAAGATTAGAGGCTTAATAGAGTATTACACTCCTGCTAACACTGTAAATGTTGAATTGCAAAACTACCAACATAGTCTCCATAACAAAGCTCTGAAATCATTGCAGAGAAGGAGGACAAGAGGTAAAAATGCTCACAAGTTTTGGGAGTTGCTACCCGCTAATGAAGTGGACAATTTACGGTCTGTACATAGCCGTTACAAGACCAAAATTCTTGTAATTAAAGCAGACAATATGAAAATTGGTCTTACTTCTCTAGCATTTTCAAAATGGGAAATGCCACCTCTCAAAAATCAAAAAGAAACACCTTACTCTATCGAGGGTAGAGAGCTGTATAGAAAGAGGACAAATAAAAAGCCTGTTCTCGCTAGAGCAGATGAACTACTATCCACCCATCTATCAGCCGTGCTTGCCTTTAATAGACCTGGTAACAGATATAACTTTGAATATTTCCTTAACAGAGCATACGCATTCAATAGAGACAAAGGAAAATGCAGAATTTGCGGAGGGCTAGTTAGTACATACGATGTTACTATTCATCATATAAGACCTAATTTACCTATCGATGAAGTAAACAAAGTATCTGAACTAGCTACAGTTCACGAAAAGTGTCACGCCATGATTCACGATAAAAAGGATTACTCTCTACTCAATACAAAAGTGTGGAAGAAGATTAAAGTATTTAGAGAAAAGTTAGGTGCTTTGAATTACTAGATAAAGATGGAACGCGGTATGAGGTGAAAGTCTCACGTACCGTGTGAAGTGGGGGAAAAGAGCATCTTAACGAGTAAAGTCGAAGAGTGCTCTTACCTATCACTATTTTCATGAGAGAACTGAATTACGCTTTCTCAGGACGCTGACCAGCAAAACAAAAAACGTACTCGTTGATAATGGGTTACTAATGTTCTGTGTACCTCAATATGTGTTAGGAGCATGTTCTTCTCTTCTAGCTGGGAGGTTCAAGGATATAAAAGTTTATCGTTTCACTGACGAAGCGTATCCGGTATTTAAGCAAGTTGTTGTTTTTGGAAAGTTTGGAAAGTCTCATTCCAGTGAAGCTAGAAAACAAACGAAAGCATACCTTAAAGAAATAGCGGAGCAAGGTCCTGAAGTGTTACCAACCATTGAAGAGATTGAAGAAATGTTTATAGTGCCTAGTAGCACAGACATTCAATGCTTTAGAGCTGGTAAATTACGTAATGAAGAACTTGCTGAAGATCTTGCTCAATCACTCGCCTATCAAGAATTTGAGAAAAGAGTTACACCAAAAGCGAAGAACAGTACGATGAAAAATCCGCTTCTTCCTTTAAAGGTGACTCACGCAGGTATAGCCGTTGCTAGTGGAGCAATAGGAGGAAACTTCGGAAATCACATTATTGTAGGTGTAACAAAGCAGGTCAATGAAAAACAAGAAGTACTCGATGAAGAAGGATTAGCGAAACAGGAAGTATATATCAAACATTACAAAAGTGTCGTTCGTGTATTTACCAATGATGGTATACATGAGATTCAATAGGAGGAACTAATTGTGAGATTAATATCAAATATAGATTGTGGTTACTGTCATGATCAGAACGCCTTAGCTTTATGTGAAGAATGCGGAGGAAAAGGATATCTGCAGATTAGGTTTTCGAAAGATATCCCATACTATCTATCTTTATCATATGTGAAGTTTGATCCGCTACCAGGACTCTTTGGAGTGTTTTTGTTAGAAGATGAGATATTAGGTGTAGGTAATGTTGATATTTCAAGTCGTAGCCTAGTCATTTATGATCTTCAATCTTTTAAAGGAATTTACGGACAATCTTTAATGGTGAAAAGCCTTTGCAAGATGGAAAGTATACATTCTATTCATGGATTCACTACCAGTCAGGATGCTATCTTTTGGGAGATTCTTGGAGCAGACATACAAAGAGACAAGCAGGAATGGACTTTTACTATCTTCGTTGGAGAAAGAAGCCCTATACAAAGTAGGTATGCTCATATTAATTGGTCTGAATACTTTGATTGGTTTGATTCTGCAACTGATATGGAAGCTGATTTCATGATGAGGTATACACCACCTTCTTTACGTAAGGAGCAGGTAGATCATTATTATTCAAATGGTTTTTACTTAGTCGAGAAAAGTTCAAGAAGGAACTTATCTTTAGAGGAAGTTTTTACTCTATATTAAGAGATTACTATTTTCATTTTTATAATGAGAGGAGGCAAGCTACTGTTCGTAAAGAATAGTAGCTAATTTTATGAACATTAATAAATTAACTGAGTATGCTAAAAGCCTAATTGTGCCGCTGCCTAATGAAATGAAATCGTTTGGGGATTATCGAATTCATTGTAATTTTAGTGGAGGTAGAGACAGTATAGCCTGTGTTTTACTACTTTTATATGGTTACGGTGTACCGAAAGAACAAATAGAGATGGTTCATTTTAGGGTGGATGGTAAGCAAGAAGCATTTTTTGATTGGAAGGAAACTGATGAATATCTAGAGTATTGCCAAGAAATTTTAGGATTGCCAATGGTTATTCTTAACCCCGATAAAAGTTTAAAAGAGAGAATAACTGATAGGGGAAAATGGCCTTCAGGGGCAACTCAGTATTGCACATCTTACCAAAAACGCGATACCTACAGTAAATGGGTAAGGAGCTTAGGTGCTGGAAATTATTTGTGTGTTAGCGGTGAAAGGGCGCAAGAAAGTCCAAGACGTGCTAATAAACCCAATTTCCAAGTTTACAAGACAGCAAACGCACCAACAAAAGGGCGATGCGTTGATTGGCTTCGTCCTATCCATCATTTAATGAAGGATCAGGTGATGAAACTAAATGAGCTTGCTGGAATTAAGCCACACCCTTGTTATCAATATGTTTCACGATGCAGCTGTAAGTTTTGTATTTTTCTTTCACCGAATGAGATGAAGAAGGTCTCAGAACTTTACCCTGACGATTTTAACGAATTAATTCGTATGGAAAAGGAAATGGGACACACGCTTAAATGGGAAAAGAAAAATCCGCTATCGTTAGTAGACTTTATAAAGAAGGCAGAAGGATCAGACAAACAGTTATCGTTTGATTTACCATGTTTTTTTGAATGAAAAATGAAATTATAAAAGGAGGGATTGTCCTCTGACTTTGTTTTTTAGGTCAGGGGTATATCCCTACCTAATAAAAGTCATGGCAAAATACGTATGAATATTTATTTACAGAGTACTGATCGTCATTTTGAAGCAAAATTACAATTTATTGTGAAAGAGGAAGATCATGTGTTAGCTGCCTCTTATATAGGAATTCCAGAAGCGGTTACTGCTATAACAGCAGGTATTATTGAAGGTAGAACAGTGGTTGTAGAAGGAAAGGAGCTTACAAGAGGTCACGATCCTTTTAGGAGGATTGAACGTAAAGTAGGTATTGGTGATGTGGCTCATGCCTTTATTTATAACTCATTGACTACTTTAGATGGTTTATCTGGTGTTATTGATAGTGATAAGAACACGAGGGGGTATATCTTATCGCTTCATGGAAACATCAAAGAAGATGTTGCTCAACATATGATTTCACGCTTTGGGTTACCACCGGAGTGGAGTGACCATTATGCCGGTCTTTTTGGATTTATGATCGAGGACTTGGAAGTCATTCAGAATCCAGCCTTTCAACATTTAAATCCAAATTTAAGGGCCCTGAAGATAAACGGCAGCGAAAGTGATGTTTTAGAGGTAGTAGAAATGGCACTAAAGAATCGCTTACTTACCATTCCTGAATCGGAGATCGAAGGTAAATTTGATCCTTCTTGGTCGTTAAAAGAATATATGGTTAATAACGCTAGTGCAATGAATAAAAAATTAAGTGTTATGAGACCATTGCATACCATGAAAGATAAGGTAGATCCTGCAATAGCAACTATGAGTAGAGTTCCTTTTCCTGCTCAAACACATGTTATTCAGGGATTAATAAACGGATTAGATGTTGAGAATTCGGTTATAACATCTGCGAACATGGGGACCGGAAAGAGTATACAAGCTATAGGTGTCGCTCACGTCTTAAACGAACGGAAGAAAAGAAGAGGCTCTAAAAGAGGGACTGCTGTTTTGCTTTCTGCTCCTGGTATAACACTTAGTAAATGGGAGAAGAAAGAGATTGGTAAAACTGTCCCACATGCGAAAACATCAATTGTCCGGTCATCAGAGGATGCATTGAGGCTTTTGGAGCGTGTTCGTAATGGCTACCGCCCAACAGTAGGTGATCTTGAATTTACCATTGTGGGTATTGATAAAGCCAAAAGAGACAGTGAACCATACTTTGCAGGCATATGGAAACGTGTGAAGAATACTTCTGATTCTTATGGATGGCATTGCCCAGATTGTGGACGCCAATTATATAAAAAAGAAGAAGGAGAATGGTTTCCTTTAGATTGGTCTGATGTAGCTTTCGGATCTGCACCTACAATAGAGCAGTTAATAGATGCAAGAGAAGAAAAAGCATTACTACCGAATGGACTACTAAATTCATGGAAAGTGAAATGGAGAAGGTCTAAACAATTCTTTAAATGCTCATATCAAGAAGGTGTACAAGGTTACCTACCAGATGGTGCTTCACCTTGTGGAACAAAACTGTATCGCCCCGCAGTCAAAAGTCGTGGAGAAACGAATAAGCGTCCTGTAGCTAACATTTCTAAAATCTTTAAGCGCATGAAAAAATACTTTGATTTATACATTGTGGATGAGGTCCATCAATGTAAAGCAAGCGGTAGTGGTAGGGGAGATGCTTTTGCTCAAATGGTTAAATCAGCAAAAAAGACTCTCATGCTTACAGGTACCCTTGTAAATGGAAAATCTACATCGATCAAAGAAATTCTTTGGAGAACCAATCCAAAATCCTTATTAGATAAAGGGATGAATGATTCTACAGGGGATTTGACATGGGCGGAACGATATGGAAAGTTAAAGCAAATCGTTTATTTACAGGATGAAGTGAATCATCAAGGATGGGTCACAAGACAGCGTAGAAAGCCGATGCAACCGACAGAAGAGCCAGGTATTGCACCACATATGACAGCTGAATTTTTATTGCATAAAACTGCTTTTCTTGATTTGGAAGACTTAGGGTTACCACTGGTGGAACTAAAGGAGAAACCAATCTTTATTACTCCGAAACCAGAACATGAAGCGGCATATAGACAGTTTCATGAGGTAATGTATGATGAGTGTGCTAAAAGGGCACGAGCAGGTGCTAAAGGTGCATGGTCAAAGTTTAACCCTGCAACCTTAAATTACGCTGCTAGACCCGATTTAGGGGCATTTTATACATTTGTTAGTGTTGATGGGCAAGAAACAATTGTATCAGCTCCACAACTTACTGGTTATACAGCAAAGGAAGAATGGTTGATAGATAATGTGAAGAAGGAATTATCTGAAGGTAGAGGAGTTGTTATCTATAACAACTATACAGGCGAATACCAGCTAAATGAGAGAGTTCATGACATCCTTAAGGAAAATGGTATTCCGAGTAGAATTTTAAATGAATCCAATACCGAGAAGCGTTCTGAAGTCCTTCAAAAGTTTGAGGATGAGGGAGTAAAAGTCATTATAACCAATATGAAGTTGGTTGAAGTTGGTTTAGATTGTGCGACAAGAAGTCGCTAATGGATAGTGCTTCATTATGAAGCCACCTTAGTCATCAATGGTGTTCCCGCCCGAAACTGCTTTTCGAGTAATCGAATTGTTCGGTTGCATGAGGGTTAAGTGCTTAATGGAGGATTTTACACAGAAATCCAATAGAGCTAGGAAAAGATTGAGAAGGTATAAGCGAAGCTGAACCTTTGTAGACTCCGTTACCGACAGCAGACGTACTGTGGTTGAACAAGTCTGTAGAAGCGGATAGGAAAAGCCCTGCGGTCTAGGGGCTGTGCGATGACCCACAGATCCGTCGGAGAAAAGAAGGATGCCTAACTCAATCGCATCTATCGTTAGTGAAACTTGGTAAGCCCTAAGTGTTCCTCTCATTTGAGGTAGGATGATCGTGAGAGATTCACAACTACACAGAGGGTAAAGGATTGTGGAAAAAGCGAATGCCAGTAGACCGAAAGTTCAGACGAAAACTCATTTGTATAAGTCGCTGGATAGGGCAATACCCTAGCTGAAAGGCTGCTGACTTCCACATGGTCTTCAACACGAAAGAAAGCGAAAAGAATAATCCTATAGAGAGGGAGATATGTTATGAATACTAACAGGAATGTTAAGTCGGCTGTTTCCCCACTAGTGGAGAATTGGCACTCAATAAATTGGGTGAAAATTCAACGCTATGTTAGGAAACTTCAACAACGAATCTATCGTGCAGAACAATTAAAACAAACAAGAAAAGTAAAAAAACTTCAAAGATTACTTTTAAGAAGTAAGGCTAATCTAATTTTAAGTATTAGACGAGTAACTCAAGAGAATAAAGGTAAGAAAACAGCAGGTATAGATGGATACATTTCCAACACGCCTCAAGAAAGAATTGCTTTATTCAACAAACTAAGTAAATACAGTGTTAGAAATATCAAAGTCAAACCAGCTAGAAGAACCTATATTCCTAAGAAAAATGGCAAACTTCGTCCACTAGGTATTCCAGTTATTGTTGATAGGGTATATCAAAATGTCTTCAAAAATACACTAGAGCCACAGTGGGAATCAAAATTTGAAATGACTTCTTATGGATTCAGACCTAAGCGCAGTACTCATGACGCAATGAGTGATTTATTTAATAAATTAAGTAAAGGTAGTGCTAAGGAATGGATTTTCGAAGGTGATTTCGAAGGATGTTTCGACAATTTAAATCATGATTATATTATGGAATGCATTAAAAACTTTCCTAATAAATCGGTGATTCAAGATTGGCTCGAAAGTGGATATATAGATAATGATGTATTCAACGAAACAACGAAAGGAACACCCCAAGGTGGTATCATCTCGCCATTGTTGGCAAATATTGCACTACATGGTATGGAAAAAGAAATTGGTGTTAGGTATATCCATACGACACGACAAGGAGATACTTTATATCAGAATTCCGTTGGTGTTGTTAAATATGCTGATGATTTCGTTATTGTCTGTCCTACGGAAGAAGAAGCACTAGGAATGTATGAGAAATTGCAACCTTACCTAAACAAGCGTGGTTTAAATCTTGCAAAAGATAAAACAAGAGTTGTTCATGTTAGTAAAGGGTTCGACTTCCTAGGATTTCACTTTAGACAATACCCTACCAAAGATGGAATGCGGTTATTCATTAAACCTTCCAAAGATAGTGTTAAACGTGCGAAACAAAGGATTAAAGAAATATTCGAATGGGGTAAAGGTAAAGAAACCTCGGTCCTAATTGAAAGATTGAATAGTGTCATTAGAGGAATTGCGAATTATTGGTCACCTACTGTTACCAAAAAGCTTTTCCGAGATATAGATAATTATATCTTTAAAAGAACATTAATCTATTTACGACACAGACATAAAAAAATAAATCGAATAAATGGATTATTAAGGAATACTTCAAACCTGACCATACGGGTGTAAGTAAAGACAAATGGATTCTTACGTGTCCGCATGATACCACTATTCAGATTATTAGAATGAGTTGGGTAAAAATCGAAAGACACATTAAAATCAAGCAGTACAACAGTCCATTTGACGCTTCACTTAAAGAATATTTCGAACAGCGAGATAGAAAAGAGTTTGACAAAGAAAACACTCTAGCAAAACAAAAACTTGCTAAAAAGTCTAAATACAAATGTAGAGTTTGCCGAGAATCACTTGTTGGGGACGAGCCATTAGAAGCAAATCATATAG
This sequence comes from Metabacillus sp. B2-18, assembly GCF_021117275.1. Taxonomy (NCBI): domain Bacteria; kingdom Bacillati; phylum Bacillota; class Bacilli; order Caryophanales; family Bacillaceae; genus Metabacillus; species Metabacillus sp. B2-18. Next base: position 242,114 of record NZ_CP088246.1, read on the forward strand.
TACCGAAAATTATTGGTGGTCGTGACACTTATGAGAACCTTGAATTACTTCATAAGTCCTGTCATAAACAACATCATGCATTATTGGAGAGATACGGTAACGGTAAGCAATTACCAAAGGTTCAATCTTTCTTGAAAAGAAATAATGTAGATGTTAATAGCAAACAAGCGGTGAATCATATGAAGAACGCTTTTAAGAAATTCGTATATTAATTGTCTGGATGAAAGAGGGCTTGAGCCGGATGTGCTGAGAGGTACAAGTCCGGTTCTTAGGGGGGAAGGAGATGGTAACATCTCTGACCTACCCGACTACTTGCTTGGCCGACACTTATTTTTAATCAATTAAGTTATGAAGTAAACGTTGTCCGTCAGTCTGCAAAAAGAGCACACAGAATTGGTCAGCACCGTGAGTGTAGGGTTCTAATTCCTATTCTGAATGGTACACAAGAGATGAGTCAATTTAAGAAGGTAATGAGTGCTAGAGGTCATGCTTTAATGACAGAAGGTAGATTAGATAGAGGGGAACTTGCTAAATATAGTTATGATGAGCAGTCATCATTAGCAACTGATCTTGCTGAATGTTTTGCAGAAGCCGATCTTGCCAATGCGTGGGAAGAACTTGCTGCAATTGAATATCAAGATGTTGAAATGATTGAAGAAGCGAATTTTGAACATATCTTAGCTGATAGAATGAAAGAACTGGCAGAACAGACATTAAAACTCTGCGGTGTTTCAAAAGTTGTGCCTATTGATCAATCTGAATCTAATATAGTAACCGATAGTACTGAAGAAGATTCATTATTTAACATCACTGAATCGAGTGGTTCCAGTGTGGATCTTGAGGATGATGGAATAATTGCATTAGTAGATATCACAAAGTATAAGAAAAAGAAAACATTAAAGGCACCAACTGAAAATCAACTGGGTTTTGTTTTCTAATTACGCCGGAATATAGAACCCCTCATGCAATTTTGAGGGGTTCTTCTTATTATTACTTTATAACACTTCTAATATTTTCTATCAGTTGTATAATAATTCCATTCTTGAAATCGGTCATATAAGCTTTAGTTGGACCTTCTAACCCGAAAAATTCATCTGTTGATTTAAAATAAAGTCTGATAATTTGTAAAAAAGTTCGATAATTTAAAACAAAGTTTGATTGTAATTCATGTATTGATATGCAGGATTTTTTTATTCCGCAATCTGGCCATTATCTACAGTATATAAAGAAGTAGTATTTAACGTATTTAAAGTTAAGTATTGCTTCTTTTTTGTTTCTTTAAAATCAACTTATCTACAGTGGGAAAATATAGTATTCATAGTTTTTATAGAAAGAGTTTCATAAATGTATCACTATCTAATCTGGAGGTGATGTTTATGAAAGTTCAAGAGTTTCAAATTGATAATAAAAAACGATATGTACTCATTGATGAAAATAACAAACCTGTGGTTCCTGTTGTCAAATACCTTAAGTATCTAGACAACATAGGTAAAGCGGAAAATACGTTAAAAGCATATTGTCGTCATTTGAAGTTATACTTTCAATTTTTAAGCGAAAAAGAAATAGGATACCAAGAGGTTGACTTAAATTTATTATCGGAGTTTATATCTTGGCTAAGAAGTCCTTATCAATCTACTAAAGTAGTTCATCTTGAGAAAACTCAAGCAAAGAGATCAGAACGAACAGTGAATACTATATTAACATGTGTCCAAGGTTTCTATGATTATTTGATTAGGATTGAGGATTATGAAAAGGACCTATCCGAAAAAACAAAGAAGCAAGTTACTGGTCAGTACCGATCATTCAAACCCTTTTTACATCATATATCAAAGGGTAAACCATTTGAAAAAAGCATATTGAAAATAAAAGAACCTCGAAGGGGAATTTTAACACTCACAAAAACTCAGGTGCAAACTGTTCACGATGCGTGTAGTAACATTCGCGATGCTTTATTGATTAGGATTTTATATGAGGGTGGTCTTAGAATTGGAGAAGCCTTATCTTTATGGATTGAGGATTTTGATATTGGTTCCACTACCATTCAGGTTCGGAAATCAAAAACTGTAAATGGTGAAGGACGAAAGGTGTATGTATCTGCCGATACTATGAATGTATTTCAAGATTATCTTATTGATCTTCACGATGTAGATACAAATTTTGTTTTTATCAATTTATCAGGACCTAATAAGGGTAAACCGTTAAATTATCGAGCAGCTTTCGATGTGATTGAGCGTATAAGGAAGAAAACTGAGATTGATGTTACTCCACATATGTTAAGACACACCTATGCAACTGAACTTCATGAAAAAGGAGTAGAAGCTTCGATTATTCAGAAGTTGTTAGGTCACGCACAAGTTCAAACTACAATACAAACTTATATGCATTCTTCGGATGAAACAATTCGGAAAGAGTGGCAGAAAGCACAGGATAATATGAAGGGTGATCAATTAAAATGAAATTATATAAATTTACTAATTCGACCAAATCTCCACGATATGAGCAACTAGTACAAGAACTAAATGGATATTGGAAAAATGATCTATGGAATGCCATCGATTGCCCTTTCTACACTAAAGACACTAATTTAGGAAAACAAAGGCTTAAATTCGACGAGACTTTAAGTTCAGGAATAAACCATGAATTGAAATATTATTTCTTTAGACAGTTGACTGATTCGATTTTAAAAATGACAACAATATGGAGCAGTGCTAGTGCAATCAATAAATTACAAACTTTTATTTTAAGGTTTTATCCAAATATTTTTTCTTTTATAGAAATTCCTCATGAGAAGTTTTCAATTCACTATAAGACTTATCTTTTAGAACTTGGTATAAGCAATTTAACTATTAAAGGATACCTCCAATTATATAATCGGATTAGTTCTTTTTACTTTGAATGGTATGACGAACGTATCGAAACAGAAAAAGATATTTGGGATGTTAGAAAACTAGGTATTGACTACAACAATAGTAAATGTGGTTATACCTTAAATTTCACTTTTATACCAAGCCCTTATCGAGCTTTGGTAAAAAGATATTTCGAAAAACGTGTCCTAATGCAAGAAAGTTTAAGCTGGGGTACTGCCATACAAAACATAGCAAAACTTCAAGAGTTCTTTAAATATATTTACTGCAAGTACCCAGATTGGAAAGGCTTAACCTCTTTAAGTAGAAGTGATATAGAAGGATTTATATATTATTTAAGAACTTCTCCTATGGGAGGGAATAGTGTTCATAAAGGACAAGCCCCTTCGGATAACCACGTTCATCGGTCATTATCTGTAATAGAATTGTTTATTTTATATATTCAAAGATATGAATGGGCTGAAGCCCCAATTAAATCTGCAGGAAATTTAATCGTTCCTGAAGACAAACCTAAACTACCACCTAAAGCTTCTAATGAAATAAAATATATATCTGATTTCGTTTGGAATCAAATCCTGAACCATATAGGAAAACTACCAAAAGAAATTATCCCGATTGTGATTTTATTAGAGGCAACAGGATTTAGAATTTCAGATGTGTGTACTTTGAAAATAGATTGTTTGATTCAAAGAGAAGATGGTTGGTGGATTATTGGAGACCAACGTAAAGTTAAAAATAAAGACCATAGAGTGCCAATTTCGGAAGAAATAGCAATGGTTGTGATTTCTCAACAAAAATTGACTAGAGAAAAAACAACCATTGAAACAAACCCCTTTAATTATTTGTTTCCTACCTATTATGGGCCGAGAAAAGGTCAGCCTATTTCAAGGGACAATGTAGTAAACAATTTAAACAAACTAGCTATGGAAAATAAAATAATCGACGAAAAGAGAGATACCTATCGATTTAAAGCACATGCGTTTAGACACCGTTATGGAGTCAATCTTATCAATAACGGTATGACCATTTTGCATGTACAAAAACTTATGGCTCATGCGAGCCCTGAAATGACATTGGTATATGCCAAGATTCATGATAAAACTCTTCGAAAAGAATGGGAAAAAGCCACAAGCAGTGGAGCTATAAGATTAAATCAAGGCGGTAAAATAATCGCCACTAGTATAGAGCAACAAGCAGACGAAAACGGATTAGAGTTGGAATGGATACGTCACAACTTAGATTCTATTCGATTAGATCATGGTTTTTGTATTAAAAGCCCTAAGAACAATTGTGATTTTTTAGAACAAACTTTAGAACCACCATGCATTAAAAATAACTGCCGAAGTTTTCATGTAGACCAAACATTTTTGAATTTCTACAACGAACAAATTACTAAAATGGAATCTGATATACAGATATATCAGAAATCTGGAAGAATTCGTTCAATCGAGATAATTCAACCTAAACTAAAAAAGTATAAAGAAATTAGAGACGGAATCATTAAAAACGGTGGAATATATGGACAGCAAAAATTAAGAAGAGAATCCAGAAATTAATATAAAGGTGTGTAAAACAAAGTGGCTAATAAGAATCCTAATACTGGTCCCCTATTAAGAAGCATAGAAGATAAAAAGAATATAACATTTCAAAAGGTAGAAAAAACACTTAAAAAAATGATAAAACAACAGAAAAAGATTAACTTCAACTCTGTAGCAGAAGAATCTGGAGTTTCTAAATCATTTCTTTATAAGTACATTGAAATTAGATCTCGTATTGAAACTTTAAGGAAGCAAGAAGAAGGATTAGAATCACCCATGAAAGTTAAACGGGATATGACAGAAAAATCAAAAGATGTCATAATTGCATCACTTCGGAAGAGAAATAAGAATTTGGAGGAAGAAAACAGGAAATTGAAAGAACAACTTAAAGTTGTATGGGCAACAATTTATAAAGAAATCAAGTAAGATGATAGTCTAACTTTAAAGTCATGTATTCAATGAATGAGGTTCGGTAGAACCTCATTTTTTAACAACTTACTGTAGATAATGTACTGATTGTTGTAAAAGCTAGATATTAAATAAGTTCATTTTAAAGAAAAAATATATTAAATTGAATATATATATTGACAAAAAGAGACTTTCTGGAATATGTAAGGTGCTTATTTAAGAAAAGATTAAGATTGTGAACATGCATAGGTAGTTACAGAAAAAATCTAAATATCGATTTACCGATCCATATTGCAAAGATAATTCAAATAAAAATAAATAGAAATCCAACAAACCAATTTTTCGACTTTCCTTTTTTCCTGATTTCTTCTGCTTTGGCTCGATTTTCATCGATAACTATTGATGGAATTAATTTTAACGCCAATGAGATTCCGAGTGGGACAAGGATCAAGTCATCAAGATAGCCGAGAACAGGTATAAAATCGGGTATTTAATCGATTGGACTAAAAGCATAAGCCACTACACAAATAGCGACTACTTTTGTAAGCCAAGAGACTCTTTGATCTTTATTTGATAAATAAATCACAAATAAATATGTTTTAATTTTTTTGCAGAGCTTTTTATTTTATTTAATATATATTGTCTTTCCATTATGTTAATAACCTCCACTTAAATGTGATTATAAATTAAAAAAGAGGTTATTGAAAAGAATTATAATGAAACAATTCAAGGAAATAGTGAAGAAGTATACTTTACAATTTAAAGCGCTTATCAAGAGTTTATCTCTTTAATATAATAATTTAATCTAATATCTACATAAAAGGTTGTTGAATATTACAATAACAAACAGATTAGTAGATAGCCCAAGAAAGCCTGTAGTAAAAATATCTTTACAAGCTTACTACAGGCTTTCTAGGTTTATTATTAAAACTCAATCTTTATTTTTTGTGAATGATGTATTTTCTTTCCTTCTTGGTCAAAAACGTCACTTGTAGTGATTTCAATCCACTCAAGATTATCAGAATTTTCGACGATAAAGCCTAGATTCCCTTTTTTGCTAGCTTTACCTTCTAGTTCACCATTCAAGTCTTCTAGGTAAACATCTTTTTCCCAATCAAATTTTTCACCAGAGCTTGTCTCTAACAAAGCAATAGGTGCGAAACTAACCTTTTCTGACGTTGTATTTTCAATTTCAACAAACACTTTAACAAAATCAAATTCCTCTTCATGTGTTAAGACATGAAAATAATCGATTAAGCTATAGTCTGGTTTTAAATGAATGAGCTTCATATCTTTTATTCGAAGCTGAACTGGACCAATCTCATTCGTTGAATTGATGTAATTAATTGCTTTTAAGCTTGCTTCACCCTTTTCATCAGAAACAGTTTGATCTAATTCTAATAACGAACGATCATCAGTTACTTGGGGATTTGAATTATAATCATTTAAATAATCAGTAGGAATATCTCCTGTTTTTGCAGGTTTAGTAGCATCGTTAGAACAACCGACTATAAATAAAGATAAAAATAATGTAAGAGCAATTGTTTTTCTCAAGAAGACCCCTCCATCCCTTAAAAAAGAAGGGATGACATTTAAATCGTCAAACCCTTCAATTTATTTTCATGAATTATTTATCGTTAATAATCGTTTTATTTTTCCCTTTTTCTAAAATATCAAAAATAATTTTTGCATGATCTGTGTTTTCAATTTGTCCTACAAAGCGGTCGGATGAAGGTCCAAATGCATAAACAGGTACGTCTTCACCAGTGTGTCCACCTGTTGTCCAGCCTGTATTAGAACGGGTGTTAAAGATATTTTCAATTGCATTATCAATACTTACTGCTTTACCCGTCGCAGCAGCGTCTTTAACAGATTGTACTTCATCAGAAGTTAATTCAAGGTCAATATAATTTGTTAACGTTTCTTCCACATCAGCGCCATTTACAATTGCTTCTGCCATAAAGTCAGGTGTGCGTTTTGCAGCTTTGATTGGCTCACCAAACCAGTTATAAATACCATTAGCACCAATTGAATATCCACCAGTAGAGTGGTCAGCAGTAGCAACAACTAATGTGTGTTTGTCCTTTTTCGCAAACTCAATCGCTGCAGCAAATGCTTTTTCAAAGTCTTCCATTTCACTCATTGCACCAACGATGTCATTATCATGTCCTGCCCAGTCAATTTGACTTCCTTCAACCATTAAGAAGAAACCATCTTCGTCTTGGTTTAAACGCTCAATTGCAGAAGTTGTCATATCTTCTAATGAAGGTATACTCTCATCGCGGTCAAGCATTTTTGGCATTCCACGATCAGAAAATAAACCAAGTACTTGTCCACTATTATCATTTTGTAATTCTTCTTTATTTGTTACATAGCTAAATCCAGCATTTTGGAATTCTTCAACAAGGTTACGATCTTCACGATCAAATAGATCTGTTCCTCCTCCTAGAAGAACGTCTACTTTGTGTTCACCATTTACTAACTCATCAAAATAATCGTCTGCGATGGCATTCATATTTTTACGGCTTTCATCATGAGATCCAAAAGATGCAGGTGTAGCATGAGTGATTTCAGATGTTGCAACTAACCCTGTTGATTTCCCTTGTTCTTTTGCAGCCTCTAACACAGTCTTTACTTCAGAACCATCATTGTCAACTGCAATTGCATTATTATAAGTTTTAATACCAGCTGACATTGCTGTTGCAGCTGATGCAGAATCAGTTACATTTTGTTCAGGATCCTCTGGATATGTCATTTGTTGGCCCACTAAATATTTGTCAAGCTCTGTACGATCAACAAATTTACTATCAGTACTATCTTTTAAATAACGGTAAGCTGAAGTATATGAAACTCCCATTCCGTCTCCAATTAAAAAGATAACATTTTTAATTTCTGCATTATTTGACTTTACTGTTTTTGCTTCAGCAGAAGAAAACGTCCCACCTAAACTTCCAAGCACAACGGTAGACATAACAGCTAATGGGAATAATTTCTTTTTAAATCTCTTATTTAACATTTGATTTTCTCCTCCTTGTTTTTGACCAACAAATGCGATTATAGGTAAGTAGTTTTAAGTGGACTTTAAGGAGATGTAATTGTATTGTAAATGAATAAAACGGGTTAATTAGTCTTATTAAATATAAAAGTATGAGAATGTGGTGCGTTTACATTGTTAATTTTATAGGTAGATGTAACTAACAGCGTGATGCCTGGTGAAATATAATGGGTTTAAAAGAAAAAATAAACAATTTTCTAGTATTTTTTTAACGGTAAGTACTTTACAATACATTTACATTGATGACGGAAAATTTACATATACCTTCCTTTTTGATCCAAACTTACCAAAAGGGAGGGATTAAGAGAGAAATGCAAATATCAGATGTAGTATCTCTTATTTACCAAAACTAACTTTATACAAAGTGACTTTATCTATGTAAAAAAAATAACTGAAAGGATTTAGGGATGTATAGATTTTGGTGTATTGATAAAAATAAAATGACGTCGGAAAACGTCATCCTACGAGTATTTAGATAGATAAAAAAAGCACATTCGTGTGCTTTTTTATTTGGCGATTCGCGGAGATTATTTTTGCAGAAACTTGGAAGAGAGAATAAGTCATCAAAAGAAGGAGTGGGATGGAGCATGAAACGTTTGAGTACGTTTATGAAAATGGAGAAAGGTTTTTTCTTAATGGTCTCTACCTAGAATTGAAGACAAGTTCTTACTCCTAAGACTGTTCCTATGTTTTCCGTCCCAATAGGCATAAAGGCTTTCCCTATAAATCATTACTCTACTCAACTAACCATGGGAAATATTCTTTGGAGCCATTATTTTTTAAATAATTTCTTTTCTAGAGTAACTTAGATACTCTTTTACATTTAAACATTTTATTATATGTTCCATTTTGCTTGCCCACCTCTATTAGACAAATAAGGAAACCAGCAAACATAGAATGCAATCCAAACTAGGATGTTGTTTTTCCTGCCATTCAATTTTTCTTCTTAACATCTTCAGAGCGCTCAACAATTTCATGACATTCCTTAAGTATTGCTAGTTAAAAGTGGAAATCTCCATGAAAATTAGAAGAGGTAACGACCATCTAAAAAAGGCTGCATGAGTTATTGACCTTTTGAAAAGTGATATGCTAGAATCATTTAAGTATCATGAAAATGATTATTATTATCAATTGGAGGATTTTAACAAGAGGTTCCTTCTAGATGGATGTTTCTTATCGAGCTAGTATGCTTTTTAATAACCTAAGAATCAAGCTCAAGTATGATTATACTAGATAAAAAATGATAAATAGCCGTAAAATATCTGGTGTAATGTTAACAATGTTGGTGTTGAAAACTAGAAAGTTTGTTAGATATAGAAACTGTTTTAGCTAACAAGATTTTCATACAAATGCATATGACAGTAAATTATTGAAAGGGTGTAAATGGATGAAAAATATAGAGAAATATAAAAATGCATTTATCAATGTACTGGACTTGAAAGAAGATGATGTAAGTGAAGATTTAGCTCTTGGGAAAACGAGGGAATGGGATTCAATTGGACATATGGCACTCATTTCTGAGATTGAGGATGTTTTTGATGTTTCAATAGATTCAGAATGGATTACAGAATTCAACTCTTACCAGTCAGGTATTGAGCTTTTGGAACGCTTAGGAGTGAACTTTATTAATGAATAGCTTTAAAAAAATGGAGGAGTTTGGGAACCGCACCGCAGTATATGCTGAACGGAAATATTCTTACTTAGAAATGTTAGAAATTGCTGACGCAATCTGTGGTGAAATAGGTGAGAGAACGCTCGTTTTTAGCTTATGTTCAAATAATAAAGAGTCTTTATTTGGCTATGTGGGTTTTATTAGAGGTGGTATTGTGCCTGTACTTTTGGATGCATCCATCCATATTGATCAGCTGAGCAAATTAATTAACCTTTATAAGCCCACCTATATTTGGGCAAGTAGCGAAAATCAAGACCTATCAAAGTTAATGGATCGTGTATTTGTGTTTGGAAATTATACATTATTTAGGTGCCGTTCATTTTACCAACATGATCTTCATGAACATCTAGCTCTTCTTTTAACAACCTCTGGTAGTACTGGGAGTCCCAAATTCGTTCGTTTAAGTTATGAAAATATTTTTAATAACGCAGAATCAATATCATCGTACCTTGAAATCAATGCAGACGATAGACCTATAACAACACTTCCGATGAATTACTCCTATGGCCTCTCTATCATAAATAGTCATTTCATATGTGGGGCTACAATAATTTTAACCGATGCATCCATCATGAAAAAGGAGTTTTGGGACTTATGTAGAGAGCAACGAGTAACAACTTTTGGAGGAGTTCCTTTCGTGTACGAGATGCTTGATAGGCTGAAGTTTGAAGAGCTGCATCTTCCGAGTTTAAAAAAACTAACTCAAGCAGGTGGAAAATTAAGCTCTAGCCTATCGTCTAAATTTGCTAAAGTATGCAATCAGAAAGGAATTCAATTTTTCACCATGTATGGTCAAACAGAAGCAACGGCGCGTATGAGCTATTTACCATGGGAAAAAAATCTTGAAAAAGTCGGAAGTATTGGTATTGCCATTCCAGGTGGAGAACTTTATCTGCAAGATGACAATGACAACAAAATAACAACGCCCAACGTTTTGGGTGAATTGATATACAAGGGAGCAAATGTTTCTTTAGGATATGCTGATTCATTATTCGACCTTTCAAAAAAAGATGAGAACAGCGGTATTTTGTATACAGGTGATAAGGCTTACTTTGATCAAGATGGATATTTTTTTATAACTGGTCGAATTAAAAGAATGATTAAACTTTATGGTAACCGTATTAGCCTTGATGAAGTTGAAGGGTTTTTAAATGAAAATGGTCATGATTGTATCTGTGATGGGACAGATGACCAAATGAATATTTACACATTAAAAGATGATTCTGTCCAAATTAAAAAAATAATCAAGGAAAAATTAAACTTAAAAGGCTTTAAGATTATGAAAATTAAAGAAATCCCACGTAATCATTTTGGGAAAATTCTCTATTCTGAGTTGCGAAAATATGGATAATTTATAGTCACCCGGATGAGGAACAGGAAAAATATGATATACATGACAAGATTATAAAACTGAGATCTGAAAACTGTATGTAAATACTAGGTGAAACAATGAAAAAAGGAATGTGAAAGTAGTAAATTTTTTGTTAGTTTCTCAAGAGTTTCATCTACATATTTTAGGGTTCCAAGTAATTGGACAATGATAGGGTTATCTCTTGCATCGCATTTGAAAATTTTTTATTAGGTGATTGGATGACTTTTATATCAATTGAGTTTCTTCTATTCTTAGCAATAATTGTATTTACTTATTATTTAATCCCCCATCGATTCAGATGGCTTCTTTTAATAATTGCAAGCTACGTTTTTTACGCAATACTGAGTGTTCAATTTATACCTTTACTACTTACTAGCACAGCCTTCACTTATTTTACTGGGATTGTAATCGAAAAACAGGAGACAAAAAAACAAAAGAAAAAAGTCATGCTAGTTGGTATTTCAGGATTATTGTTTTTTCTCGGTTGGTTTAAATATTTTAATTTTGTAAATGACTCATTTCGAGCGATAGCAAAATACATGGATTGGAATTATACCTTACCATATCAAGAAATTGTCCTGCCTTTAGCCATTTCTTTTTATACCTTTCAGGCAGTTAGTTACCTTGTAGATATCTACTATGGAAAGCAAAAGGCAGAAAAACATTACGGCTATTTCTCGGTCTATTTTGCATTTTTTCCACAATTGGTTGCTGGGCCGATTGAACGTGCTAAGAAATTGCTTCCTCAATTTAAACAAGAACAAATTTTAGACTATGAAAATTTAAATTACGGCATAAAACGAATTGCATGGGGTTTTTTTAAGAAGACCTTAATTGCCGATCGACTAGCTCCTATTGTGTCGAGTGTGTTCGATAGTCCGAACCCGACTGGGTCTCAAATTGTACTCGCTACGATTCTATTTTCGATCCAATTGTTCACTGATTTTTCAGCACTTAGTGATATAGCCATTGGTTCTGCTAGAATGCTAGGGATTAAGCTGACAGAAAACTTTAAGCAACCTCACTTTGCCGTTTCGATATCCGATTTTTGGAGTAGATGGCATATCACGCTCTCTACATGGCTAAGGGACTATATTTTTGTTCCATTATGTAAGGGGAAAAAGAAGAGAAGTGAAATTTATGTTGCCATTGTGATCACCTTCTTAGTTAGTGGAATATGGCATGGAGCTGCTTGGACGTTTGTGATCTGGGGTCTCATTCATGGATTTTATCGTGTCTTTGGAGATTATACAAAGCATTTTCGTGCACAAATCGCTTCATTTATTCGAATAGATAGAACTCCAGAGCTGCATAAATGGGTGAAAATTGCAATAACTTTCCTGCTAGTTTGCTTTTCAAGAGTATTTTTTCGAACGGATACTGTTACACAAGCATTTGAAAACGCTCAGCTTTTTCTAAAATTAAGCTCTTGGAGATTCTCGGGGATTATGAAAGCATTTGAAATTTTTTCGTTGCTAGATTTAGTGATTTTTATTTCATTTTATATTGTTGTACAATTATTTTACTATATTGAAAGAAAAAATGTTTCAGCATGGGAATTTCTATCGCAAGGCTCGGTCTATGCTAGATTTGCCTTTTATATTTTTATTATTTTTTCGGTCCTTGTTTTCGGGGCTACAGGTAAGGGGTTTATTTATGGTGGGTTTTAATCCTCCCCATACGTAAATATGATTTCGTTAGATTTTGACGCAAGAAGTCATCTTAGCAGAAGAAGCACTGTGTGGAAAGGATTTACTATGAAACGTTTTTTCATCAAGTTAACAATCATTATACTTTTTGTAATCCTATTGTTTATACCAGTCAATCAATTCGTAAAGAATTCATATGATTATAACATAGACAATGCAATACTGGCTTTTAAGGAAAATCCATATCCGGTTGATATCATCAATGTAGGTGCTTCTCATTCCATGTATGGATATTATTTTAAGCCTACTGGTTTGTCCCATCTGGATTTAGCACTTCCTGCTCAGACGATTCAGTACGATTTTAAATTGTTGAGAGAGTATGGCAAGTATCTTAAACCTGGTGGTGTAGTGATCGTTTCTATCTCTCAAATTACATTCGCAAATTTTGAAACCAAGAACATAGGAAATTATTATAGAATATTGGATCGTACCGAAATTGAACCGTTTTCTTTAATTGATTATTACAGTTACTTGTACTTACCTGGGACAAATAGTGACAGTTTTAACTCTGCACTCTCGCGTGAATTGAGAAAATACAGATGGAATTCTCATCAACCTTGGGCAAATAACGGTAAGAACTATTCAGGGAGAAAGTATGAGAGAGTAGAAGCACAATACAAGGAAGCGGTTGAAAACAATAGCATTGAACAAAATATGAAGCAGCTAAAAGAGATTGTAGATTATAGTAAAGAGAAAGGCTATCAAGTCATATTAACCATGGAGCCGGTTCATCAGTCTTATCAAGAATATTTTAATGAAGAAGTAATGAATAGACTTGTTTTCCAGTACTTAAAAGCTCTTAAATTAGATGTTCCATTTTTAAATTATATGAATGATCCTAGATTCGCAAACAACAAAGAATACTTTAGCAATGCCGATCATTTAAACAGCAAGGGAAGAAAAAAGTACTCCTGGATAGTATACAAGGATCTTAAGAAAGTAGGTTATTTACAAGGGGGTTAATTACTAATAAAAAATTATATGAAAAATGTTCAGTTCTTGTTAAAGATTTTACTAACAACAAGCAACAATTTTGCAATAATATAATTGACAACAATTATCATTGTCGCTTAAAATTACAAACGCGAGTAATTGATAATGAATATCATTATGAAATATTTAATTCATTCATAGGGGGAAGGTAAATGAAGAGATCTATGAAAGCCTTATTCGTTGCTTTAACAACATTTACAATCATTTTTATATCTGGTTGTGGGCAATCAAATGAAACTACAACTGAATTTGCTACTGGGAAAAATGGAGCTGTGAACCTTTATACAAGCAGGCATTATGATACAGACACTGCAATTTACAAAAAATTTGAAGATCAGACAGGCATTAAAGTAAATATCGTTCAAGGTAATGGCAGTGAATTAATGGAACGACTCGAGCGAGAAGGAGAAGCAACTGAAGCGGATGTGTTTTTAACATCTGATGCTGGTAATTTAGCTCGTCTGAAGGAGAAGGGGTTAACACAATCTGCTGCAAGTGAAGTATTAGAAACAAACATTCCAGAAAAACTGCGTGATACTGATAATGAATGGTTTGGGTTAACAAAGCGGGCCCGTGTAATCGTATATGCGAAGGACCGTGTAAATCCAGCGGACCTATCAACGTATGAAGCATTAACAGATGCTAAATGGCAAGGAAAAGTGCTCATTCGTTCTTCCGAGAATATATACAATCAATCTCTTCTTGCATCTTTCATTGAATTAAATGGTGAAGAAAAGGCGAAAGAATGGGCAGCTGGTGTAGTAGCTAACATGGCACGAGAGCCTAAAGGTGGAGATATCGATCAGGTGAAAGCGGTAGTTGCAGGTGAAGGAGATATTGCAATTTCCAATACCTATTATGTTGGGAGATTACTAAATTCAACGAATCCAGAAGATGTAAAGATTGCCGAGCAAGTTGGAATATTTTTCCCTAACCAAGAGACAACTGGAACACACATCAACATAAGTGGGGCTACAGTGACAAAGCATGCCAAAAACGTGGACAATGCTGTTAAGTTCCTTGAATTCTTATCAAGTGAAGAAGCACAAGCAGCATTTGCAGAAGGAAATAATGAATATCCGGTGAATGAATCTGTAGATGCTACTGAAACATTAAAGTCGTGGGGAGAGTTTAAGGAGCAGGACATTAACTTAACAATCCTAGGTGAAAACAATGCACGTGCTATTCAAATTTTCAATGAAGTTGGTTGGAAATAAAAGTTTTATAGAATGATGCCGTACTCTGAATATCGGGGTGCGGTTTATGTGTTTTAACTCTATTAATGAACAATGTTGATTTTTTGCACGATGTAGATATAGACGCTTGACTTCGATGGTCGACTCTTACGTACGATGCGGTTCAGATGAGAGCCCCTGCAAGATATAAAGAGATATGGGGGCTCAGCAACCGCCTACGGAAAGCGACCATCCTGTAACGGCGATCAACAAAGGTAGCCATGTTTTAAAGTGAAATGGAAATGATAATGAAGATTGATAAAGATCTTTGAAGGTGGGGTTAAAAATGAGGTTTGTTCAACAAGTGAAGCGACAACTTAATGTATGGGCAGTTCTTAGTTTTTTATTTATTTTATTTATTTTATTACCGAATTTTTTAATTGGCACACATTTCTTTACAACCCCCAATGAAAACTGGAATCATATAAAAGATTATTTATTAAAAGAAATCGTAATGAATACGTTATTTTTAATGAGTTTTACAGGATTTTTCACAACGATTATTGGGACGAGTTTAGCATGGATTGTCACCGCTTATCAGTTTCCTTTTCGAAAATTTTTTAGATGGGGATTAATCTTACCATTAGCCATTCCACCATTTATTGGGGCTTATACGTATCACGGAATCTTAAATTACACAGGAATTATTCAAGCCACTTTAAGAAATCAATTTGATATAAAAGTGAATCAGGACTACTTCAATATAATGACTATTCCAGGGGCTATATTTATATTCACGATGTTTTTATTCCCTTACATATTTGTTATAACAAAGAGCTTCTTTCAAAATCAATCTTCTTCTATTGTTGAAAATGCGAGACTTTTAGGTGGAGGACCATTTGAGATATTTTTCCGGGTCATCTTACCGATTTCAAGAGCTGCTATTGTTGGTGGTGTAACGATTGTCATGCTTGAGGTCATTAATGATTATGGCGTCGTTAAATATTATGGAATTCAAACATTTATCACCTCCATTTTTCAAACTTGGTTTGCAATGGATGATCTTGATTCTGCCTTCAAGTTAGCTGGAACATTGATGATTGTTGTTATAGCTGTTCTCATCTTAGAGAAATTCATAAGAGGAAGAAAAAGATTTAGTTACACTACTACAAAAATTAGACCGATACAACCTAAGGAGGTTCAAGGTCCAAAAGCTTGGTTGTTAACCTTTTACTGTTTATCTATTTTTACCTTTGCTTTTGCTATTCCATTCATACAACTCATTCATTGGATTTATATGACCTATGAAAGAATTGTATCCATGAAATTTATTGAGTTAGTAAGGAATTCTTTTTTTGCTGGATCAATCTCAGCTGTGATGGTTGTTGTGATTGGACTAATAATTGCCAACTATACTCGCATACACAAGGGGATAGTTCCGAAGTTGTTCTCAAAGATAACGGTACTAGGCTATTCTGTGCCAGGAGCTATCATTGCCATAGGAATTATTACAATTTTCATAGCTTTGGATCAATGGATCATCTCATTATTTGCATTTTTTGGTAAAAATCCTTTTATTGTTTTCCGAACAAGTATAGTGATGTTAATTTCTGCATATGTCATTCGATTTCTTACGGTTGGTTATAGTTCCATTGAAGCAGGATTTGAGAAAATTGGTACTAATTTTACCGAAGCTTCGAGAACTTTAGGAGTATCAACTGTAAAAACCTTTTTTCGTATAGATATTGTGATGGTACGAGGGGCAGTAGTGGGCGGATTTATCCTTGTCTTTGTAGATATTTTAAAAGAACTTCCCCTTACGCTATTATTACAGCCCTTTAATTTTCATACATTAGCAACGAAAGCTTTTCAGTATGCGAATGATGAAATGATGAGTGAAGCAGCCTCTGCTTCCATGATGATTATCCTCATCAGTGGAATTAGTATTTACTTCTTTCATAAAGTACTTGATAAGGAGGGACAAAACTAGTGTTTGTAGATATAAAGAACTTATCCTATACGTATAAAAATACGAATGAACCAACCATTAAGGATTTCTCCCTACAAATGAAAAAGGGAGACATCATCTCTATTCTCGGTGAAAGTGGGAGTGGGAAAAGTACAATCTTACGATTAATTGCAGGGTTAGAAATTCCAATGAGTGGATCGATAACCATGAACAATCGAAGGATTTTTGATGAACGGACGTATATACCACCTGAAAAAAGAGAAGTGGGTATGGTCTTTCAAGATTATGCACTATTTCCACATATGACAGTTGCGAATAATATAAAGTATGGCTTACGAAAGATGAATAAAAAGGAAAAAAAAGAAAGAATTGAGGAAATGCTCTCTTTAGTGAACCTATCCAAATATAAAGATCGATACCCTTTTGAGTTAAGTGGAGGGCAGCAACAACGTGTTGCACTTGCAAGAGCATTAGCACCTGCTCCCACTTTATTAGTATTCGATGAACCATTTAGCAATCTTGATACTTATCTCCAAATTAGAATAAGGGATGAGTTGAGAGAGATTTTAAAACAAACAGGGATTACATCTATTTTTGTAACTCATGATCAAGAAGATGCAAAAGTTCTTGCTGACGAAATAATTTATTTAGAAAATGGAAAAATGATATGGAAGGGCACACCAGAAGAATTATTACCCTATTCTCAAGGTAGCCAGCTTAATCATATGAAAGAGAAAGAGGTGTATAAGAGTGTGCCATAAGGTGTACTCTTTTTTTACAATGAGGAGTTTAGGATAGGAATTTATAATCCTTGCTGATTCTGACAAGCTAAGAAATTGAAGTTTATATCTTACTAAGAGTGAAGATATGAAAGATGAACTCATCTCTACTGAACACATTGTGTTAATTATAACTGCTGTTAGAGTTGGTACGCTTGCACGTTAATCTCAGGAAAAGTAGAAGATTCAATAAACCAATATTCAAATACAATAAATAGAAACGTTTAGTAAAAAAACTATAGAGTTGTCAGTAAGATCATTACTCCATTCATCATTTTATCTACTATGATAACATTTTGCTAAAGTACTCAAATGCAAAACGGTAAAACCCGGTTAACGAAGTTACAGACGAAATTTAACAAGCCCTTGATATCTCTTACTCTACGCACAAATGGTAAGAGATATTACACACCTCACCTTACGGGCGGTATGATGTGATGACCGTTCAAACCCTTGATGTATAAGGGTTCATATGCAATCTGCTAACAAAATAATATCATTAGATATGTAAAAAAGACTTCTCATTAATTGGTTAAACTTTTGAGAAGCCTTTTGCTTTTACTGACATTAGAGGTGATGTGAATCAATAATAATCACAATCACTCATCAATCTGTGATTAACTCCATACTTTATTCTTATTGCTATTTTTGTTAAATTCATGCAGGTAATGGCTTATCAACTTACCATTTCTATTTTATCGTGTTTACATTCAAGTATCCGGATAAAGCAAATGGATGCAAACCATTAGTAAATCTGAAACCATACGATAACAATAGACGAGCCACCGCGAATGGGGGAACAAGATACAGGTCCGTATAACGGAGATATAAACAACCAAAAGTTTGTTGAAAAAGATACTTTAACGTTTGATGTTAACCCAGATTTAGTAAACAGTAAAGGGAAAAAGATCATCTAGCAATCAAATTAATAGATTATAGACACAATAAACCTAATAATGAGGTGAGTAGATCATCTATTACATGATCTACTCACCTCAGGTTTTAATTAAGCGTTTAACCCAATTTACTATCTTCAACAATAAAAGCGCCATTCTTGAATAAGGATGTCGCTCTTTTTCATTTATATGGACAGATCGTGGAGCAACAGTTAAAAGATTGTGAAGAAATATAGTTAATGTTTAAGAAGGACTATCAAAATAATAAACGAAATATTATTCATATTGCTAAGATACTAAGGAGGAAGGCATTTGAAAATTGATTACTTCATTTTTAATTCAATCCCAAATAAAGATGTTTTAAATGGAATTATAGAATTGCATAAAGTTATTTTTGCGACTTCTGATGATTTGATTAACAAAATGGTAAATAAACCTAAATTATTGGTGATTATTGCAATGAATGATACCAAAGTTATTGGATATAAGATTGGATATGAACTTGATAATAATAAATATTATAGTTGGTTAGGTGGGGTGGATACTTATTACAGAAAACATGGTATTGCTTCTGAGTTAATGGAAAGACAACATCAATATTTAAAGGAAAATGGTTATAGTATTGTTCAAACAAAAACAATGAATAAATGGCGTAATATGTTAGTCTTGAATATAAAAAATGGATTTGATGTCATTGATACTTATACTGACGAAAAAGGATTACATAAAATAATTCTTGAAAAGAAATTAATCAACTAACAGTGTTCTTTAGTTACAGTACGATCTTCCACAATCAAAGCGCTTATCTTGAATAAAGATAAGTATGCCATGTTAAGGGCTAGTTTAAGATTAATTAGAAAGAAATGGAGATTGTGAAGGAATGTGGCTTGAATTGTGCTAGAGTATAGGAAGACACTAGGCCTTGTGCTTTCATTATTCGTCCGATTCGACGTCTAGAAACAACCTTCCCACGTTTTGCTAGTTCCTTTTTAATTTTACGAGTCCCATAGTTTTGAAAACTCTCGTGAAAAATCTCAACAATATCTGAACTGAAGTCATCTTCAGCCTGACGCTCTTTTGCTTCATAGTAATAAGTACTTCTAGGTATTTGTAGGGCTTTGCACATTGCTGATATCGAGTATTTGTGCTGGTTATTCTTAATCACATTTACTGTCGTCCTAGTATCAGCGCGGCTTGCTTTAAAATGTCATTCTCCATTTCTAATTGCTTATTTCGCTTTCTAAGTTCAGCTAGTTCCTTTTGTTCAGCTGTTAAATTGTCCTTTGACATCCTCACTTTGATATAACAACTTCGCCTTTAACACCGACCCACAAAAGTTATTTCCCCGTTGGCGTATCGTCATCTATATCAATAATCGGTTCGTAAAGCTATGCATTCCAAGTTCAACGGTTGCTGTACTCTCCTTCAACATTTCTACAATTTCATTGCTGCTTTCCCACGTAGCATCTTCTGTGAATAAAGATGAAAGTTCTTTAAAATAGATTTCCTTGCAATACCACCCCTTATCTACATAGTGTCCGTAAGTTGCTTGTATTTTCCAAATGGCCTCGATGTCTTCAAGTTGCTGAATACGTTGATTCATTTGTTTTATTTTCTAACATGTGATTCTCTCCACTTCGTATAGTCATATAAGATGACTAACCTTCATGACCATTTATTTCTAATTATTAAAATTAACTATTTTAAAATTTAAACGAAGGTAAAGTTAACTCATGAAAGTGAGTGAATAAAAACTGACTCTCTAAATGACCGTGGTATAATTCAAGTGCTGTCATTGCCTCGCTTTCTATTGCCTTAATTCTACTGATTTCATAAAGAATATCGGCTTTTAAAAGACCTTCATAGTCATTTTCCAAAAGATCCAAAGCATTGTAAAATAGAGAAAGAGCTTTATTGGTATCATTCAATAGGTTTTTATAAAATTTTCCTTCTAAGTAAAAGTTTCTAGAGCGAATTATTTTACAGTCTATATCAATAAGAATAGTTTTTGATTTATTAATTAATTTTTTGATAAATTGAATATCAGGGCTGTTTTCTAATAAAACATAGATTCCTAATTGGTATATAGATAAACTAGTTTCTTTAAATTCATCCATTTGAAAAACCATTTCAGCATCAATCCAAAATATTTCTTTTAATTTAGTAACTAATTCTGCTCCTGGATAAGAAGTCATAATAGTATAAATAGTTAAAGCCCAGCCTCTAAAAATTCCCTCTTTATCGTTTTTTAGATGAAGTTTTTCTCTTAATAAGAGCAATTCTTCTCTAATATCCCCAATTTTTATATTCTCTAGATATCTAATAAGTAAATTAATATATTCTGTTTCAAGAGGATAAATTAAGTGATGATGGACATTATTTATACTCTTTAGAGCTTTTGAATAGGATCCAATATAGAGATAAAGGATAGATAGATTAAAATATATGTTATCTCTTTCTTCCTTTGTAATGGTAGGACTTTCATTTGAGAGAGCCAAAGCTCTGTCAAGAAAGTTTAAACTCTTAGATATCCTTTTTTCATCAAACCAAATACTTGCGATCGCATTATATGCTTTTAATTTCAAGCGTAAATTGTAATTATTGTTTTCTTCCAAATTAATTACTTTTAATAAGTATTCTTCTGCTTTTTTATTATTATTTTTTCTTAAATTATAGATTCCATTAAGGAATTGATAATCAATATCTCTACTTTTAATTTGATATGTATCAATTTTGATCTTAAAAGTTGAGAGTTCTTTTTCTACATAATGCCATTGTTTTAGACCAATTAAATCTTTAATTTTTTGTATTTGATAGTCAATTTCTCTTAACCTTTCATGAATGTTCGGATCAGAAAAGTAACTGATGGGTGTATTTAGTTTTTCACTAAACTGCTTTAAGTCCTGATTAGATACAGGAATATTCCCGTTTTCTATATTACTTAACTTGCCAACAGAACAAATTCCCTTAGCTAATTCTCCTAAGGTCATACCTATTTCTTTTCTTTTTGCTCTTATTCTTTCTCCGATGTTGTTATGTCTAGGTATTTGATTGCTCATATAAATTCTCCTTTTTCATTTCCTGATCAAAGTAAATATCATTACTATTTTACTATGTCTATGATAATAATCGTAATCTTAGTGTGTTTTTGCGTTAAGAATTACTCTATTTATAAGAATAAATGAATTTTTTTGTATTTTTTTACAAAAATATCATTGAAATTTTATTTGTTGGTGCTATAATTTAATCTATAATTCAAAGAGGTAGTTCGAAAGTCACTTTAATTGTAAGGTCTAATGTCTGATGTAGAGCAGTGAACCTGTCGCTTATTAACATTGACTTTACTTATTATTAAGGAGAATTAGGAATTTTAGTAGCGTACCTGCTAAAACACTAAAACACTTCCTTTCTAGAACGGGATACGTCTAGTAAGAAAGTGTTTTTTTTGTTGGGATCTTAATTATCAGAAGACAGAAGACTTATTGAGCTTGTATTGTAAGCACTTATAAAAGACGGAAAGAGGGAAAGGCATGTTTAAGAGGATGAAATTGAAGTTAAAATTAGGGGCTAAAATAAACCTTATTGTTTTCGGTATTGTCCTGTTACTTTCTATTGTTATAGGCGTTGTAGTTGTTCGGGAAGTTACAGATGGTATAAAAACATTTGCAATTGAAAAAGCAAAAGGGGACCTTGCTTTAAGTGAACGTTATATTAACAACAAGTATCCAGGTGAGTGGCATATTGATAACGGAAAATTATTTAAAGGTGATGTTTCATTCAATGATAACTATGAAGCCGTTGATAAAATAGGGCAAGATACTGGGGATACTGTAACAATATTCCAAGGAGATACACGAATCGCAACTAATGTGAAAGTTAATGGAGATAGAGCTGTTGGTACAAAAGTGTCACATCAAGTTGCAGATGCTGTGCTAAAAGAAGGCAATAACTATTATGGTCAAGCAACTGTGGCTGGGAAAACCTATCAAACCGCTTATATGCCAATTAAAGATAAAAATGGAGTGGCAATTGGTATTCTCTATGTAGGAGCGCCACAAACAATTATAGATGATATATTGTCCTCGTTTTTAACAATATTTCTAATTTTAGTGATTTCCATCATTTTAATTGCTACTTTCATTGTTTTATGGTTTACACGAGGATTAACAAAACGACTTACTACTATTTCAACAGCATTAGAAAATGCAGGTTACGGTGACTTTACTACAACTATTATTGATGAAACTGGTGATGAACTAAGTGATCTTTCAAAAAGTTTTAATAATATGAAGGAAAACCTAAGTCATTTGATCCAAAATGTTATGAAATCTTCAGAACTAGTTGCTTCTTCTTCAGAGGAATTAACTGCTGGAGCTGAACAAACTAGTAAGGCCACAGAACATATTACAGATGCAATCCAACAAATTGCAAATGGATCAGAATCTCAAACACAAAGTGTTGAAGAAAGTGCTCGCGCTCTTGAGGAATTATCCATAGGGATTGCAAACATTGCTGATAGTTCTTCATTACTGGCAGAGTCTGGCGTGGAAGCTAGTGATCGTGCAAAACAAGGTGGAGTATATGTTCAAGAAACCGCTGAACAAATGAACACTATCCATTCTTCAGTTAATGAAACCAGTCATGTTATTAAATTGTTGGATGAAAGATCAAAGCAAATTGGTGATATTACGAATGCAATAACAGATATAGCTAATCAGACAAACCTATTAGCCTTAAACGCTACAATTGAAGCGGCACGTGCAGGGGAACATGGAAAGGGATTTGCTGTAGTGGCTGATGAAGTTAGAAAACTAGCTGAACAGTCTCAAAGTTCATCTAAACAAATCTCTGAATTAATTGTACAAATACAGAATGATATGACTCATTCTAACAACTCAATGGAGCAAGTCAAACAAGAAGTACAAAATGGATTAGGTATTGTTTCTAAGACACAATCAAGTTTCGATGGAATTTTAAAATCAATGGATGCAATGGGGAAACAGGTTGATGAAATGGCTGCAACTGCTCAACAAATGTCAGCTAGTACACAAGAAGTATCTGCAACTGTAACAGGCATAACAACTATTTCAAGAGATTCCTCTATGCACAGCCAAAGTGTAGCTGCATCCGCAGAAGAACAATTAGCTTCAGTGGAGGAAATATCTGATTCTGCTACAAGCTTATCAAAAATAGCAACTGAATTAAAAAATACTGTAAGCAAATTCAAAATTAGAACAGGTTAAATATAGCAACTTAAGAAATGGATTAACTTTAAAATAAAGAGGGGCAAGGAAGAATATCCCTCATAGTCTATATTCGTGTTTAATATGAGGGTAATTCTTTAATAACTATCGATGATTTTGAAGTGCAAGACTAAAAATTCCCTTGATCAGATGGAATAACACTATTTGATAAAGCTGTTAATTGCTAAATGATAATTTTTTAGTATACAGATAGTTTATTAACTATGGAGGTTAATAAAAGAGATGAAAATGAGAACCTATAAACATTGGACAACAAAAGAAGATTTTAAATTAATCAATTTACGAAATAAAGGTAAAAAGTATAGAGAAATAGCTGATATTTTGGATAGGTCTCCTTTAAGTGTTGAAAAAAGGTACAGAAAAATTAAATATCTAGACATGTATGCTGTTTCACACTAAAAGGAGAATTGATATGGAGAATACTAAGGAACAACTGTCAAACAACATAGAATTAGTACGAGAAGAAATGATACAAGCTGTTGTAAAATATGGCTTACAAAATGAAAGAACAGTAAAGCTTAGTCAAAAATTAGATAGATTGATTGTTGCATTTCAAAAAAGTACATTAAAAAGTTCTTGTGACAACAGTGTTTGTCTTAGGAAGTCTAAATTAGGGTGAGGATTTATATTCTTGCTCTTTTTTATATATTTTTCTAAAGAGAGCGAAGCGTGTATACCATTGGTGTATAAAATGCACCAAATGTTGAGTGGCGATAAAGTTGTTTTAATTCTATAAATTCGTTTAAAAATAATACAGTTGTTTAAAATACTCCATTCAAACTATTGAAAAAACAGGCATTAATGTTGGGAAATTAAATTATATATACAAACGTTCTTTGTAAGGGAAGCTTAATTCCTTAATAACTTTAGTGAAACAATGTGTACTCGTTTTGCTAATACCATTAGACTAATGAAATTATGTAAGACCAAACAACTACTTACGAGTTAATTAATGATAAAGGGTTTTTATGGTGGTAATATATACCTAATAATAAATTATGATTGATAAATCGGATTTTGAAGTGGGTCAAGAGTAAAAGTAACCTTGATAGATAAAACAGTGGAAAATCATTGGGACCCAAATGGCTTTAAAGTCAAAGAGATAGATATTATTAATTAATCCCTTTTTTTCTTGAACGGGTGCTTTAATATAATAATGATCTTCCGCAATCGAAGCGCGAATGTGTAACATTCGTGTCTTTTTTATGTAAAAGGCCATATAGTTGAATAAAGGGATTTAGTAAAAAACTTTTTTGTCACGTAATTTTTGGTTCCATCATGCGTGCGTCCTCAAATCAAAATTCATGTGTTTGTATCTATAATAAGATGAATGGGCTGTCTCAGCTTATTTTATTTCTGCATTATTTTGGATGGCACGCCTAATAGCTTCCTGAATACTGAATGTCTCTGCTTACTCCTCCTCTTCATAAGGAACAAGCCAGTCACGTGCATAAAATTGAAAGTCCATTAAGGTTTTCCCGACTTATAATCGTTCACCCAAAGGTGAGCCTGTAATGTATATCTAAACAAATCCTTCGTATTCCAAAAGTATACTCCCTACACAGTTTGTACATGTTAAGAGTAATACAAGGGAGGGATTTCAGTTGGAATGGATTTTTGGTCTATATCTATTAAATGCACTCTTTATGTTATTTATAGCAATTTGGGAAGTTCGTCGGCCTGCCAAGGCTTTGAATTGGATAATAATCGTCCTTATTTTACCTGTCATTGGTTTCTGGCTATATCTTAGCATATCAAATCCTAAGCTTATTCATCGGAAAAGATTGACCTCTTCTCAAAATGAGTCTGACAAATTACCTGATACATATAGTGATTCAGCATCGGTAATCGCCGATGCTTTACGACATTTCACTGTACATGGGCTTCAAGTCGGCCAAGTCCAAGTACTTAACAATGGAATAGCAAAATATGAACAACTCATCGAATCCCTACAAAAAGCCCAAAAAACCATTGATATGGAATATTTCATCTATCGGAATGACCAAATTGGTAATCGTATCACAGAATTGCTGATCGAAAAAGCAGTAAACGGAGTCCGGGTTCGTTTTATGAGAGATGGTTGGGGGAGTAAAAAATTTCCTCGTCAAAAAATCCTTCAGATGGTGGAAGCAGGGATAGAATGCCGGACCATATTTCCATTACGCTTTCCCTGGATTTTGTCAAATTGGAATTATAGGGATCATTGTAAGATTGTCACCGTCGACGGAAAGAAAGCCTTTACTGGTGGCATGAACGTAGGATATGAATATACAGGATTGAAGCCTGACGTTGGCTTCTGGCGGGATACTCATTTGCAAATCATAGGAGAAGCATCAGTCGATTTGCAGACTGTCTTTGACGTTCATTGGAATATCGCTGTGCCGGACCGGATAAAGTCGAAAACAAATCAGAAAACAAAATCTGAGGAAACGAAAATTAATCCAATCGGCAGAGTAGATTTTTCCAGATGGTCAGCTGAATGGGGATCAGAGTTGAGCACCTTAGATGGTAATGAGATGGACATATCCCCAAGGACAGGGACATTACAAAAAGCGTACATCCATACGTTAGAAGGAAACCCTGGAATTCCTACCCCAGTTATTCGGCAAGCTTACTTTATATGCATAACACAGGCGATCAAGACTATCGATATAACAACACCCTACTTTGTACCGGAAACGGATATTATCATGGCATTAAAGATAGCTGTGGCTCGTGGTGTGCGCGTAAGATTACTGGTTCCTCGCCATGTTGATCAAAAAATCGTGGGCTTTGCAAGTCGTACCTATTACGGAGAACTTATAGAAGCTGGAGTCCATATCTATCAGTACGACAAAGGGATGTTGCATGCGAAGCTGATGATCATTGATGAGGAAATTGCAGAAGTAGGCTCAGTAAACTATGATTTGAGAAGTTTTCGTCTGAATTATGAGGTGTGTCAAGTCTTGTACAGTGCTGATGTGGCGAGGGAACTTACACAGCAATTCGAGCGTGATCTTACTGATTCTTTCCCCTTAAGAATCGAAGACTTGCTACAACGATCCTTGACCGAGCGCATTGTTGAACAGGGTGCTCGTCTGCTTTCTCCATTATTATAAGTTGAAATATCCTTTTTTTATTGTTCTATCTTAAATCTAGATTTTAAAAATTTTGTTGCTGTAAAATGCTTCTGATTTATTTGAAAAAATCAAAACATGTTAGAAGTAATTCTAACCCGTTCGGTTGAGAGGGAGAAAAAACATTTGCAGTTGTTTTTGCAGGTGAAAAAACAACGCCTTTTGCAGGCTGTTTTGAAGTGGAAAATGAATGCGAAATTGTACAAAAAAGAGGCGCTGCCATATGATTGCAGTGCCTCTTTTTAATGGGTTATTCAATTAAAGCCCCGTTAGAAAAATATAAACATACAAGAACTGGTAGTCCCATAATAAAAACAGCTATTTATAAAATCAATGTGGTTGATATCTTCATCAAAACACTTCTCATTATTTTTTCAAAATGTTAATCGTTTTTTGGTTGCTCATCCAAGACGTTCTTTAAAGGTTTTTGAAGAACGTTCACAAAAGCTACGAAGACGCTTGTTGCTAAAATACCCATTAGACCTAGTGATATCGGACCTGCGGGGTCATCACCTGTGAATTGAGCAAGCACCCTTAAATAAACTATTGCTATTAAAATGAAGAAAATGAAAGTAAAAGCACATTTTTTTATTACCTTCAAAGATTGAAGAGATAACTCAGAGCAAGCATTGTTCTTTTCGATATAGGTTAAAAGTTTAAATACTTGTTACAACACTACAGACAACGTTATACATATTCCATATGCACATGCCAAAAGTGGATATAGCGAATAATCACCCGGTCGCTCTATCGCATCTCTTCTGGCTGCTCCAGGCAACCAATATATACACAACGCCAGCACCGCAATTCCAATAAGAAAAGCAATGACCTTTAAGAAAAAAGTTGAACCTAGTTTAGCTTTCATTTAAAGCACCCCGCTGATTTAGTGATAAAATCACTTTAACATAGGATTTATTGATTTACAATAAATATTTTTTGTATTCCGTTATATTGTTATTGTTATAATTTGATTCCGATGATGAAAATATTGAGGCTTTCTCATTTCAAAGAAACACCCCTTTAAAAAGTTAAAATTATAACTCCTACCGCTTACCTGCCTTTAATGAAACATCACGGGCATTTAATTATTCAGAATAGCCTGTAAACACCAACTTATCATAAGCCGAATGCAATAACGACTCTTCCGGCTAATTTGCAAACCAAATGCAGCCCAATTTGCTACAGCACGTAAATTTATGGGGTAGAGTAAATTGGCCTGCAAATTAGTACGCAAAATCATGTGAAAAAAACCAAAACCATTGGTATGTCAATAAAAAAAGCGATACAAAATGCTATGCAAATTGTACCGCAAATCACCTTGCAATTTATTGGTTTCTCCCTCTCATCCGAACGGGTTAGAAGTAATTCTAGCATGGGTTTTTTCTTACGATGGAAATTTATTACTAAAAAAAGGTAATACTAAAAAGGTAAGTCAAAAAGTTTGAATTCAAAAATATCTGTTACCTTTTAATTTTAAAATAGGGGTGATATCAATAGATAATATATTTGAAAATTTTAATGAAATACGTTTTTTAGAAGATAAACTGTACCTTTTAGAATTAAATGATTGGCTAAAGAATGAGTTTTTAACTTGGGAATGGTGGATATTAGTCTGTTTTTTAGTTGTACCTTGGGTAATATGGGCTAAACTTGTTAAGCGAGACAAGATTTTAGAAATTTTGTTGTTTGGTACCATAATTATTATAACAACAACCTTATTAGATGTAGTTGGTTTACAATATAGGTTTTGGGATTATCCAATTGCATTCCTACCTATTATTCCTAGGGCCTTTCCTTTTGATTTTTCAATGATACCTGTAGCTTACATGTTATTATATCAATATTTTAGAACATGGAAATTTTTTATAACCTCCTTAATCATTATGGCACTAACATACGCCTTTATTGGTGAACCTTTTTGCGAGTGGGTAAAACTTGTTTATTATTTAGAGTGGAGATACAGTTATTCATTCATATATTACATCATCGTTGGAATTGGAATTCGAGCTTTAATACAAAAACTATCTCAAACTCAAGATCTTACAATTAAGTAAAATTTATATTGGAGGAAAAAAACTTTGGAAGAAGTTAATATTGGTTTACTCACGATTAAAACCATCGTAGGTTTTGTCACCTTATTTTTTATCATTATCGTAACAGGAAGAACATCCATCTATCAGTTAACCCCGTTTCACTTAGTTTTTGTGTTAGTACTTGGAGATTTTTTAGGGAATACCATTTATGAAGATAAGGTAAGGACTTTTCATTTTTTATATGCCATCGGATTGTGGACGCTTCTTATGTTGGGAATAGAGTTTTTGACTCTAAAAAATAAATCGACACGTTCTCTCTTATTAGGCGATCCTAACATCATCATTCGAGAAGGTGTTATGGACAGAAAGTTACTTACAAAGAACAAATTGGATGTAAATCAAGTATTGAGTATACTTCGACAAAATAATGTTTTTTCAGTTCGCGAAGTCAAATACGGTATATTGGAAGCTAATGGACAAATAAGTATATTATTAAAATCCAAGTATCAAAAACTTGATAAGCAAGATCTCAATCTTCCAGAAAGTCCAGTAGAACTTCCAATATCGTTAATTATAGATGGGGAAATTTTATCAGATAATTTACATGAACTTGGACTTGATCAACAGTGGTTAGATAACCAATTAACTATCAATGGATATGATAATATAAAGCGTATACTTTACGCAGATTGGCGAGAAAGTGATGGCATACATATAAGTCCCAAATAAAATTTGTTAGGATAGGAGCATATCAATTTTCTTGGTGAATATAATGTGTATTTAATAATAAGATGGCCAGAGAATCCGTTTTAAGATTTTATCTGATAAGGTGTTTGTTACTTTGGTCTTCCACAATCGGGAGCAATAGTTAAAAATAAGATCATTAAGGCGATCTTATTTTTTTGTGCTAAAAAACATATAGTGTAACAGGGGTATATTGATTATTATGGTAAAATTAATATATGCAAGGGGAGGATTCTTTGAAAAGGTTTATTTATATCATTACCTGTGTTTGTTTTATAGCAGCATGTGCGTCAGAACATTAACTTTAAATGATTTTTACCAGAGAGACATTGAAGATGTAACAAAATAGAAATTATTGATGGAAGCACTGGAGATAAAAAAGTTGTAAATGATAAACAGATTATAGATGACCTTTTATATCAAAAAAAGAAATAAAGTTCATTGATTTGTGATATATTGAAACAATTATTATTTAAAAACGTATTAAGTTGTAATAGGTGCATTAAAAAGAAAAATTTAGATGAAGTTTAATGGAGTTGTTTTTGTTCAAGAATACAGTCACTCCCTAACCTTTTGACTTAAATGAATGTAAAAAACAGATCGCGAAAGTAATACACTCCTTCTACACTACAATAAACCAATTTGTGTGTAAAAAGTTCTGTTTAAATTTGAATAGGTGTTCTTAAAAATGAATCAAAAAGTACACTTTAATTAATATGTAAAATTTATATAGGTAACTGCAATTTTCTAAGATCCACTCATATACATATAAATGATGTCAATATGGGGGAGAGATATGTTTGAAATATGATATTACAAGAGATTTTATAAGCCATGGTAATTTGCGCTCTGGTGAAAAGATAAACGATGTTAAGTTTATAGTGAGTCATGACACTGGAAATCCTGGTGCAAGTGCTTATGCAAATCGAAATTATTTCGACAGAATTCAACCGTCTGCAACTGCTCACACGTTTATCGATGATAAGTACATCTTAGAGATAATTCCTACAGATGAAAAGGCATGGCATGTTCTATATGGAGTAGAGAAAGATGATTCATTATAGGGTGAGGACGAAAATGATGCTGCAATTGGAGTTGAACTAACATATAGAGGGGACATAGCCTTTTGGGAGGCTTACAGGAGATATGTGTGGTACCCATGCCTACTTAGTTGATAAATACAACCTTAATCCTAGAACAGACATCATTGCTCACAGTTCATTAGACCCCTCAAGAAGAACAGATTCGCAAAATGCTCTTAATAGGTACGGAATCTCATGGGATCAATTTATTGATGATGTGGTACAGGCGACTGAGAAGTATTTTAAAGTAAAGATATTCCTGAACGTGTTGTTAAGGGGGAATCTGTCGAATTACCATTAAATATAGGTGATGAGGGTCCTTTTGTTAGAGACATACAAAAGGATCTAATTAAAGCTAGAATTGGTTTCTAATGTACGGCGCAGATGGCATATATGGATCAGAAACTAAACGAGCAGTAATGAGGTTTCAGAAAAAAATATGATTTGCTTCTCGATGGACTTGTTGGACCAAATACATTAAATAAGTTAAAAGAGGTAACTTCATCAAGTCGAAGTATAAATGACTTTCCTTTACCAAATGGTATTTTATCAAGGGGAGATGAAGGGCCTAAGGTGGAGTAATTACAAAGAGCTTTAAAAGAAATAAATTTTGATCCAAAATACATTGATGGAATTTACAGACCTTTAACTGAAGATTCCGTAAGAAGATTTCAATCAATGTATGCTGCTTTAGCAAACGACGGTATTTATGGTTCAAATACGCGACAGTATATAGAAATGGAACTGGAGGGAAATGGTTAAATAATATCTAATCTAATATCTAAAAATGCCAAGAAGAGGATTCTCTTGTTGGCATTTTTACCGTAACGAGTGTGAGGATAAACCATATTGTATAATGAAAACTTTTTTAGGAGGTGGGGATAATTAAAAACTTGATACCTATAACCTTAATTTTTATTTGTTCAGACTGTGCATGGTTTATTCCATCAGACCAAATTCATAGTCAGATTCCCTCTTTAGAGGTTTTCGGAAAAATGGGAACTGTGTTATCTGCTATGTTATTCTTTATAATATGTGCAATTAAACTGTTATTTACAGTCTCAAAATAGTAGATCATTGGTCTATTTTAACTCAAAGTTTTAAAGTTAGCCATTAAAGACTTATGATTAATTATAAATTTGGTAGGGCTATATATTTAAATCTTAAATTTATTATTACTAATTTTTTAATGATGGGTCCTTGAATACTTAGAGGAACCGAGACGACACAATAAAGGTTTTCTGATCAATCATCAATTAAGGTGAACTAAGTTTTATATCGTCCTCTTAGCTAGAGTAAGCTAAAAGGACGATAACAAATTATCGATATAAATTACAATGTAATCTCAGTAGAAAAAGATTTAACCCAATAAAAAACTCAAGTTATTTGATTTGAATTGTATAGCTTTTATTAAATGCCACGTTATT
Source organism: Metabacillus sp. B2-18 (assembly GCF_021117275.1). Taxonomy (NCBI): domain Bacteria; kingdom Bacillati; phylum Bacillota; class Bacilli; order Caryophanales; family Bacillaceae; genus Metabacillus; species Metabacillus sp. B2-18. Next base: position 274,210 of record NZ_CP088246.1, read on the forward strand.
GAATATCAGGTAATAACCTGTCAGCAAGCTTTCTTTTTTAATACCTATAAACACTATAGCATGTATTAGCCTGTGGCTCATAATAACAATGTTGTTTATATTGTCCCGCAAATGGTTGATTATACCATGTAGGTGGACACGAACCATACGGATTAAAATACCAAAGAGCATACTTAGAAGGATGTTGTCTCCAATACTTTATTACTTCTCGAGCCAATTTTCTTTCTACATTTCTTGCTGGTCTGTAAAATAAACTACCTTTTTGTACTGCTTCAAAAGAGTAATTTCCACCTTGAACCTGAAAAATCACATCTCGTATGGTTCTTACATCCTTAAAATCTAAACAATCAGCTACTGCTCGATTCACAATGACATTCCCAACCATGAGCATTCCTAGTCGCCCTTCACCGACGGCCTCTGCATGTATCATCCTAGCTATTAAATCAACGTCATTGTTGGTATGTTTTACTCTTGTCACTTATAATCACCTCTACCAATAATTGTATTAAAAACAGTCTGCAAAAATGTCAAGTGATTACATTAGGGGAGTCTATCAGTATTAGGATCCTCATGCGTTATTGTAAGTTATGACACTATTAATGACTGCTTTCCTTTTGAATAAAAAATATATTAGTACATAAAATATTTCTACAGACGGAATGGATGTGGTAGTATGCCTGAGCTTGATTTAAATATTGAAGGGCGTAAACCTCGCAAACGTGATGGCTCGTCAAAATTTTGTGGCATTAGTCTCAAATAGGTTTTCGTTTTAATCGCAATAGACCGTCAAAAGGCAACATATTTTCTATGTGTACTTGGTAGAGGCAGAATTGTTAAAACTCAATTAGATAAGGCTGTTGGTTCTAAACTATCATAGGACAACACTCATTGTACCGATGCTTGGAGAGCTTTTTCTACTATGAAACAGCAAAGAGCATTAACGCTTTAAGTCAGTAGATGGTACAGAACGTGTAAAAGGATTGTATCATATCCAAACCGTCAATAACTATCACAGCGGTTTAAAAGTTGGCAGCAATGTTTTAATGGTGTGGCAACAAAATTCCTTGACCATTATTTGATTAAATATAGAACGTTTTAGACTTGACACCTGAAGGTGCATGGATGGTGTATCTTGCTGGTGTAATTTTAATACCTCTTTCCCTTTTGTTAAAGAAACACCTTTCTTGGAAAGAATGGTATACAACTTTTGGTGTAGTAGGATTCCTTGCTTGGTTAGGAAACATTGTCTCTTTTATTCAACTGGACGTACTTGATTCAGGAAAACCCTCAATAGGTAGTATTCCCAGATACAATAATGTTTGCCATTGCGCCTGCATGTATTAGTGTAATTTATTGTAATTATTATACTTCTTCTAATTCAAAATGGGTTGTTGCAACCATATTCACTGTCGGTTCTTTGATTACCGAGTATCTTTTAGTCAAACGTTGGTTTCCTAAAACAAAAGGGTTGGGAAATTTGGTATTCAACGCCTTTTTATGTAATAATGTTTTTTCTTTTTCTTCCATGGCACATTAAATTTATTAAGGATAAAAAGGTTCCTATATTGAACAAGAAGAAATAATATAAAGTCATTTGCTGCGCAGTCAACCATGTATTTTAAAACCCGAGATACACCACAGAGAATGAAAATAAGTATACATAGTCCATACTGATTCTACGGCTGGCTGAGGAAGGTCGATGTACTGTGGGCGATTGAGCCCTTTGCGCAGTCTGACTCCTTCGACCAAGGTGCACCACTTATTGTTGCTCCCTTCAGGGAAGCACTCATGGTAGATTAATCCTATTCTGGTTGTTGCACCAGCCTCTAATATTATTTGCCGTGTAAGGATGTTTTCAATGGATATAATCATCGAGAGAGCCTGTGGGATGGATGGTCCATAAAGACAACATTACTGCATGCGTTATAAGACCAAAAGGGAAGGAGATTGAGACCTTCTTCTCCACAAAGACTTCATCTCTAATTCAGTTGATTGACTGGATTAAGAAACATAAGTGCACTCATGTTGAATGGAAAGTACTGGTGTTTACTGGAAACCTATTGTCAACTTACTTGAATCGGAGGATATTGAATTTCTTGTAGTGAATGCTCAACATATTAAGTCGGTCCCTGGACGAAAAACGGATGTAAAAGATGAAGAATGGATCGCTAGAATGCTCTTTTATGCTACATGCATGGAATGGGGGCTCCAAGAATGGATGAAGAGCCTTCTGAAGAAGGGAATGAAAAGTCTGGCATGGATGAAGAAGTACCAGATTTAGATGAAGAACCTTCTGAAGAAGCACAAAATGAATAATAGATAAGATAAGCATTGCAACTGACAATTTCTTTATAGAACTCCTATTTATTTGGGGTTCTTTTTTCCTTTTTTACTATCCAAGTACATAATAAGAAATCCTGCAACACAAGTTACAGGATTGAAAATATTTTATTCAGATTGTGACTGCTGCTGAGTCATGATTGCACTTTGTACTTGGCTAACTGCAGTTTGAGCTTGTGCAATTTCATTTGCTGCTTGTTTTATAGCTTCTTGAGCCATAACTTGGTCAGATGAGGACTTTTCAATGGCTTGAGTTAACAATTCTTTTGTTAAAGTCACGTTTGCTTTTGCTTGGTTTAACTGGTTAATATCAATTTGTTGTTGTGGCATGTGAATCTCTCCTTTAAGCAATTATGAAATACTTTAATATAATGTCCAGGGATTCTTAATATATAAAAAATATTAATTTACATTTTTTGTATTTTTTCCAACAGTGTTATTTGACAACAGAAATTTATAAATTTGTCTTTACTTCAATTTTTCAAGTTTATATTTGAACCTTATTTTGTGATGATATTTCGTTATAGAACAATTTCTATACTTTTTTAATACCATTGTATGGAATTGTGACCGCTTGAAAGAGATGACACAGTTTTTGCTTGATAAAGTGGGACACTTTTTTCCAATTTGAAACGTATATTTTTAAGGTTAGCCTCTTTTTGGCTATTTCTAGAAAGAAATTAATGAATGTTTCAGTATTATAATTATGAATCGCCACTCTCGAGATAATGTATACAGGCTAATATTTATACACATTTGTAAAGTTGTTCTTGCTGCACTAACGAAGCAGGTTTGTTGAACAAGGGAGCATAGCCGTTATAGGACTTTATTTTTTCCTATTGAAGGTAAATTCTTTTGCGATGCAGAAATTTGTAAGATAAAAACAAACATAAATTTTGAAGTATGTTGAAATAGGAAGAAAGAGAGACATCGTGAATCTCTCTATCTCATTTTTCTATTTGAAGACCAATATTAGGAGGAATAACTAATTATTCTGAATACACAATCGCATCAAATCCGGCATTCCTTGCTTTAGTTGCTAAAGATTCTGCATTTTCTTTTGATGTGAAAGCTCCAATTTGGACTTTGTATAAACCATCTCTAAGTAAAACTATAGCATCGAATCCTTTTGACCTTGCATCTGCAGCAAGTTTGTCCGCATTAGACTTGATACGAAATGCACCTATTTGAACTTTATACAGAATAGTTGTTTTTCTCGTTAAATTAAATGCCCTAGCTAGTCCATTAGCGTGTCCTGTGGCAATAGTCGCTAAGAAACTTGTGGATTTTAATTTTTTAGCGTCATTAGGGTTATCTATAAACCCATTTTCCGTTAACATAGCTGGCATTCTTGATTCCCGTAATACATGGAAGTTAGCTGTTTTTTTACCACGATCAACAAAATCTACTGCCTTAATAATTTCATCATGAATGATATCCCGATATGTGGTTGTAGGGGCTCCAACACCAGGATAAATATAGCTTTCGAAGCCTGTCCCCCCACCAGCATTAATATGGATGGAAAGGTAGTAGTCTGCTCCCCAATTGTTTGCGGCATTTGTTCTTTCACTTAAGCTTACAGTTTGATCGCCTGTTCTACTCATTAGGATTGTTACACCTTCGTATTCATTCAATAAGATATCTCTTAGAGTTATAGCTATCTGTAAAGTAAGATTCTTTTCTTGCAGTCCATTTCCTACAGCTCCAGGGTCTGAACCGCCATGTCCAGGATCAATAAAAAGTTTAACCATCTTAATTCATCACCTCCATTAATAATATATTAAAAAGGTGCTAATATGCTTGGGCTAATAAATTAAAGATAAAATTATGCTCAAAAACTATTATCATTACAATCGTTACAATTATGTTTTTTACAAGGTCTTGTACCCATTATTAAGCCTCCTTTTAATTGAAGTCATAATAGTAAATCCAGGAATTAGACAACCTGTAACGGCTACAGTATATTCTGGCTGAAAAAATGCTGATAGTTGGGGGCTAATAAAAAAATGTGAAATACTGCACTTAAAGTAACGGGTGCTTTAGTAAAACAAATGAAGAGCAAAAAAGAGCCGAATTATGCAAGTTTTTATACACTACTTGTATATTTCGGCTCTTTTTATTTACTGCCATAAGATAGCTTTTATTACTAAAGAGAACATTTTATTCTAAATCTAATTTCCAATTAATTGTGTCACTTAAATGAGCAAAAACTGTTTCATTTTACTTGACGGTCACAGGAATCCATGTTCATGGAAAAAATTTATATAATTTATATAATTTTTATTATTTCTTATAAACTTTCCTTTATCAAGTTTTTTCATAGATCAATTACAAATTGATTTATGATCCTTAAGGGTAGGCTCCATAACAATAATTTTCCCTGATTGCATTTTAAGAAAAAATTGATGTGAATTTATTTTCGACACGTATACTGACAAAGGTAGCGTGTCTTTTTTGTTGCTTATCTAGTGATTAAAAAAGACATAAATTAAATGAATGTTTTGTGTTCTTTTTAAGCAAGCTATTTCTTGTAATAGTTTTTAACAAAGGAGGATCGAAAATGACGTTGTAAAACAAGTGAAAACGACGTTAGCTGGATTAAAAAGTGCACAAGCAAGCTTTGAAACATTTGCTTTAGGTACTGAAAACGAAAATGCAAAATCACTTTATCAATCTGCAGCACAACAAACACAATCAATCATTGATAGTATAGAACCACGTCTTCAAGAGATTGAACAGGAAGAACCACAATACAAACAGCAATAAAGCTTTTCAAAGAGGTTGGTTTTTATGAACCAACCTTTTTCGAACAGAAAAAATGAGGTGTTTCCAATTTGAAACATATAAATATAATCATTCTATCAATCGGTATTATCTCCATCATACTCACTGGATGTACGAACAATTTAAATAATGAAAAAAAGATAAATGTAACAAAGGTAACAAGTAAAGAAACATTAAACGATCAGAGTATATCCAATCACGTTAAGGAATTGCTTGTTAAAGAAAAGGAAGTTCGTGATGTAAAAGCAGTAAACACAGATAAAGAAATTATCGTTGATGCAGCAATAAACCACATGGATCGATTTCAATTAAAAGATATTGAAAAAAGATTAACAAAAATGGTTGAAAAGGAAAATCCAAATCATAAGGTCACGTTATCAACGGATAAAAAAATTTTTCTTGAGCTTGAAAAGTTAGAAAAAAGAATATCGAGTTCTAAATTGAGTAAAAAGAAGTTAGAAGATGAGTTGAAGAAAATTAAGAGTCTTTCAAACGAGCAAACATGAAGAAGGTGAAGGAATGTCAAATAACAAAAAGAAAAATTTAACACCGGTTCAGCAGGAATATCAAACCTTTCAAGATCAACGTGAAGTAAAACGACCTGTTGTCAGTAATTGTATTAAGGCATTTTTTGTTGGTGGAGTGATTTGTTTAATTGGACAAGCAATCCAAACTTTTTTTATCTATAACTTTAATTTTACCGAACAAACTGCAGGTAACCCAACTGTTGCGGTCATGATCTTCATTTCAATGCTTTTAACGGGCTTCGGAGTATATGATCGATTAGCACAATTTGGAGGTGCTGGTTCAGCTGTTCCAGTTACTGGATTTGGAAATGCGGTTATTTCTGCAGCAATTGAACATAGAACAGAAGGGCTCGTATTAGGTGTGGGAGGAAATATGTTTAAATTAGCAGGTTCGGTTATTATGTTTGGAGTTTTTTCAGCATTTATTATAGCCACGATTAAAACGATCCTGATTCAATGGGGTGGCTTGTAATGTTATCTGGATATCGAACGTGGTTGTTTCAAAATGAACCTGTGATTATATCAACAGGAACAGTAGGAGGTCCATTTGAGGCAAACGGAAAGATCCCAGAAGATTTTGACGTATTACATGAAGATATTTGGTTGAGGGAGGACTCTTTTGAAAAGGCACAAAAAGTCATGCTAGAAGAGGCCTGTCAGAGAGCAATGGAAAAAGCGGAAGTTCAACAGGAAGAAGTCCAATTTTTCTTAGGGGGAGACTTAATCAACCAGATTACTCCAACAAGCTTTGCAATGAAAACGTTTGGCATCCCATACTTAGGCTTGTTTGGTGCTTGTTCTACATCTATGGAAGGTTTAGCGCTGGGTGCTTTTCTAGTCAATTATGGTGGATCAACTTGTCTAATGACAGGAGCCTCAAGTCATAATGCTGCAACAGAGAAGCAGTTCAGATACCCAACAGAATATGGTGGTCAAAAACCACCAACATCTCAATGGACAGTTACAGGTGCAGGTGTAGCATTATTAAAAAATAAAGGGGACGGACCACGCGTTACTTCATCTACAATTGGAAGAGTCATTGATATGGGATTAACAGATCCTTTTAATATGGGAGGGGCTATGGCTCCTGCAGCTGTTGATACCATTGAGGTGCATTTAAAGGAGCGAGGGGTTGATCCTTCTTATTATGATTTAATTGTGACGGGTGATCTCGGGCATATTGGTCGAGAAGTTTCTCTTGACCTACTAAAAAAACATAATATTTCAATCGAAGAGGAAAGATTTCAGGATTGTGGGTTGATGATTTATCGTGAGGGACAACCAGTTTTATCTGGGGGAAGTGGTGCTGGATGTTCGGCATCAGTTGTTTATGGACATCTTCTTAACAGAATGAAAAAAGGAGAATTTCGTAAAGTGTTAGTTGTTGCAACTGGAGCCTTACTATCACCTCTAACGTTTCAACAAAATGAAACAATTCCTTGTATTGCACATGCTGTTTCAATTGAGGTAGGGGGTTCTGATACATGATCTTTTTTTGGGCATTTGTGATTGGTGGGCTCATTTGTGTGATTGGTCAAATTATGTTCGATGTGTTTAAACTTACTCCTGGGCACACATTAAGTACATTAGTTGTAGTCGGAGCACTTTTAGATGGTTTTAATTTATATGAGCCTTTGATTGATTTTGCAGGAGCAGGTGCAACAATTCCTATTACAAGCTTTGGCAATGCTCTTGTCCATGGTGCTATGCAGGAAGGAGAGCAACATGGGCTTGTTGGTGTCATCACAGGTATGTTTGAAGTAACAAGTTCTGGTATTTCTGCAGCCATTATTTTTGGGGTATTAGGTGCCTTGATTTTTAAACCAAAAGGATAAGGAGAATATGGGATGACGATTGCATCAAATGTAAAACAGAGTTTTGCCAGCCTTAAAGGTGTAGAAGCTGATTTATCAGATGTAGCTCTCCGTACTCGTGATCATGAATCTAAGCGTATATTACATGAAACAATGATGGTCGTGCATGAAGTCGTAACAGACTTAAAAAAACGAGTTGGAGAATTAGAACAAGAAGAATTCCAATATAAAGGATTTTAAGGTAAGGGGAGTGTAATAATGCCTATATGGCTCGAAGTTGTTACTAGAGTATTTCTATTTATGATCGTTTTGTTTTTTATCACAAAAATTCTAGGCAAAAAACAAATATCACAGCTATCTTTTTTTGAATATGTAACAGGTATTACAATAGGCGGTATAGCAGCGATCGTTATTATTGAGGTCAAACATAATATATTTATTGCAGGCTTAGCAATTGTAGTTACGGCAGCCATCCCTTATGTTGCTGGCCTGATTTCTTTAAAAAGTAAAAAGTTTCGTGATTTTGTAGAAGGAAAAGGTTCTTTATTTATTAAGGATGGCAAAATCATGGAGGATAACCTTAAAAAGGAAAGATACTCGGCAGATGATTTATTGGAGTTACTTCGAAAAAAGGAGGTTTTTCAGGTTTCAGATGTTGAATTTGCGGTGCTTGAACCAACAGGAGATTTATCTGTCATGTTAAAAAAAGAGAATTTGCCTTTAACGGCAAAAGATCTAAACATGAAGGTTGCTTCTATAAAAGAGCCTCAAACAGTAGTTATGGATGGGGCAATATTTGATGAGGCCTTATCCACTATCGGAAGAAATCGATCCTGGTTACATACAGAATTAGAAAAGCTAGGGGTTACGGTTGAAAATGTATTTCTTGGCCAAATAAATTCATACGGAGAGTTAACAGTAGATCTATTTGACGATAAATTAAAAATTCCATCACCTCAACAAAGACCGTTAATTTTAGCAACGTTGAAAAAATGTCAGGCGGATCTAGAGCTGTTTGCTCTTGGTACCGAATCAGACGAAGCAAAGCAAATGTATGCTAGTAATAGTCAAAAGCTGCAAAAGGCTATTGATAAAATTACATCTATATTAACGGATTGATTATTAATTTCTACAACTATATACAATATAAAATAAGATTAATGAAAAAGGAAAGGATTATGATGGGTTCTCGGGAAAGACAGAGAGAGATTAAAAAAGAGGCAGAAAGTTTAGAAAAGTATTTTAACAATCCAATAATTTATAGAGAAATTCATGGAGACAAAGTGTTTATACCTTTAAACTTAAATAAAGTTTGGGGTAAGATTGAATAAAAGATTATTAATTTTAAGCGTAGTGTCGTACTATTATTTAAAAATAAATTATATGAATAACAAATTCCTTTGCACATTTAATATTACATATAGTCGTAGATGAATATCTCCACATTAAATTAAGATGGTATTATTATCTCATGGAAGATGGTATAGAGTGGTCAACAATGTTAGTCATCCCTATATACATTGAAATTAATATATTATTTCCCTTTTAGTTCAACCCGTAAAAAAACAAGCACTATATATTACATTTTATGTAATAATTTCAATCATATTTGAATTATTTTTCAATTAACTATGTTGCATTACATCAAGTAAAATTTATGGAATTCAACGTTATTCGATTTCTTTTTATTTCCATTACTGGTTCTAAATCTAAATTTGATTAAAAGATTGGTGGATATTTCAAAGTAGGCTTTTATGTGATAACACCTTCTGTGGATTAAATCTGTCCTTATAACCGCGTCTTTGCTACGCAGTACAACGATATTTTGAATTAATGATCTTCAACAATAGAAGCGCATTTCTGGAACAAGGAATGGTGCTTATTTCTGTTAAGGGCGTAATGTTGAATAAAATTGTGCACGGAATATGCTAAAATTAGGAAGGGATTACTAAAATTATACTTAAAGGTGAAATTTATGGATAAAAAGGAACAAGTAACATTAGATGTATGGAATGATAAAATATCTATAAACTTTATTGGAATGAAGAAATTAGCATTTGTAGATTACACTCCTGAGATGTATGAACTAATTAGAGATGCAAGATTTAGAATCCCTGAATTTGAGGAAACTAAAGAAGCTTATAAATATCCGTATTCAAACGAATATAAGAAATCACTACATCAGATTTCATTTGATTATTATTTCGGAGAAGAAATGCGGAAAGAGGCCTATAGTAAGGATTTTATAATTGAGCACCTTGATAATAATGGGTTTAATTGCTCAATATCAAACCTTTTTTTATTGAAGAAAATTAAAAATACTTATAAAGGCTGGAATTTTGACAAAGTAGTAGACAGTAGCAAACATATTGCAGCAATGACGATTTATCATGTTATAGAAAACAAGACATTCCAAATAACTATTGCATTCAATGAGTTATACCATAATGATCACATCGGAAAGTCACTTGAAAAAATTCGATTGCTCTACCCTTATAATTATGAAATTGTACTACAGGATGCTGAACAAATAATTGAAACTATATCCAATAGAGAAAATATCAACTTTGAAAGATGGAAAGAAATTTATAGGTTCAAAGATATTCGTATCGAGTATGCACCCGAATTACAATTAACGGAAGAAGAGAAGCAACAACCACCTGGTTCATTAGTCATCAGAGATGGTCATTATTATTTGCTTGTTGGGAAAACGGATACCTCAGTTGGACTGATCACATCGATACCTTATGATAAAAATTGGAACATTAAATGAAGTTATTGTGGTTAAAGGTAAACTTTGTGAAGGCATTACTTAATCTACGAGTACGTCTCTTAAAGAGGTTCGCTTGTTCTTTTTGTACTAACGGGATGTTAGTTTCATAGTCCATGGTTATGATCTACAACAATACAACGATCAAAGCGCTTATCTTGAATATAAAGATAGGCGCTTATATCAGTTGAAGATTATATATTTTCAATATAGGTTAAAAAAATATCGTGTTTTGGCACGAAGTGAAAGGGAAACTATACTAGCTATTCAGCAGTAAAAGTAAAAGTTTCTTTTAAAGGTCTTCCATGTTTATCTTGAGTCCAGACTATCTCCACTTCTAATTCAGTTGCTATTTCAGCCATAAGGAAATTAGCACCATGATAAGAGTCTCCGTTGTTCATTTGTTTTGCTAAAGATTTGGCCATTTCATAGTGGTTTTCATTACACTCTTGTCCATCAGGACAACCAAAAAGCGAGTACTTTGTTTTAGTATTAGGTTCATTTCTAAACATATTAACCTCAACAGAATATACATCTTTACCTATGTTATTAACATCTATAGAGTAAGTATGAAATTTCCCTTTTACAGGTTTTGCTAGATTTTTTCCTTTTTCAGCTTCACCTATCTGTACTGACCACTGTTTAGAAGATTGTTTAACTGGTAATTCATCAAAGGTTAGGGCTTTTGCCTCCAAGGATGTTGCCGCAACCAATAAAAGTAAAAAGGTACATATTGAAATTGAAAATTTTCTAATCATTATTTCCCTCCTTCTATCAGATATAGCCTTAATTTCTCCAAAATTGAATATATTAACGAAAGAACATCCTGTAAAATAATGTAAGTTTGATAATTATATGTAGAATCTTAATCTTTTGAGATGTTAATGATTATTGACATTGATCTTCAGCAATAAAAGCGCTTTAGTTGAACAAAACAATAAACCGAAAGCTTGAATTTCATTATTCAAGCTATTTTGTATGCTATTAATAATTTTATTTATGGTGTTGAACTAATTTGTTTATGTACAATCTGTTTTTTGGATTTTCTCAGCAGTATCGGAACGACTAAATTAAATAGCTCGTACTTTTAAATTTATAAAAAATTTACATTTATTTAAATTACAGTTAATGGTAAATTTGTAATAACAATTTTAAGATGAGGGTTTATATGAAAAAAGCATTGTTGTTATTCTTTGTTTCTACACTAATGGTTGGTTGTGCATATTTTTCAAATGCTGACCCAGAGCCTTTACATCCGTTGTTTTCAAATAATAAAACTAAATATTCTTTATTAGTTGTTGATGAGGCTGGAGAATATGAAATAGGGAACGAATGGTTGGATGAAAATAAAATCTATAATGTTCAAACTGTTCATGGAAGAAATTCCGTAGAAGAGATTAATAATCAATACAAATTCATTGAATTAGAAAGATCTCCAGCTTTCGTAGTTTTTGACACAAAAGATATAGTATTTAAAACATACAGTGAAAAAGAATTAATTGAATTTCTCCAAAATAATTGACCAGGATGTTACTATGCCTATGACTCCTTTTATTAAACAATAAAGGACGCATTAGTGAATAGAACCCTTTGCATAATATATGTTGGAAACTGAGGGAGAAACTACACCATATAAGCTACTTTTTATTATTTTTATTTGTTTTAATTGCCGCGACAATAACAATTAAAATAATTATTCCTACCCAAGTTAAAACTTGAACAACGAAATCCACATTACCACACCTTTCTATTGTTAATGAAGGTTAACAAATATTGTAACTACGATCAACAATTAAAGAGAATGAACAGTTATGTAAGAGGTCATATGATTTAATAATTTTGTAGTTTTATTAATAGAAATATTCAATAATATAAAGTACCCTTCTTAAATAAGGATTGTTAAATCAAAGGGCACATTTCTAAAGCAAGAGAAATAGATTGGAGAGGATTAGATGAATACGAAATTCATACTTTTCTTATTTCTCGCTTTGTCTATTTTATCGGCCTGTAATAATGATAAAGATGAAGTTAAGGATAGCCAAATATATGAGGGCAAGAGATTGACTATCGGTGTCATTGGTAAAACACCGATAGTACGTGAAAAAAACATCATTTTTAAAAATATTGAATTAAAGGATTTAAGTTCAGGAAATCTATCTCCAGAATATAATGCAATCTTTATTATGAAGGAACATTTATCTAAAGCAGCTAAAGCTCCTTATGCTAAAATATACAAAAATTCTGGTATACCATTTTTCTTTATTGAAACGAAAAAATCTTATCTACCTTTTGTAAATGAGGACATGGACTATGAAGACTTCCCTGATTCAAAATCAGGAGATTATGCGGCTGGATTTTACCAAGGTGATGATAATGGAACATATTGGGGTTACGGACTTTACAATAATACAGTTAATGATATAAACATTTTGGATGTTTATTCAAGAATTTTTAATACTATTGAAAATGTTGATAATTGAATGGAAAACAATTAAATGACCAAGCTTCTTTTTCATTTATTACTATTCAACAATAGAAGCGCGATTGTTGAGGATTGCAGACAGAAAATGATCAAATATTTTTATGAAAATTGTATAGTGCTTCATAGTGAATGGACCCGTTTTGATCAATCTTTTTTTCAAAACAGGTTCATTTAATTTGACGTAAAATGTGGATTTTCAGGGTGTTAATGATCAAATTTTATTTTAAAGCTACATCATCTTTTCCTACAAAGTAATACTTTTTATTAAATTCACAAATTTCGCTTTCACCTTCAGCAAAATCATTGTGACCGTCAAGTAGAATGACACAATTTTTGCTCATTAATTTGAAACACTTTGTTCCCCAAATATGGTAGAACGATGCTTCATACGATAACTATCTTCATTTAAATGAATAATCTCTACTCGATGCAGAATTCTATCTAGAATAGCTGTTGTTATAGCTTGATCTCCTAATAATTCTCCCCATTCTTTTGGAGCCTTGTTAGAAGTTAGAATAATGGACGATTGGTTATATAAATCGTTTATTAAATGGAAAAACATATTTGCTTCTTGTTGATCCATTGCCATGAACATCAAGTCATCTATGATAACTAAATCTGCTTCTCTAATTCTCTTCATTCTTGCTTTAGATTTGCGCGTGAATTCTTCCGTTTTCAGATTATGAACTAGGTCTCCCATTGAAGTAAAAATAGCTTTGTATCCTTGGTTTATTGCCTCTATACCTAGCCCGACCGCCAGGTGCGTTTTGCCTACACCAGGCGGTCCTAGTAATATTAAATTGTATAACTGTTCAACCCAAGTTAAGTCTCTTAATCTATTTAATTGTTTATTACTTAAAGACTTCTGTTCTTTCAAATTGAATTCCTCGAGTGTTTTACTAAAAGGAAAGGTAGCCCACTTTAAGCGATTATTTAATTGCTTTTCCTCTCTTCGAGCTTGCTCATAGGTTGTTACATCTAATAAAAATTGAGTGAATGATTGGTCCTTTTGCTCAGCTTCTCTGATCAAATGGGGTAGGTGTTTGGCAGTTTCAACGAGTCTTAATGCTTTCATTATGTCTTGTATTTGTTGAAGTTGACTCATCTTATTTTACCTCCATTAACACCGTGTAAGAATCTACTTTTCTTTTGTGTGCATCTGTTTCTAAAACCCATTCAGACAGCTTGTTCAAAGGTTTGATTTCTATTTTGTTTTCTATAACTGTTTCATTTATCTGGCGTTGACGTTTCACATATGCAACGATATCGCTAAAATCTGTTGCACTAAATAGTTTCCTTTTTACGCACTCTGCTAACGCCTTGGTTAGTACTTCGCTATTGCTTTCTTTTGCTTCACGCAAGATAATTTGCAGTTGGTCTTTAATGTAACGAGGATTTTTCTCTCTAACCTTCTCTAAATATTGATAGGCTCGTTCTTTATCTTCAAATTCCTCGGCCACTGTGCTAATATATGCTTCGACTCCTTTTGTACGGTCTCTACTATGTTTTCTATCTTTTACTAATTGGCCTTTGCCATTTGGAATCATATGTTTTGCAATGATTTCGCCAGTATCAGGGATATAAATAATCAGTTCTTTATTCTCCGTTTCCTTGATACATACTTTATCCAATTTGTTGTATGTGCCAAGTGGAAGAGAGTACCGATTTGAACCGAAACGAATTGTATTGTCCTTATGGACACACCTTGCTATACTTGTATCATAGTTATTTTGAATATCTATTTTTTTGGAGACCGGCTTTAAGTGTTGCTTTTCGAGGAGAAACACTTCAAACGGTCTTTTTTTTGTTGTGTTGTGTACCTTAAAGTTCCCAGTTCTGTTTAGCCATTCCCAACCTTGTTCGTTCCAGGAATCAATGTTATGGAATACTCTATGTTTGGCAAAGTTTTGTTTTATGAATCCTACAACATTTTCTATTCTTCCTTTACTTTCTGGGTCAGCTTTGCGACAAACACGAAGGTTCAAACCCCTAGATTCCCTATAATTTTGAAACTCTTTTGTTAAAATTAAATCTCCACCATTTTCACTAACTACAATTAAACTATCTTGATCATACACAATCTCATTGGTCATTCCACCGTACCACTTGAATGCATTCTCATGCGCTCTAATTACATCCTGTGTTGTAAAAGGTCTATCCAACCACTCTTTATATTTTTGTCTAGAGTGGGAGAGGACAAAGGCTATAAAGGTTAGCTTAATCTCCTTATTATCAGCTGTCTGTTGCCTTGTATGTCCGAAGTCTACCTGCATTTGTTCGCCCATCGGGGGATCGGGGATTGCCTCATACATTCGAGGAGACGTTTCTTTTTTTATCTGGTATTCTTCTCTAAGATCCTTTACATAACTTCTAACTGTACTCTCCCCAATATTTATATCTTCATATTTCTCCAGAAGCCAATCATACACTTGTGCAGCTGACATATCCGGATGCATCCTCAACCAAGATAGTATCAGCTCTTTATTGGGATCTAGTATTCTCTTTTTATTCTTAAGAGATTCTACCCAATCAGCCATCTCCGAAGGTGATTTCTTCAAATGTCTGTAAACTGTTGACCTTGAAATCCCTAACTTTTCAGCTATTTTAGTTTGACTAAATCCTTGTTTTAATAATTGTCTTATTTCCATGTACATTTCCCACTTATCCACCTTTTCTGACCCCCACTGTAAGTAATGAAACTATTATTCATTTTACAGGGGAGGAGTAATATTCATTGCTGGTATATTTGGGTAAATAAGTGTTTCATCAAATCAAGCAAAACTTGTATACTTTATTCTAGCAGTCACAATCATCTGCCTCCGTAAAGAAAACGACAGCATCTTCTAGTAGTTCCGTGTTATAAATAATTACATATAAATTTTCCATACTAATTTCTTCTTCAAATACTAAAACATCCATATTGATTCCTCCATTACAATAATTAACACAAAAAAGCACCGTTGAAAAAGGGCATACCTATAGCCTCTTTCCCAACGGTGCTTCCGTGGATTATTGTGTGTTTTTTAGTTTTATAGATTGATTATACCTACATATTTCTAAAAGTACAAGCAAAAAAATGGCGAGAAATAACACGTTTATTGTGGTTTTAAAAAGTTCGTCCTTATGGTGTAGCTTCAGGAAAATGCGGATTTACAAATATAAGTAATGTACAGATACAAGCTATGCTACTCTTGTTACGCTAGGAAAATAGATTGTTTACAACGATACACTTTACATAGTAGCCAAAACCCATTAAAATTTATATTCATGATAGCCAAAACCCACAATATTAAGGAGGTATTATAATGCCAAGAGTTTATTTGACATTAGAACAGGAATTGTTTAGACGCATCGAAGAAGATGCAAATAAAAATAATATTACTATGAATTTGCTCATGCAAAATATATTCGAAAGAGTTTATTTGGGTGGTTTAAATTACAGTGATATTGTTGAAAAGATAGGGTCAGATACAGTAGGATTCGATTATACTGCTGCACTAAATGAACTTATTAAAGAAACAAATGAAAGAGATGACGGAGAATTTACACTTGTGATGTTAGATTCATTCTCCAAACAATGTATCTCTACAGTTGAAAAGGGCTACTTACAACCGTCCACTTTAAGAGCGAAACTTGGTAAACTTTATAATTCAGTTGTCGAAAAAGATAAGAATAAAGCTAATAAGGATAAAGTTCTTCCAGGTGTTGAAAGGGCTAGAAATGATAATGGAGATTTGAAATTTATATCTAGAACTGCTGTTTATGTTAAGAATTCTATAAAACAAAAGTAGAATGCAGTAATACTAAAACAGCCTACATTAAAACTAATAAAGAGCATGCTTTGATCAATCTTTGTTCAAAACATGCTCTTTATTAACTTTTATATCAAGATTATAGACTCGATTCTATCAAACCTTATTTAAAAGTAAATTATTCTTTGTGGAAGTATTAGGTACTTTTTCATACGTCTTTCGCTTTGTAGTAATATATAACTATATTAATTGAGAAAAAGTAGGTAGATATTAATGGATAATATATTAATTGATATAAAAGATAGTGTATTTGAAAGCAAAGATGAAGCAAGTTTGTACGTGATAAAAGATGTGAATAAACATGGGGATGTATTTATATTCACTATACCGGAGTATTCATTTTCATGGGTTGTTAAGAGTGAAGATGATTTAGAATCATTGAAGTCTTACAGAATTCTAAATAGCGTGGAAATAAAAGAGAAATTAATTAATGAAATGAAAAAAGCAATTAAAAAACTCTAGAGGTTTAACATCGGTGGATATTTCCTTTTCTGCCTCGAAACTACTAGTTACATCATTTTAAGTTTCTAATAACATGTAATAAGAGGTGGTTTATATGATAAGCCCGATGTTACTAGAAAAGGCAATTGAGCCGATTAACGATAATACTTATTTGACAGAATTGAAACTTGATGGGATAAGGCTCATTTGGACTAAATTTAATGATAAGGTTCGTTTATATACACGTCACAATACAGAAGTTACATTTAGATTTAAAGAGCTGCATGATCTAGATATGCCAAACGGTACTATACTCGATGGTGAGCTTATCGTCCCCGGTGATGACGGTAAACCAGAATTTGAGTTAATGATGGAGAGGTTCCAATCCTCTAAAAGTAATCATTTTATTCAGTATTGTGTGTTCGATATCATTCAGTACAATGACCAGAATGTAACGTCCCTTCCTCTTTTAGAAAGAAAAGAATTACTTTCAAAAGTTGTTACACCTATAGAACATGTAGTGTTGGGGCAATTTATTCAAGGGCATGCAGTAGAGTATTTTGATTTAGTAAAAGAAAGAGATTTAGAAGGAATAGTTATTAAGAAGGCGGATAGCCCATATGAACTGAATAAGCGCAGTAAAACATGGATAAAGGTGATTAATTATCAATATGAAAATATCTATCTCACAGCTTTAAAAAAGGGTGAGTTTGGAGTTAACTTGGCATTTGAGGATGGATCTTATGCTGGGCTAATGGAATTCATGCCAACTGACGAAAGAAAGAAACTCTATCAAACAATGAGAAAAGTATCTGAAACTGAAAAATACATTAGGATAGAGCCAATTAAATGCCAGGTGAAATATCGAAATTTAACACGTTCAGGATTATTGCGATTTCCATCTTTTCATCAATGGTTATAAAAAAAGTCAGACCTATTATTTTACTAATCTCCCTTAATCTCTCTGAACTAATTGCTTTTAAGACAGATTCTTGATAAATTTAATATATAGTTATTTTTTCTTGCTCTTATGAGCCTTAATTTTTGAAGCATTCAAGCCCTATGGGTGGTATTTTTTCTTTTTGAAGGAAAAGTCTGCCTATAGGGCTTTTTGTATGCAAAAAACAGTTAAAAGGAGGATTTTTTTGAGATTACAAAGGTTTGTTTCTTCAATAGGGGAAAGTTCAGTACCGGAAGATATCCACGCTCAAAATACTAGGAAAATTCGACTGATTTCTTTAATGTTATACGACAAAGAAAAAGTTGGAGAAGTAGATTTTGATTCTTTTACTCTTGATGATCTTGTATTAGCAAGAGAGGAAATTATTGATTATAACTCTGACGAGTTCGATGAAGGACAAGTCGACTTCTTTCCTAATGCTGAAAATGGATTATATCATGTGAATCGATTAGCTCATATATCTAAAAAAGTTAAATCAATTCAATCCATTAGGAAAAAGAGGAGGTTTTTTTAGTGGCTAAGTCAGCTTATCTATCTAATGAATGGTTAATGGCTGCTTATAGCACTGCAGATAATTTATTAGTAGCCAAATTAATGCATGATGAAGGAGTTCCACTAGCACCGGAATTAACATTTTTTGTAGATTATCACTCCTACAAATTTTCGTTATTTTGGGTCGCGCTAGGTGAACTCTTTTTTTATGAAAAAGTAAGCGAAGGTAATAATGGAAGTACGGATGGAGAGTATCTCATTACCTGCAAGGAGCTGTCTGAAATATACAAGATTAAAGAGCTGCTAAAAGGGACTAAGGATTATTTTATGTTCTGGGAAGAGTGTACTAATCTTGTTGATTTTCTTGATGTATCAGCGGAATTATTCGAACTGTCTATTAAAGGCGAGTTTACAGACAATGGACTTCTTCTGAAATTCGTAGGAGATCCTTATTACTCTGAATTTTTTACACTGTTGCAAGGTATTTTTGAATTTAAACAATATCTAATTCTATTTCTAAATACCTGGAAGGACAAGATTAATACAATTTCTAATTTAGGAGGAAATAAATATGACTCAAACAGTCAACGAAGTTCACATTCAGCTTAAGGAGCATGGGGCTGTAGTGAATAACTTATGGAATGGTATGTCTGTTAGTAGGAACTATATCTCACCTACAGATTTAGCACTATCGATGTTAGATATTTTGGAGGATAGCGAAATTATTAGGCATTTGTTATCAACAAATACCTTGGTTGAATTATTTACTCCATATCTTGAAGCAATAGCTGGGATACTGGTGAACATGAAGAAGATCTTATTCAGATTATAGACATGATAACCGGAAATGTACCCGATTATGGAGAGAAAGCAGTTAAGTTATTGTTTACTCAACTTAGTAGTCGCTTTAATCCTATGGAGCTTTCTGTTCAAGAAACCAATAAGATTTTAAAAGTATTTATAGATAAATTTAGTAGGACCAACTTTAGTGGAGAGTATGAGTACACTCTATTAATTGATCTCTTCTGTAAGATACTTGAGAAAGTCAATTTACTCGGAGATCGTTCGGTTCCTTTCTTATCGCCGATTTTAAGGAAGATATATCAGCAAGCTAACTTTCTAGATGATAAGGAAATAATAAATAGTCTATTTGAGGTGACAGCTTCTAAAGCTGATAAAAGTGCAGTATTACGTGTATTAGAGCCGTATATCAAGAAAGAAAGAGTATGTTCAAGCCCATTGCTCCCGAAAAATTGTTTTATCTATCAAGAAATGTTGGATGGGACAGTTTTAGTTGGAATAGAGGTTGAAGCTCAACGATTTGATGTTAAGTATCATCGTAGGGATTTCAAACAAGTAGGGCATCCAAACATGCTTTTTTTATTTAAAATACGTGGTCAAGAGGTATTGATGTCGCAATTAGTGTGTATAAAAGATAAATTACTTAAGCCAACAACTCAATTATATCGTTACCCATTCAGTAACGTATTTAAAAGTTTGTCATGCTGTTGGCCAGATTTGCAGTCCTATAAGGTTAAGGATTTATCAATGGTAGGTACACTTCCATATGCTTTTATAAATTCCCCAAATAATGATCATGCGTACTTTGGTGAGAATTTAGGAGAGAAGTTTTATTTTCTACAAGATAATGATTTTAATCATGAAGATCTAACTCCAATTGAAGATGGTTTAACCCTTTCTGATTGGCTAGAGTTACAGAAGTTTGAAAAGAAGTAACTGTCTTTTTTCTAATGAATTAAGAATATAATACACATTTTAGGAGGATAAAAAAATGTTTGAAAATCAATTAAGTCTATTTGGTGAGAATGTTAAGTTTATTAATAAAGAGGAAGATAAGAGTAATGAAAAGCAACAGGCAAAAAAGGAAGATAAAAAGTCGAATAAGAAAGAAGTCGTTTCTTCAGCAAGTGATAAAAAAGAATCGAAGAAGTCAGTTGCAGCTAAGACTCAAAAGGTCTTTGAAAATATTAAAGAAGATTGGACTATCCATTATTATTCTAATACTTTCCAAGTTACAGAGTTTGTAAATGATATACCGGAGAGTGGTATTTCCACTGAGCAATTGAGAGAAGAAATGGCTAAAGAATTCTTTGAAATGAGTAGGGATCGTACTTTTTGGGATATTGATAAAGAGAATAAACGACTGTTTCCTCGTATTACAGGAGGAGCAAAAGGATGATGAAAAAAGGAATTCACACTTACAGCTGGTCATTAACTGATCTACTAAAAGAGGGATTAACACCTTTTAATATTGTTGCCTCTAAAGACGGACGTTTATATGAAATTAGAAAGAGTGAGTTTGGGACGATGTCTGTTCCAGTTCAGTCTCTTCAGCGATTAGAAGAAGTACCTACAGGATTTCAAATGGATTTACCAAAGATACCAGGATACTTGTTAGAGCGGGTTGTAACATTCTTTCGTGATTACTGTTTAGAATTTGATTATGAAGTAATGGTTCAATTTTTTTGGAACAAAGAACTAGAAAGTTATGAGGTTAGATGCCCGATTCAATCCGTTTCTAAAGTAGAAGTTTCTTTCACGGAGTCTATATATTCAGAGGACCTTGTAGAAGTACTTCAAATTCATTCACATAATTCAATGCCTGCTTACTTTTCACCTACTGATAATTATGATGAAAAGAGATTTTTTATCTATGGTGTTATAGGAAACTTGCATACACATAAACCTTCAAAGGTGTTAAGAGTAGGTTTTAATGGATTCTATTATGAATTGGAATATGATCAAATTTTTACAGATTTTGATATTACAAGATATAGAGAATATCCTCTTGAATGGAAAGACAATGTTTCATTTACAAGCCAAATTAATGGAAAGGAAGAAAGATAATATGGAATCTTTACATATTTTAGAACCAGGAAGAGAGAAAATATATTTTGATATTGTACAAGTAGGAGCTGGCGCCAATGGCGGCCAGTTCTTTCGTTCATTATGTCAGGATATTGCAACTCACTTTAGATCCTTTAATGAAGATAATCAGGACGTTACTTTCGGGGTAAACATGCTTTTGTGCGATGCTGATCGCTATGAAGATCACAATTTGTCAAATCAATTGTGTACTCAAGAAGATATTGGTGAATTTAAAGTGGATGCGTTAAAAGAACGGTATGAAGAAGTTTACGGATTAAGTATCGGTAGCATTCCACGATATGTAAAAACGAAAGAAATGATTGACCAATTATTCTCAGATAAAGGTATCTCAGATAAATATCAAACAGTAAAAATTTTAGTGGGAATGATTGATAATAATAAAACAAGACAATTGTTTCATGATTATTTTTACTCTGATGATATTGAAAATCTAATTTGGATTGATGCTGGAGTCACAGGGGTTAATATTTCTTCTAGTGATAGCAAAGTTATTAGGGAAAGCGGATTTAGTGGGCAAGTTGTAGTAGGTTTTAAATATAGAGGAAGAGTGATATTGAAACCCGTTACAGATGTCTTTCCAGAAATGCTGGAAGATGCTAAAAGTTCGTTTCCTGACGAGTCATGTGGGGAATTAATTATAAATAATCCACAACGAAGTGCTACAAATCGGATGGCTGCTACAATGGCTAATAATGTAATGTACAATTTATTTCACTCACAAAGGATATATAGTCACATAATAAACTTTAATGCTCAGACATGTATGAGCGGAGGAAGGACAGGCTTTATTACAGAAGAAGATATTAGTATGCTTGAAAATCTAAAATCAACTGAAGAATAGGGGCTTTCGCTCCTATTTTCCCCACTTAAACCACTATACTAACTTCAAATTAACGTTTTCAAAATTTGGAAATATTGATTAAAATATATTGCTATGATAAAGTAAGACTATATGACTATTTTTCCAGTAAAAGCACAATATATTATACATTTGTATGTGTTATATTAGATTTATTTAATAACTAAGAGGGGACGAAATTAAATGATATGCCAAACAATAGAATAAAAATTACTATTAATGTAAAAAACTCAACTAAATTAACATTAGAACAAGCACTTAACTACTTCCATAAACATGAGTTTATACAAATTTACGGTATACATAGATTAATTCCACTAAATACCCTTATTGAATTATTAAATATATCACGGTCCTCATTTGAGAGAACATTGTTTAAAAATGATTACTTTAAATATTATGAAATTACTGGAGAAAATTTACCGAGAAATAAATATTATGTAGATCAGAAAGACTTATTAGACTTTTTTGTTAATCATTGTAATTTGAACTTTAACAAGATTGTTTATAATGATAATGGAGATAAACTTGTACTTCATAGGCTTTCTAAAGGTTCTATATCAATAAAAGACAAAGAGTATTTAGCTGAATTATTATCTTCAGGTGCTTGGTTTTCTAGCAAGATGATGGAAGACAAATTTAATAGAACCAGAGCCATAATTTCTAGGTTATCTAATGTTATTGATTCCGTAACTTTTTCATTTCCACAGAGTAATCGTCATTTTAGACGCTATTTAATATATCAACCAGATGATTATTATCTTCATATCATAAAGAACTACGAAAAATTTACGAGGTTAATTAAAATTATTGAGTAATCTATAACATAATGCTATAATATTCCCATATGTTATTTATGTTTGCTCATTGAGCCTTTTGTTGAAGTTTTAAGCCCTATGGGTGGTATTTTTCCTTATTGGAGGAAGTATGCCCCATAGGGCTTTTTTGCGTTTATTAAATATAATGGAGGATTTTAAAAATGTTCATATCAATAGTTTTAACTCTATCAATTCTAGTATTGAGTTGTTCACTTTATTTGTTTTCTAAAAGTGCTGAGATTAGAGCCAAGACACGAACAGAGGCTCTGTATACTTTTCAGATTACAAAACAAAATGAGTCGATTCTTACTCAAATTAATAGGATAAGTGAAAGTAGTATACAGAGTGAACCATTACATAATCCTATAGACAACGTCGAAGACAGGTTAGTAATGGATGTACAAATTACAAATGATCAGGTAGAGCAAGAAGAACTATTATTAAATCCAGCAACTGAAATTACAAATGAAACATTACTAAGCATTGAAGATCTTAAAGAAGTAGAAATAGATAGTCTGTCGGCTGCATTTCTAGAAAAAGTTAATGCTAAGGAAGATATACACACTCTAGTTGACGCTGTGTCTGAGGAGGAAAAAACGACTCAAGGCAGTGTAGAGCTGGAATTACAAGAACAAGATACTAAAAATTCCTGGTTTAATTTTAAAGAGGTTGATTTATTCCTATGTGACCGACCTGAAAAGGGGCTCTATTATATTGCAGGAAGACTCATTGAAAAAATCGATGAATATACTGCTTTTATTGGAGATGGAACAGCTGACAGAATGTTTGAGCATCAAAAATTATCTTCTTATGAAGAGGGAGATATTATCATAGCTCAAATAAGTGTTAGTAATCATATATGGACAGTCTTAAATGTTTGGGGAATTGATGATGAGAGTACTTACTTAACACAAAATAGTTTAGGTAACACTCATGTATCTTGAGAAGCGGGGTTAAAAAGGGGTGAATGATCTCTTTTTACTCTCTCTGATAGGATTAGTGTTAATGGGTTTATAGTCCTATGAGAAAGGGTCATACTTACAAAAAATAAGTATTTTTTACTTGAAATACTTTACAAGCATACATATATACGTATAATTGTAAGAGAAACTTGAAAAAAATGTCGTTTTTGGAAATTGGAAAATGGGAATTTTGGAATAAATAAATATGTTAAATTTTCATATTGGAGGGAAAAGTTATGGCAAAAAATGATATTTATATTAGTAAAAATGAATTGATCGAACGTACTATGTTGTTGGTTGGAAATTATTTTGTTAGAGAGGCTCAAGACTTATGTAATGAAAAATCAGGGAATGGAAACTTAGAAATCATATTTGCCATGAAGCAAAACCCTAGATTAAATCATAGCTATAACGTAAAACCTGAAATAAGAAACGGTAGTCTACATATTTCCCATCCTACAAAGGAATATAACGAAAAGCTACTACGATTAAATAATGAGATTGTATATAGTATTGTAAGTATTTATATCTCTAGTAAAGCAATTGTTCAGGGGACAATTACCTTTATTTTTGAAAAGGGTAAAATAATAGATTGCAAGTTCAGCAGCTCATTTATTTATAGAGATCTAGAACGATAAATTTGTTAAATATTCATATTGGAGGGGAAAGTTATGGCAAAAAATGATATTTATACTAGTAAAAGTAAATTGATTGATCGTACAATGTTGTTGGTTGGAAATTATTTTGTTAGAGAGGCTCAAGACTTATGTAATGAAAAATCAGGGAATGGAAACTTAGAAATCATATTTGCCATGAAGCAAAACCCTAGATTAAATCATAGCTATAGCGTAAAACCTGAAATAAGAAACGGTAGTCTATATATTTCCCGTCCTACAAAGGAATATAATGAAAAGTTGCTAAGATTAAATAACGAGATTGTATATAGCATTGTAAGTAATTATATCTCTAGCAGAGCAATTGTTCAGGGAACAATTACCTTTATTTTTGAAAAAGGTAAAATAATAGATTGCAAGTTTAGCAGTTCTTTTATTTATAGAGATCTAGAACGTTTTGGAAAAGAAGCATTTGATTTAGAAATAGACTTTCCTGAAGAAGAAGACTTAGTATAAAGGTATAGGTGATTTTATGGAAGAAAATAAACCGCTAATACAATTTGAAGATGACACCATTCTTCCAAAGCTACCTTCTGATAGTAACATGAATGAATGGATGCTCGAATTCCTTTCATTTATACAGCAATGGGGGCTTATAGCCTGTGTAATTTTTTGTTTAATATGTTTGGTACAGGTCCAATATTTTAAAGCAAGAAAAAACCCACAGGCTTCAAGGTTTTGGAAGTTTATTGCGTGGGGGATGGCTTTCTTAACTGTATTCTGTGCCGTTTTTCCATATGTAGTGTTAAGGTTTTACTAGCGTTATCCACCATGCTCCGTAGAAGAACGGAGTTTTTTTATAACTATCAATTCACTTTTGTGAAAAAATGTCGACAATATTTAAGAAGGAAACTATAATAGAAAAAACATATTATACTATACGTATATATGTATAACAAATAGGTTAGGGAGGATAATACAAATGCCAACCGCTAAAATTATTCCGTTTCCAATAGATAAAGCAAATAAGATAGATACTGGTAGCCAAGTAAGTGTCTATGATCTGTTTCCAAAACAGGTAGTAGACGACTTTATGGAATATCACAGACAGTCTAGTGATTGGAGAAATCATGCACGAAAAAATACAATTTATGATGGATACCCTTGGGTTGCTCCATGTGATCCTGTAGTTGAAGGACTTGTTTGGTATACAGATGAGATGAAAGGATTTGGTGTCTGGGTCCTGAATAAATCAGGTGAGGAAATTCAACTAAATAAACAGTTTGATTTTGGCTGGAGCCCCTTTGTTAGAAAAAGTACTGCCCCACCTCATGAGCCTGTCCATATTCAATCCGTTGAGATTCGTAATTATCTCATATGGTATGTAGATGAAGACGGATATGGCCAGTATGGTATGTTACAAAAAGATGGGACAGTTTGGTTACCACAGGAAAAGCCAGCAAATTGGGAAAGTTAATATCGGTTTGTTTTTAATTCTGGAATATTGAACCTGTCATTACAAAATAGTGCCGTTTAAAGCATTGAATAAAAGACGTATGATGTGAAATAAGGAGTTTATTAAATTATGAATGACAGTTTAAGATTAATGATTTATTAGTCTATTAGGTATATTCGTTTGTGTGGTAGCTTTAATATTCTTAGGTTAGTTTAACTAACTTCAAATTATGCTTATATAGTTCAGTAAAGAACTAAAATGCGACATAAAGAAACTATTAACCAACGAACGGATAATAGCCTTATGAATCAAAATATAGTAATAAAAGTTCGTCGATTATTGATCTTAGTCTTTGGGCTTTAACAGATTGTTTGCCAGAAATACTACATACAAGTAGGTATTTGTTAATCGTTGGTTCTAAAAAGGGATGAATAAGAAAAGTTTTGTTCATTATTGCCTCCTATTAGAAAGATTTACTCAGTGAACAATCTATTCATCTTATTGAAAATTGTTCCGACTATCTAAAGACGTGAAATAAGGTGGCAGTTTATATAAGAGAAAATTACTTTGTTTTTCGCTTAATAGTCAGACATAAAAAAGCTATAACCCATCGATCAAGTAATAGCCCTTAAGGAGGTAAAGTGTGAACTATCTTGTGATGAGCAACTTTTCCAAGGTTACTCATCACCATGACCATGAAGATGATATTTCATTAGTAATATATTAAATAAATATGTTAATGAACTGGACAATTGTTGATTTGCGTCACAATTCGCTTAATTAACGACTATATTGTGATCTTCAAAATTCTTTATTGCCAACTCAACAGTTGAGATTCAGTTAATCTTACCAGGAGACATCTATTCTATATGAGATAGACACTACTACCTAACTCCAGAGTATGGTGTTATTCTTATAACAACTTAGTAGTAACTCCGAATAAATATCAAGAACCAGTTTACAAGGAGAATTATAAATCCCTTTAAAATAAAAACAATCTTTAGGAGTGATTTATTTGTTAAATTTAAATCTTGCACAGCAAAAGTTGGTTGAATATTACGGTAAAAATGTAAGAGAAAGCGTGATATTCATGAATCAGAAACAAGTTCAAATGTTAGTCGAAACAGATAAGTCCTATGACATTGTTTTAATTACAGATCACACCAATCTTCCGATTGGGAATGTCGATGTTCTTATACAACAAAAGATACTTAAAACAGGTGATACACTAGAAGAAATGACTGCCTTACTAACTTCTCTACATAACGAAATCGAAAAGGGCTATAGTCAAATCGAAACTAAGCTAAATGACGTTATAAAAGATATGAAAGTAGCCATTCAAGAGGGCAATAACTTATTACCCTTAACGAAGGATCGATTTAATCATGACTAGTAGGGGTAGCGTCAGGAAAATGCGGATTTACAACGATAAGCGTATTTTCCTGACGAATTCTCTATTTTTAACAACGTTAAGAAAGTTTCAATGGTCTTAAAGAATCTAACGAAACTATTTTCTCGGAGTTAAAATGGTATTCTCCTAATAAATTTATATGTTCCCAACCTAGAGGTGACATATGGTGCAATAATTCTTCATTTAAACTATCAAACCGTTTTTGATATTCAACTGCTTTTGTTAGATGTAAAGTATTCCAGATACTGATGGCATTGATGATTATGTTTAAGGCACTGGCTCTTTGTAATTGATGCTGTATGGTTCGTTCCCTAAGCTCTCCTTGCTTTCCGAAGAAAATAGCTCGTGCCAGTCCATTCATAGATTCTCCTTTATTCAATCCTCTTTGTATCTTTCTTCTTAAAGATTCATCTGAAATATAATTAAGAATAAAGATAGTTTTTTCTATTCGACCCATCTCACGTAAGGCTGTAGCTAGGCTGTTTTGTCTTGAATAAGACCCTAATTTCCCCATAATAAGGGATGCTGAAACTGTTCCTTCTCGTATAGAATGAGCTAATCGCAAAACATCCTCATAATTTTCTTTAATGACCTTTGTATTTATTTGTCCACGTAAAATGGCTTCTAATTTTGGATATTCACTTGCTTTATCTATTGTAAATAATTTTGAATCTGATAAATCTCTTATTCTTGGAGCAAATTTAAATCCTAATAAATGAGTCAGTCCGAATATTTGGGCAATATAACCGGCTGTGTCTGTATAATGCTCTTCTATGTTTAGCTCCGTCTCATGGTGCAACAAACCATCTAAAACATGAATCGCATCCCTAGAATTAGTATGAATAATCTTTGTGTAGTAAGAAGAGAATTGATCACTAGTAAAACGATAGATGGTTGCTCCTTTTCCAGTTCCATAATGTGGATTTGCATCTGCATGTAGTGATGAAACACCTAGCTGCATTCTCATACCATCCGATGAGGATGTTGTACCGTCGCCCCAATAGGAAGACAATTGTAATTTATGATGAAAATTAACTAATACTGCTTGTGCTCTATTCATGGCATCTTCATACATGCGCCATTGAGATACATTGGCTAGTTGCTTATATGTAAGTCCGGGTGTTGCTTCAGCCATCTTACTCAACCCAATATTCATTCCCATTCCTAAAAGGGCTGCCATAATAATAATCGTTTCTTCTTTATCCGGTTTTCGATTATTGGAAGCATGAGTAAATTGCTCATGGAATCCTGTTATATAAGCAATATCCATGAGTAAATCGGTTAATTTTATTCTTGGTAGCATCTGATACAGGCTTGCACTAAATTTTTTTGCTTCTTCCGGAACATCTTTTTCCAAACGTGCAATAGATATCTTTCCTTTTTCAAGAGAAACTCCGTCTAACTTATTAGAATTGGCAGCTAACCACTTTAACCTTTCATTAAGACTTTTGGTTCTCTCCGTCATATAATCTTCGAATGATAAACTAACTGATAATCTCGTATTCTCCTTCGCTTCATTCCATGTATCTTCTGAAAACAAATATTCCTCAAAATCTCTATATTGTCTGCTACCAACAATGGAAACATCTCCTGCCCGAACATGCTCCCGAAGTTCCGTTAAAACAGCCATTTCATAGTAATGACGATTTATTGTTGTACCATCATCCTCGTATAAATGCCTTTTCCAACGTTTTGAAATAAAATCCACTGGTGAGTCATCAGGTACTTTTCGCTTTCCAGATTCGTTCATTCCTCGGATAATCTCTACAGCTTGTAAAAGTGGCTCATTTGCCTTTGTAGAATGAAAATCTAATACTCTTAATAGCGTCGGCGTATATTTTCTAAGTGAATAAAAGCGTTTTTGCAGTAAGTCTAAATAATCATAGTCAGCAGGACGTGCAAGCTCCTGAGCTTCTACTACCGAAGAAACAAAAGAATTCCATTCAATAACAGATTCCAAAACCTCAAAAACATCTAATTTATCCTTTTTTGCTTTGATTAAAGCCTGTCCGATGTTCGTAAAGTGTATAACCTTCTCATTTAGCTTTTTACCGTTTTGTTTCTGAATTTCTTCTTGAGCCTTACGGCCTTTTGATAACAGACTTAGTATTTGTCTGTCATGAATTTCAAATGCCTTATCCGTTAACTCCTGAGTAAGATGTAATAAATAGACGGTTAATATCGAATATCGTTTATTTTCTTGAAAGTCACGGAATGCATAAGGCTCATATCTTGAACCTAAGCGAGATAGCTGTAACAGGCGATTGCGATGCAAATGACTAATTTGTACCGTTTCTAACTCCATTCCTCGTATGTACTCTAGTCGTTTTATTACTTTTAGAAATGTTTCGGGTGAAGGATGACCTGGTGGTTCCTTTAACCAACCCAATATCGTTTTATTGGATTCGGATGGATGCTGCGAAGTAATGACCTCTTCCAGCTTTTCTTTTTGCTTTTTTGTTAGAGATTGATTAACCATATTAAATAGCTTCTTTTCAGCCATTGCCCTTGCCTCCCACACCATTCTTTCAAGTGTAGTGAAAGCAGGTAATATGATTTTATTTTTTCTTAGAAAATCTATGCATTCATGTAGTAAATGTATGGCATCACCATTTTCCAAAGCTACTTGATGAAGATGCTTAAATGTCATTCGATATTCTTTTAGGGTAAAAGTTACAAAGTCGTATTCACTTCGAATTTCTTTCAAATGATCCCAAAGTGTATTTTCTCTTTGAGGATAAAGACTAATCGTGGATGGCGTGGCACCGATTTGTTTCGATATAAAATGTATGAAGGAATCTGGGATGCTTTTGATATGAGTGTATGGCCAGCCGGGATACCGAAGAACGGCCAATTGAACTGCGAACCCTAAACGATTTTCTTCTCTCCTTCGCTTATTTATAATTTCTAAATCTCGTTTGGAAAAAGTGTAGTAGGTTCCCAATATCCATTCATCTTCAGGGATTTGCATTAAAACAAGTCTCTGATCTGGTGTAAGTAATTCTCTACCTCTTGCAATTTTCATGTAGTCTCATCCCATTTCTGTAATTTTTCAGTTAATTAGTTTAATTATATATCAATAGAGTGTACTCTATTGATACAAGTATAGTAGACTGATAAAATCATAGTTAAGAGTGTTTCATAAGACTTGTCTCAAAAACGAGGTGAAATTTTGCAGAAAATCGGTTATATACGCGTCAGTTCGACTAGCCAAAATCCTTCAAGGCAATTTCAGCAATTGAACGAAATTGGAATGGATATTATTTATGAAGAAAAAATTTCAGGAGCCACAAAGGAGCGTGAACAACTTCAAAAAATGTTAGAGGATTTACAGGAAGGTGACATTATTTATGTTACAGATTTAACTCGGATCACTCGAAGTACGCAAGATTTATTTGAATTGATTGATTTAATACGAAATAAAAAGGCAAGCTTAAAATCACTTAAGGATACATGGCTAGATTTATCAGAAGATAATCCATACAGCCAATTCTTAATTACGGTAATGGCTGGTGTTAACCAATTAGAGCGAGACCTTATTCGTATGCGTCAGCGTGAAGGAATTGAGCTCGCAAAGAAAGAAGGGAAGTTTAAAGGACGGTTAAAGAAATATCATAAAAATCACGCAGGAATGAATTATGCAGTGAAGCTATATAAAGAAGGAAATATGACTGTAAAGCAAATTTGTGAAATTACAAACGTTTCTAGAGCTGCATTATATAGAGAGTTGGCAGAGGATAAGTTTATAAAATAGCTATCAGTAAGATATCATTATCCATCAAAGGTAAAATTATAGGTTTTTTGGGTTTATCCTACTATTAAAAAAGCAACGAATCCGAAGACCTCGTTGCGTAATCGTTTATATATTGTCAACATTTGTATTTATTCTTTCTTATAAAGGGTACCGCCACAATTTCGGAAAACTTTGTACGCTAGGCGAATTGCAACCTAATTAAGCTGATTTCCCTGTGCTTTTAAGAAACTGACTTTTTTTAATGGTTTGTTAAACTAAAGTAAGCTGTTACTTTCAATAGGCTGGCTGTTAATTTGACTTTAACCTTCAACTAGGGTATTTTTCCTATTTAATAAACGAACCACGAGTGGTGATGTTATCATTTGCAAAACAGCGTAGAATACAGCTGGGATAAGTATGATTTCTGGCAAGTCAGCTGTATATACTATTGCAGCAGCTATGCTAAATTCTTTTTTGCTGACTGTAAAAAGGACCGCAACTAAATCATCTTTATTTTTCACAATCGGTTTTGTAAGCAGGCCAATAAGATAACCAGCCATATTAAGCAAAAGTTGGGCAACGATGAGCAAGATAATCATCCCCATTGAAAACGAAAGAATCGATTCA
Source organism: Metabacillus sp. B2-18 (assembly GCF_021117275.1). Classification (NCBI taxonomy): domain Bacteria; kingdom Bacillati; phylum Bacillota; class Bacilli; order Caryophanales; family Bacillaceae; genus Metabacillus; species Metabacillus sp. B2-18. Next base: position 306,023 of record NZ_CP088246.1, read on the forward strand.
GAACTGTCTGCTACAACGACAAAAACAAGAGCAATGTATATCAATGATGAAGAAAAAGAATAGACCGGTTCATACTTACTGATAGACGGGAATTTTGTTCGTATGAGAACAGCAAAAAACATAGGTAAAACGATGATTATAAATAGTTCCAATATCATTTCCTGAATGGGAATTTGAAATTCAATTCCAGTCAAAAGCAAAAGGAGTGGAGGTAGAATAAACGGCGATAACCCAGTAACTATACCATTCATTAATGATGCAAGTGCAACATTACCTTTCCCAAGATAAACTAATAATGGAGCTGAAACATCGGTTGGTAAGGAGCCGACAATCGTTTGTCCAATAGCAAGTTCTTCATCAAAAAAAAGTTCACCGATACCTAATCCGATAAGTGACATAGGAACGAATACTAAGAATATCGAGATGACTATTACCCTAGGTTTTTTTATTGCGTCCCTTAACATATTAAAATCAAAAGTGAGACTGATAAAAAACATGAGCAGGGCAAGCATCGGTGAAACCGTCACTTTCAATACTTCACCGATTTTTGGAAGAAATAAAGCGATAAATGTAGTAACAAGAACTAATGGTAATAAATTGTTTTCTACAACACGTAATCTTTCAAGCATTAAATTCTCTCCTCGTCTTTTCCTAGTAATCATATAGAGTGAAATAATTATTTTTACTGGAACACCCTTCATTTCTTTTAATCAAATAAGAGGTATTTGTGCACCCATACCTTTATTTATGTATTATAAGTAAAAATACAGGTTTTATCTTTCATATTCTTGACGTTTAATTAGAAAAAGAGAGGTGTAGGAATGGAAGAATTCCATTGGAAAGCTATAGAATCATGTAATCCGACGTATGATGGTCATTTTTTCTATGCATTAACGAGTACACTAATTTTTTGCCGTCCATCGTGTGCATCTAGAACTCCAAATAAAAAGAATGTTCAAATCTTTTACTCTGCCAAAGAAGCTGTGAATAGTGGGTATCGCCCCTGTAAACGATGTAAACCAGACTGTTTGGAATGGCAAGGAGCTAAAAATGAATTGACGATTCAAGTAAAAAAATACATTCTTAACCACTATGACGAAAAGTTAACATTATATCGTATAGCTAAGGAAATAAATGTAGATCCTTATCATCTACATCGCACATTTAAAGCAGTTACAGGCTATACACCATTACAATTTATGCACCAATCCCGGATTGAACAAGCAAAAGAGTTCTTATTAACAACAAATCAATCTACAACGGAGATTAGCTTTAAGGTTGGGTATAGCAGCCCTTCTCATTTTTCTAAGGTTTTTAAAGAAAAAACCGGACTTTCTCCCTCTTTTTTTCGTTCTAATTTTCACAACTGATTTTCACGTTTGTAGATGGCACCTTCTTATTAATGGAAGAAAAGGCAAATCCCGTCTTTCTCTTAAAAAGGGAGAAATCGGACTTTTTAGAATAAAAGACTCTTAACGTTGTAAATCCGCATTTTCCTGACGCTACCCCTAGTAGAATAAAATTCCTTAATATGGTATGCTATATAGAAATATAACCAATGGCGGAAGACGCAAATGAACCTGATAAAACACAGGTTTCGTTTGCGTCTTTTTATTTTTCAGGGAGGTATATTTATGCAAACCGCTCTTCTTCATAATGGGAATGCAGTAAACACTATAGAATATGACGAATCAATTCACGGGAGCAGGTTGTTCTGCATTGATAAAAACTGTCAGGCTCCGTTGATATATGTAGGCAAGTCTTCTACAATGAATGCTCATTTTAAGACAACTGGTAAAGGAGATTCACGGCATTTAAAAGGTTGTGGTTTTTATGAGAGACTCGATATCTTAGAATGCGTTAATAAAACAAAAGAATACCAGACACAGATGTCTGATAGTTTAAGTGAAACAATTATTAGACTCAGCATGAACCGAATAGATCCTGATTATCAAAGTAAGACAATAGAACGCGAAACAAAAGAAGAAAAAAATGAAGAAAAAAAAGTTAAATTGAAAAATGAAACAGAAACTCCTCAATCGATAAGCTCGGTAAAAGGAGAAGTAAAGCTACTTACGGAGTACGAACCAGATCTGCTTGCAACAATCCTCATTAATGTAGGAAATGGGCGAAAGATACCCATTTCTGAGTTAATCGTTAACCAGCAAGATGCACATCACCTCTTATGGTTAGATCGAACATTACCTAAAGTTGGTTATTTTGTATATGGTCTTATTGATAGAGTGATTAAGCGTGAGAAGGTAATGTACATTAACTTTAAGAAAGAAGATGATGTTCCTTTTACTATTGTTATCTTTCAAAAATATTGGAAAGAGTTCTCGTACACGGAAGAAGATTTAGTTGGGCAGCATGCACTAGTTTATGGCAATTTAAGAAAAAATGAATATGAAGGTAATCAAAAAACAGAAATGCTTATAAAAGGTGATAAGTACCTTGAAAAGTTTAAAACAAAGAAACAATTAAATAATATTAATACCACTAAAGAGGATGAGTAAAATGTGTGAATTTCTTATCGGAATCGATATTTCTTTTACCAGAAATAACGTTGATGTTATAGGTAGAGTTGTTAAGGCATATCCGAATACAGTGATTGTTGAAATTAGCCAGGATGATGCAGAAAAAATTGAGTCACCAAGCACATTAACGGTTGTAAATCACAAGAATTATAGAATTCTAACAAGTCCTATTGTCAATTAATAATCTATAAAGGAATGATGAGTGCTTTGGAAGAGGATCGTAATCATACTGTTCAGTCGATAAATTTATATATTGAAAAGAAGCGGAATGAAATGGTCGAAGCTGCAACAATACTAGGATTTTCTAACCCTCAAACACTTCGATTATCAGAGGAACTTGATATGGCAATTCTGTCAGTAATGAATAAAAGTATTAAAAAGGAAGTCTAGTGTGATACAGGCTTTCTTTTATTTTTCAGTAAAAAAATGTTGGGTATTTTTTACCATTAATATGTTAATATATTCTATAAATAATTAGATTTTTTGGGGGAAATCATGAAAAAAATAATGTTTTTAATTACCTTTTCCATTGTTTCACTGACTGGTATACCTGATATTACAGCAGCCAGTTCATCTACAACGTACATAAGCGCAAACAACCAAGGAAATAGACTAAAAGATTTAACGGAAGCTTTTAACAATAAGATTAATAAAGGTGATTTAATACTTATCGATAAAAGTTATGATAACTTTAGTTCGGAAATCAAAAAGACTGAAAGAGCAATCGGTAAAGTAAGTGGATCAGCAAATAGGAAATCCCTGAATGATAAGTATGTTACTCCTGCTAAAATAGCTAGAGAAAGAGTTATATATGAGGTTTCGCAGGTACGATTAATAAAAGATATTGAAAAATTAATTCAATATACAAATTATCGTTCTGCAATTGAATCAAGTAATAAATTAGATCGATTAAAAAGAAGAGCTTCAGAGATAAAATTAGCAGGAGGTTATAAAGCTCTTCCTCAACAAATTAATAATTTCTTAGTAAATAAAGAATCAAACATACAGCAAGTTATCAAAAATAAAACTTTCTCTGTGATTAAAGAAAGTGTATCTCCTCGAACAATTAGAATGAACGAAGTAATTGAGATAAAATTCACTGAAACACTAGGATATGTAGATGAATCAATGGTAGAAATTACAGATTCTAATGGTAAGAAATTCAATCCTACGTCAACCTGGTCAAGAGGTAACACCCTAATTATCAGCAATAACACATTTGAATTCGGTAAATCATATACACTATCTGTTTCAACTAATCTGTATTCAAATAATAATAAGATAATTAATGCGAAAGTTATTATGAAATTTCAAATAGTAAAAGAAACTGTAGATAAAACTATAATATACAATACTATCCTAAATTCCTTAAAGAACAGCGAAAAATCTATACAATTTGATAGTAACAATAAAGAATTAGTATGGAATACCTTTAAAGAAGTGCTTAAAGATCATCCAGAACTACTTTATATAGAATCTGATTTTATATGGAATAATGGACGAATAGAAGTAAATAATTCATATCTATTTACCTTATATGATGGAAAACAATCACACGAGCTTATAAAGAAAAAAAATGAAGTCATTAAGGAAATAATAGATCCTAATATGACTGATTATGAAAAAGTTCTAGCTATTCACGATTATGTCGTCAAAAACACAGTGTATGATTATTCAAATAATGTCCATTGGCAATCTAATTGGGCATATGGTGCCCTTGTAAACCAGACCGCTGTTTGCGGAGGATACACGAACGCTATGTATTATTTATTAAATGAAGTTGGAATAGAGAATATTGATGTTACTGGATCGGTTCGTGGAATTGGTCATGCATGGAACAAGGTGAAACTTGATGGTGTATGGTACAATTTAGATGCTACATGGGATGATGTTTCTAAAGTTCCAGATAGTTCAGTCAGGTATGACTATTTTCTAATATCAGATAATAAATTGGCGTTAGATCACACATGGGATAAAAGAGAGTACCCTGAAAGTTACGATACTCGATATGAAAACTTAATTAAATAATACAATTGAAGCTTCCTATATCTAATAGAGAAGCTTCTTTTTATAGCTAGATAAAATTTGAGCTGTGATAATTGTACTTTGAAATAAAGTTGAGTAGAAACATTTCTTTGGATATGATTATCTAAAGGGATCTGCTAAAATTACGAGCGCATCTAAATTGATAGATAGATAAAAAAAGATAAAATTTAGGGGAAATAGGTGGTTATGTGGTAACGAAAATTAATTTAACTGAAGACATAATTGTTGCTGTTTCTAAACTGATTGATGACTCAATGTCTAATAGAAGAGATCCAAGCCATTCTGATTTAGAATTTCAAATCAAGAAATATGGACTGGAACAAGGAGATCCAAAAGCTCAAGGTCAAACAGTTGGAAAAGCTAAGAGAGTTCGATATGTACTAAATTGGGCACTAGAATTCAACATAGATTCAGGGGAAAAATTATTGGTAGCTTTATTAAATTTGGTACGTGGAGTAGGAGGTTTTAGAAAGGGATCTTCAAATTATGTTGGGGAAGAAGAAATAATAAACTTACAGCAAATATTGAAGAATAGTGGCTATTATCTGGACGACACAGGAAATATAGGACACTTAATTTTAGATAATATAACTGAGTTTGAAATGGAAGAGGCCTTATGGAATTATGTTCGTAGAGCAAAAAAGGGACAAGAAGATGCAGCCTTACTTACAGGAACAAGTAAAGATTTATTGGAGGCTGTAGCAGCACATGTTCTAGTCAAATTATGGGGTACATATCCACAAACAGTAAACTTCCCAACATTATTGGGACAAGCTTTTGTTGCTTTGGGGTTAAAAACATCATTAGAAGAAATAGACCAAGCTAATCCAGTAAAGAAAGCTAAAATAAAAATGGAAACATCTTTATATCAATTAGGTTGTTCTATAAATTTGTTACGCAATAAAACAGGTACTGGACATGGTAGACCTTTTGTCCCTGAAATCCCTCATGAAGATGCGCGTTTAGCAATTGAAGGTATGGCTATAATTTCAGAATATCTATTAAATAAAATGTCTCTTCACCATTTTCTGTGATAAACACCTATCCCAGAAATAAGTTAGCTTGATTGTGTCGCAATCAAACTATCTCCTTCTTCAGCTTGTAGACTACTTAGTTAGTAACTTGGATGCGGTCAAGTGCTTTCCTTGACGGCATCCAAGTTACTAACTACCATACTGATAGCTGAAGAATAAAAGAGAGTTATGCTACTTGTTTTTTATAAGTGTTTCCTGTACATTCCAGAAATACACGTAATCTAAACCGTTCTAAATTTCTATAACCATAGGCTCTTCTTTTAATGTTTTTAACCTTATGGTTAGTACCTTCGGTCCTTCCGTTTGTATATCTTGACAAGAAATATTGAAGAATTTCAGCTTTCCAATTTTCAAGGGTTTTAGCTACCTCATGAAAAGAAGGATATGGACTACTCCATGCAAGTTGAATCCATTCTTCAAACGATTCTTCTGCATCATTATAATTATCAAGTTTATACATTTCTCTGAAGGTTTCCTTAAGGTAATAAGCTGAAGCAAGTAAAGGATATTCTTCTAATAACTCATCTAATCGGACTTTTTGTTGTTCAGATAACTTTTCATACCCTTTTAACAATAGGAATCTGGCTTTCTTTAACTTAGGGTATTTCTTTCTGACTTTATCTAGAGCTTGTGTAACTTTTTGAACAACATGATACTTATCAATCACTATCGAAGCCAAAGGAAATAAAGATTTAATTGCTTTGTGAAACGGATCCCACATATCAACTACAACCGTTTTTACAGCTTGAGATGATGAAATGTAATTTGTTAACAACTGAGAGGTAGACTCATAACTACGTTGATGAATCATACCTAGAATGCATCCTAGCTTTGCATCAAGAAGTACCGTTTCATATCGATGACCCTTTCTAACGGCTACCTCATCTAGGCTTAAGACAAGGTCATCTTTGTCAGTAGCGTGTGTAATTGCCTCTTTGTGAATAAGTGCTTTTTCATGAGCCACTGAGTAATAGATCCTTTCTAAAGTGGTATATGGAATATGGTATTTCTCACTAACATGTTTAATGGTTGTATCTTGGCAAAGTTGATACAGGTGTTCACGGAGACGATTAGTTTGATGTTTACCAGGTTCTATTGAATCGTAACACTCTGAAAATACTTCAGAGCAATTTAAACATCTATACCGTTTTACCTTAATAAGCAGATATACTTGCTTATTTAATATATCAAGATCTCTTACTTTTCTTGTCCTTCTATCATGGACAAAAGAAGAAAGAAAACCACAAAAAGAACAACGTTCTTTTACTGAATTCTTTTGAACAACAACAACATAACTGGAAGTCAAATCTTCCTGTTTAACAACTTCAAATTCTGGCAAATCTAGTGATACGGAAAGCACTTTTGGATCCTCCTAATGTGTAGTTTGGTCGCTAACATTATTGCCAGGATTTCAAAAGTGTTTTCTTATTTTTTTCTTATCACAAAATTTGGTGATGAATCAATAAAATAAAAAATGATTAATCCTTATTCAAATGTATGGGTTTATAATTTTTAATAGATTAAGCTAACGGGTTAACTGGATTTCGAACAGTAAAAATCCCCATAATTGGTAACAATCTTTTGGTATATTTAGTATAATATTTATTTCTTCATTATATAAATTAATTTTAGGAGATGGTACAATTTGATCTGTTAGTAGAATATCATTATTAATGGGGGATCATGACATGTACAGCAAGACTTTCAACAAGATAGCTTTCTTTTCGGTTCTAGTTGTATTTATTTTTAGTATTTCGGTTGAGGCTTTTGCTTTAACAGGAAATGGTACGCAAGTACAACTTAGAAATGGGCATTTAGAAGTGAAAGAAGCTTATTTCTATGATACTAGTAAAGCTTTGATTAATGAGGGACAAGTAGATGATAGTGATATAGATCAATTTAATGTAACATTAAGAATCTATGATCATAATAAATTAAAGTGGGCTGAAGCTGGGGAAAAGGTTGATATCGTATTAAAAAATGAAAATGGAACAGTCTTATTCCAAAAAACGTTCTATACTAATAGTGCAGGGTATGTATATGGACATATTTTAACAAGTGATTTGCCATCAGATTTTTATCTTGATGTATATATAGAAGCTAAAGTTATAAAGCTTAATGGGGTTACTTCTGAAGTTATTCAATCTCCAACTTTTAGTATTGATTTATTAGAAAGTGAAGATTTATTGAAAATAATAAATGATATATCTACAGAGCTAGAAGAGGAATTTCCTAGTGAAAAAGTTTTAACAGAACAAGAAAAAATAGAACTGGTAGAAATAATTACAGATCAAGTTAATGTATTTGAAGCTGATGTGGAACAGGCAATACTTGAAGCAAAAGAAAGTGAAATAAAAGAAGTAGAATTAGAAGAAATTGAAAACTCAGTAGATTCCAGCATGATTCAAGCCGCTGTTACTTATGATACTAAGACTACCTATACTGTTGCTAAGATATACCAAACAAATTTAAGTAGTGCTAATTCTATCAAAAATTCATACAATAGTTTTGTGAAATCTCGTGGACTAATGTTTGCTAATTCATACAGACTAGGAATGTTTTACAATTTAGTTAAATCAAATGGAGCTTGGGATTTAAAACGAAAATTAGGAACAAAAAACACCTATAAATTTAAAGGTATCAATAAAACGGGAGAATACATCGGTAATCATCATTATGGTTATATGGGAAAAGCTATTGGTTTTAGTGATACAACTTTAAAAAGCGCTGCCGGAATGTATCAAATTAAATCAGGTACATCAAATTGGAAATTTATTTCTTCTTATTTCGATGATCCATCAGATCAAGCAGCTATTACTAGTGGTTACACAGACTATAATAAGGGAATACGTTTTAGAGTATTAATTGCATAAGTATATGATATGTGAAACTAATAATTATTAAGGAGTAAAAAATGAAATTTAGCAAAATATTGTTAGGAATAATTTTATCAATTATACTTTTGTTCGGCATCCTATTCCTTATCTTAGATTCATTTATTCGTGTTGAACTTGATGAACTCAATGGAACTGGTGAAATTCAGGAAACATATTTTTCTCCAAATAAAAAATATCAGGCTGATTTTTTTATAATTAATGAAGGAGGAGCAACAGAAGGATATCAAGAAAGGGTATCTATTACTTCCCTAGATGATAATCGAAAAGAATTTAATGATAAAACCATCTATTGGTTATATCCATCAAACGATAAGATATCAATAGTGTGGGAAAGTAATAATATAATAATAATAAATGGGAAAACAATAGATATTAAAGATCAGAATACTTATTATAATTGGAAAAAGGATAATAAATAAGAGTTATAAAGGAATGTATCAATTTTTTGATACATTCCTTTATTGTAAACAAGATTATGTTAACCCTACGTAATGAGAGTGTAAGCCTCAATAAACTTAACGCCAATTTAATTATAAAAGGAACATTATCAATAAAATGAACTGTTTGAAGTAGCAATACCATTGAAATCAAACTATATTTATATCTTTACCTCAACAATTATTTTACTTAATCGAAATATCTGTTCTAAAGTGTCCTGCACATCAATTTCTATTAAAATTCTTGTTGGTTCTATAATATTAACTTTTTTCACGATCTATATTGGTCAGGAATTTTAGATTATTACTATTACACTTTCTCTTGAAAAAGCATTATATAATTAGTAAATAAGTGTTTGTGCTAGTATTTATTAATTGATAAAATTTCCCCCTACTTTTACTCCTGCATGATCCTCTAAATTTCGGCGTCTTCTTAAATACCTCTCGGTAGTTAAAAGAGACTCGTGACCCAGCATATCTTGTATGCTTTTGAGGTCAATACCTTTATCAGCAAAATAAGCAGCTGTGTAATGCCTGCAGGTATGAGGAGTAATATTAAACCTTTTACTTCCTTTTTCATGGAGCATCTTTCTTCGCTTGATAAATGGAAATATATGGCTGGTCGTGAGTATTAATTTAGAGAATTCAGTACTTAGATAACTAGAATTGTAATGCCCGCCACTTGCTTTAGGAAAAAAGGCAGTTTCATCTACCTCGGATAACTCACTGTAAATTCCTCTTCTTTTTCGAAACTCACTAACAACCTCCAGAACATCATTAAAAATCTTAGCATTTCTCTCCTTGTTCCTCTTACCTGTCACACTTAAGAAATAACTATCACTTTTAGGATAATAAAAAAGGGAAGACCAATTAGCTGTTGCCAGTTCATCTATACGTAATCCAGTTGAAACCAATACATATAACAATGTGTAAGCAAAATAGTTTTCTTTTTTAAAGTATTCTAAGAGCTGCTGCACTTCATGATCATAAAAGTCACGATTAACAAGCTGTTCTTTATCGACACTTACCCTTTTTAACATAATCGTTACATCTTTTTTAATGGCACCTCGTTTAAAAAGGTATGTTAAAAATTGCTTAATAACAGTTGTTTTTCTTCTTAAAGTTGAAGGGGCAAGATTTTTTTCTTCTATTATATATTGGTATTTTTGAACATCTTCTTCATCAATATACCTGATCCCCCCAAATTGACTTGCAAACTCAATAAATTCTTTAACATCCCGAAAATATTCCCTCTTTGTATTATCTGATCTTTTTTTGCCAATTGTAGGTTCATCATGCAGGAAAAGGTAAAGTAACATTTCGTCCGGAACATGATCCCAGGATACACTTGAAAAACCATTGTCTATGAAAATCTTAAAAAATTGATTATTATTCCAAAATTCTGGAGAAGATAAATTTAAATCATATTTATTACCCTTTAATATAATCTCCATAATTTCCCTCCTGCCTCTCTTGGATAAAGTTGTAAATAGAACCTTGTCCAAGCTCCTACAAATCTTAAACTTCTCTATTTCTAATTTTACACTACTAAAATCTCAAAACCTAGAAAAATCCATGATTTTCATAGTTTTATATACAAATAATAAACAGTAAATATTTTTTATAATATTAATACTTGTATTACCTTAATTTTCTTGTTAATATGGTGTTGTTTTTGTCAATATTAATTTGAGCCAGAGTGATCACTTCAAAAGTGAGCCACTTTATCATTTCTAGCCCCCATTACTGGGAGGGATTGGGTGTTTGGAGGTCTTGCCCCGAGGAGGGGCAAGACCTCCAAACACCTCGCGTTCACTCCTGGTTATGCTTTAGTTTCTCCATTTTGTTTCATACTTTGTCTAAATCGATAGGATTCTCCGTTCAGTAAGTGGATGTGTGATCGATGGGTGAGTCGATCGAGAAGGGCAGCTGTCATTTTTTCATCTCCGAAAAGACTAGTCCACTCCGTAAATTCAAGATTGGTAGTAATAATAACGCTTGCACGTTCATACCTACTTGAGAAAAATTGAAATAGGAGCTCTGATCCAATTTTTGAAAAAGGTACATACCCTAGCTCATCTACGATGATCACATCAAATTTGAGCCACTTCTTTTCTAAAGCACCGAGTTTATGCTCGTCATTCGCCATCAGTAATTCTTCTACTAATTTAGACGCTGTAATGAACTTGGTTTTATAACCATTCTTTATCATCTCAATACCGAGTCCTGTAGCTAGATGGGTCTTTCCAGTACCACTATTTCCGAGAAAGAGAATGTTTTCCTTTTTCTCAACGAATTCACCTTTAGCTAGTGTTAAAAAACGATTTCGATTTAGACTAGGCATTAAACTGAAATCATAGGTATCCAAGGTTTTCTGGACTGGAAAGTTTGCTTGTTTTAGTCGCCTCTGTTTTTGATTTTCATCTCTCATTTCTATCTCTACTTCAAGTAAGGCTAACAAATACTCTTCATAGCTAAGGTTACGTTCTTCAGCTTCTCTTGCGAGAGAGCGATACTGTTTGTGAATGGTAGGCATTCTAAGCTGCTTGGTTAAATGATCCACTAGTAATTCTGTTGTCATCTTACTGACCTCCTGTTAATTGTCCATATTGAGCTACATTCGATTTTTTAACTTTATAATCTACTAGATTAGTAGGCGTTTTCTCTTTCGAAAGGTCATGGATTTTGACGTTTGCGTTTGTCAGTTTTTGAATTATTTCATGAACCACTTCATACCTAAATATCTGCGTTTGTTCCGCCTGTTGTAAAGCTTGCGTGAGTTTCTCCATTCCTATCTCCCGATGGAGAAGGAGTAGACGAATAAACTTTCGATCTCCTGCAGCACCTTCTTGTTCACGCATCTTTTGATGGAAACGCCTGAACACTTCTGGTACTTTAGAAGATTGAAAGGCACGGGCATCTCTGACAGCACGTGGTTTCTTTAATAGAGCTTCTAGATAATGATCTAAAACGGTAACCATTTGATTTCTCTCATAGGAACGAGAATGTTCCGCGATCACTTGATTTTGAGCCACAACGATCACACGATCCACAAAAATTTTTGCCCACACAGCTTGACCGACATAGCTACATGGAACAGAGTATTGGTTGGTATCAACGGTTATTAAAGATGTTTTATTTACTTGGCATGAAACAAGCCTACACGCCTCAAAACGGTTCTCTGGCAATGGGTGAAGCTGTTGTTTCTCCTTTTCCCACATAGCTAAAACTGTTTCTTTTGAGTAAGGTACCATTCGTCTATCAGCCTCTTGTAGGCACCATTCTGAAAGGTATTCATTTAATTCCTCTAACGATTGGACTTCTGGTTTAGGTACAAGGGCATTTCTTCTTATATAACCTACTGTCCCTTCAATGCGTCCTTTTTCGTTTCCAGATCGTACATTACAAAATTCTGCTTTGAATAAATAATGAGCCTGGAGAGCGATAAAAGATTCTTGTTCGAGGCGATCACGCCCCTGAAGAATTTTAAGTACAGCTGTTTTTAAATTATCGAAGAGTCCTTCAGTTGGAACGCCTCCAAAAAACTCAAACGCATGAACAAAACCATCTAAGAAAGCTTCTTGTTTTTCATTTAGATAAGCTCTTACAAATCGTAGGCGGCTTGCCGAAAGCTGAATGCAAAAGAGGTAAACACGTTGCGTTCGACCCTGTAGAATAATGTCCGCCTCTCCCCAGTCGAATTGGAATTGGTGGCCGAGTTGAAAATCAAGTGGAATGAAGACTTCCTGTAGTTTCTTTTTACGTTTGGCAACGATTTTTCGAATATTGGATGCGGAACCTTTGAAATCATACTCGTCTTCTAGTCGATTGAAGATTCTCGCAGCTGTATGTTTTTGTTTTCCCCAGCTCTTTAGATCTTCCTCAAGCCATTGATCGATAATCGGCAATACTCGCTTTGTTTCATCAGAATACTGCTTTGTACCATAGACCTTTTGGCGTTGAATGGTTGTAGGAGCTACATTTTGTTTTAAGTATTTACTAACGGTGTTTCTTGAAATACCAAGTTTTTCTGCAATTTGTCTTTGTGATAATCCTTCAACCTCTTTTAAAAATTTGATACGATGAAATTGAGCCATATTGATCATCCTTTTGTTCCTCTTCTCTGATTGATAGTTTGGTCACTTACAATCATAAAAGAGGTTAATTAAATTGGAAATCGTGTGGCTCATTTTTTATGTGATCAAACTATTGAAAAGTGGCTCAAATCTAATTTATCAAATACAGGTGTTGACTAATTAAGTTAGTCAACACCATATTACATATTTTAGTAGATGGTAAAATATGTAGGTGGAGATAAGTATAAGGTTTGATTTGGTAGAAAATGTATTTTATTCGGTTGGAGAACAATCAAAACATAATAATCAACAAAAAACAAATTCTGATCATAAAATTTATGATGTAACTTTTCAAGATTGTTCTAGAGACGAGATGATCCTTGTAACTTGGGAAAGGCTTATACGTAATAACGAAACTATTGATGTTAGTAAATATGATTGCATCTCAATTGGTCCAATTTTATTTATTGATTCCTCAAAGGAAAAACAGCTCACCAATATGAGTAACAAGATTTTACAGAAGCTTTTAAAAAATGATCTGAATATAAAACAATGAAATGTTAAAACAATTAAAAATATGGGACGATACATAGCAGGAGATATTTCCGTTTCTATGTACGAATTAAGGAAGGGTGTATAGAAGGATGTATACAATTGAATTTATTTCAAAAAGAGTACAAAAGGAGTTAACTAAACTCAGTTATAAGGATCAAGAAATTATTAAAAAAGCTATAAAGGTTCTTGAATCAGATCCCCGACCTTTTTCTCTACAATATTCTCCACTAAACATTGATAAAAGCATAAAGAGAGTTAAGTGTAAAAGAGCTAGATTATTTTATCTAATAGACGATAGCAGAAAATTGATCCAAATCGGGAAAATTCAAAATAGAGACTCACATTCTTATAATAACTATGCTATTAAAGATTGGTTTTCTGGAGTAGCGTAATAGGAGCATTTAAGGAGAAATATAATTATGTACATTACAGTTAATGAACTAGCCAGTATATTAAATAAAACTAAAAGACAAATACAATATATGATTTCCAATAGGATTGCTCAACCAATTAACCCTGATACCCACAGAAGAGATGGGGGTTATCGCTTTAGCTCGACAGAAGTTGAGAGATTAAAGGAAATATACAACAGGAACGATTTGTCATTAAAAGAGGCATCTAGAATAGTCGGAATAACTCCGCAATACTTGAATCAACTTGCATTGGTTAATAAAATTCAAAGCAGCATGGTGAGTGTCGGACATCGTTTAGAGCGTAGATTTACCAAAGAAGATTGTGAAAGTATTCTCGTTGAATTAAAACAGAAAAAACATTCAAAAAGAAATAATCAGTACGGAAAAAGACTTAGCAATTATAGCAACGGGGTTAGATTGTTTAAACATATAACACTGGACGATCAAAAGTATGTTATTGTCAATACAGATCCTTTATCTGTTCTTAATGAAAAAGGTGAAACAGTTTATATAAATAGTATTGATATTAATATTGAAAGATGGATAGATAAGCCATATGTTACAAAAAAGGGATTCGTAGAATTTCAAATTCCTATCCCTAAGTACGTAGAACATCCTGCTTACAATCTTTTCTATACATTAATAAAACAGATAGGACCCAAAAACATTCAATTTTTTGAGACTCCCTTAGGGGATTATTACATAAGAACTAGACAGTCGAAAATTCATCTTTGTGATGATCAGTTTGATTTACTACAAAAATTCATCTTAAAAGGAAGAATAGAGAAAACAGCAGATTTTATTTTCCTTTCTTCAGATTTTGATCAAGTACTATTAGATATACCTTATGATACACACAAAAAGGTAGCCACATTAGCTCATAAAAACCAACAAAGTGTAAACGACTTATTTCTTAATATAATAGAAGAGTATTTAGGTGATTTGGATGAAGAGTAGCAAAAATATGTTGAAACGATACAAAGCCGCTGCGAGGATAACACATCATCTGAAAAAAATTGATGATGTAAAATCTAGTTGTAATCCTGATGACATTTTAGACTTTATCATTAAAAATTTATCAGAAGATCAGCTGATAGAAATAAGTAATGATCTATTTACATTAGAAAGGCAAAAGCTAAATAGTAAAAACTACCTTTTAATAATAGCGTCCGGTATTATTAATTTAAACAATAGCGCTCAACAGAAAAATAAGTGAGTTTTTAAAATTCAGCAACTAGGAAGTTACAATTTATGAGAAACGATACATTAAAATTAATTGCTGTTTTATCAATGTTAACAGACCATATTGGTCTAATCTTTTTCCCTCAAATTGAGATTTTAAGAGTAGTAGGTAGAATTGCTTTTCCTTTATTCGCCTTTGGGATTGCTGTGGGATCTTACTACACAAAGAGTATCAAGAAATATGCAATTAGGCTGTTTGTATTTGCATTGATTTCAACGGTTCCACACTATCTTGTTATAAATAATATGCAATTTAATATCCTGTTTACGTTTTCGGTGTCTGTTATAGGCATTGCCTTTCTGAAAGAAAAGAAAAAGCTTTATGGATTATTATGGCTACTAGTAGTTCCAATAATTTTACCTTTAGAATACGGTCTATATGGGGTGTGGGTACCAGTTTTATTTTATCTTTTTAGACAAAAAAAAATAACCCAACTTTTACTTTTTGCGTTGGTAACCATCTTCTTTTGCTTATTTTATAGTACTTGGATTCAATTGTTTGCTATACCGTTCTCATTATTACTATATTGGAAGCCAAGGCATCAATTATCTTTACCTAAGTACTTCTTTTATTTATTCTACCCTCTTCACTTATTAATACTTGGTTTATTCTTATGGTTTTTCTGAGCTTTCAATGATGAGTATAGAATCTATGCGACAGTTAAAATATAAACATAATTTTTCAAGTAATCTCCTTGGATAGCGCTCCATATCATCATTATAAAGTCGTCTGACTACCTCATATTGTTCTTCTATATCGACGGCCAGTTGACGTATTGACAAAGAAGCTGCATTTTTCTCGTTGTATTCTTTTACTAAATTAGCTAAATTGGATCGTATTTGAACCATTATTGTAAGCACCATCCATCTACTATTTCTTGTCATGATAATATTACGTTGTGTAGTTAGTATTGTCGACTAACTATATTAGTCACCTTTTGGTTTTTGTTAAATAATTCCATTTAAGAGCTTGGAAGAAGTGTCTTGGGAGTGAATCCCTTTTAAGCAGGAAAATGCCCCATTTTTGCAAAGCCGACTTTTTATCTATTCATTTTCATTACTTATGGCTTATAAAAAGAGTAAAATATTGATATAGGTAACAAAACCAATTATTTAAAATAATTGGTATCTATTGTCCTCACATTTAGTTGAAGGGAGTAAATATATGAAAACTATTGCAATTGATATAGGCATAGTTTTTTTAATAATGATACTGAAGCAATAATGTACGTTATAAAAGATGGTGAAATTGAACCTTCAGAATATATATTTTCCATTCCTGTCATTACCTTTTCATGGTCAGCAGTTAGTGAAGATGATGTTAAGTTTGGCTTTTACAATGTCTTTGGAGATAAAGACAAGGAAAAGAGATTATTAAATGAAATGAAAAAAGCGATTAGAACAATAGAAGGAAGATAATTTCTTAGCGTTCTTTCCTGGAGTAAATAAAAAATAGCATTGGAGGATAAAAGTAGATGTTTAAAACTAATAGCAAGGAAGAGATTGTATATCATCATAAATCAGGAATTCTTAAGTTTAAATTCCCATACCTTAATACTAGCAAAGTGGCAGACGAGAAGACCAATGAAATTGCGATGGACTATTCTAATGTAGAAATACATATAACAAATAATGAATTAAACGATCAAAGTTTAGTGACAGTTTTTCTAATAGAAGCAGAAGGTAGTTATTCTGTAACAAACTTTGTAGAGCATATTGCTACTGATATAAGAAATACTTACATTAAGCCAATGTTTTTTAACTACCAAGATATTTCTAAGCAATTATCTAATAAGATAAAATGGATTCAAGTTGATTATTATCCTGAATTAGGTGCTTTAGAGGTAGAAATGAGTTGGGATGAAAAAAGACAACGATTTAATTCTCCTGCATGGAATAAATGTGATAATGCTGCTATTCTTGACTACATTAGTACAAAAAAAGAAAAGTATTGATGTAATGATTAGACACTTTATAAAATTCCAAAAATAATTAAATGTTCACATATGGCATTGCATATGGTCTTAATTCTGTTATCATATAAACTAATTAAATATACTAAAAGGCGGAACACGCAAATAGCTCTTGGAATATAGAGTCGTTTGCGTGTTTTCTTTTTTATAAAAGGGAGGAAATTTACTATGATAATTTTAGAAGAAGCAAAGGACTTATTTGTAAAATTAATGCAGAAAAATAGCAAAGAAAGAGAATGGGAAATGGGTTATGTTTTATTGGGGTACGGAAACGATTCGCAGATTGAGGGGCCATTGTGGGAAAATATGGTATTAGCGACCGAACCTATCAAAATGATAGGTTTTTATTTTATTATAAATATAGAATTGTAGAAATTATTAGATAAAGAAGGGATAGAAATTGCCAAGTATTCAGGATACCATTTACCCCAGGTTTAAGAGTAATCTGACAGAGAAAGACTTGGAAGAAGTATATACACCAAAAATAAATGAAATAGAATGGGCAGAAGCTAAGTCTAAAGGTACCTTACAACAATTAGCATTACTTGTTTTAACCAAAACCGTACAGAAGCTTGGGTTTTTTATACATATTGTTGAAGTTCCAGAAGCGATTGTTATACATATTGCGAAAAAGGCACACTTGCCTTTGCCTACCAAAGAAGAGTGGAAAACGTACAGTGAAACGAGAACTGCTAAACGCCATTTTCGCTTTGTTCGGGATTATCTTCAGCTTCGACCATTTGATCATGAGGCCCATCATATTTTAACCAATACAATGAATAAATTAGCATTTAGCAAAGATGATCCTGCCGACTTAGTCAATGCTGCAATTGAAGAATTAATACGACAACGATACGAATTACCTGTTTATAATACCTTAAAAGATGCAGCAAACGATGTTCGAAATAAATCATATCGTGCCATCTATCATCAGATAGACC
Source organism: Metabacillus sp. B2-18 (assembly GCF_021117275.1). Taxonomy (NCBI): domain Bacteria; kingdom Bacillati; phylum Bacillota; class Bacilli; order Caryophanales; family Bacillaceae; genus Metabacillus; species Metabacillus sp. B2-18. The sequence continues at coordinate 324,174 of NZ_CP088246.1, forward strand.
ATGCACTAAATGATGAACAAAAAAAGAACATAGATCAACTTTTTCAGATACCTGAAGGCGCTACCTACAGTCCTTGGAATGAAATAAAAGAGGACGCGAAAAGAGCCACTTTATCACATCTAAACGATTTAATTGTACGCCGTAATTGGTTAATAAACCATCAAATTCCTACCGATTTGCTTCAGGACGTTCCTTACATCAAAGTGAAACAAATGGCAGCTGAAGCCAAAACGTTGGGCGCTTTTCGTATGTTAGAAATGGAATCTAAAAAAAGATATGCGCTTACACTTGCCTTTGTATCTATGCAATTGTCTAAAATTTTAGATGATATTGGAGAAATGCTCATTAAAAGAATGATGAGCATTCATAAAAAAGGCCGTCAACGTTTAAAAGATCATAAAGAAAAGACGCAAAAACGCACGGATTCGTTAATATCAACTTTCCATGAATTACTGCTTGCTTATCAAACTGAAGGGAATCCTGAAGAAAGAATTCAGGCCATGCAAAAGGTACTCAAAGAACAAGAAGCACAGGTTATACAAGATTGCGAAAACCATTTAGCTTTTAGTGGAGACAACTACTATTTATTCTTATGGCAATTTTATAAAAGTCATCGTGCTACATTGTTTAAAATTCTTAAATCCGTTCCACTCCGTTCAACTACACAAGATAAAGCACTGGAAGAGGCGATTTCTTTTCTCCTTACACATCAATATACAAAAAAGGAATTCATACCAGTCGTTCACATCGAAAAGAACGGAAAGTGGCGAAAGGATTGGGAAATTACTCCTTTGTTAGATCTGTCTTGGGTACCAGATTCCTGGTGGCGTTGGATCAGTCCTAAAAAGAAGAAAGAAAAAATGCCTGATGAAATCAATCGCCGACACTTTGAAGTATGTGTCCTTTCGCAGATTATGTTAGAGCTTAAGGCAAGTGACCTATATATAGAAGGAAGCGAAAAATATGCAGACTATCGAAAGCAACTCATTACATGGGAGGACTATGAAAAGAATTTAGCTGATTTTTGCAAGCATGTGAATTTGCCTATTTCCGGAGTCGATTTCGTTAGAAAGACACAGCAAGATTTTAAACAAATCACGAGCCAAACAGATCAATCCTTTCCTCGAAATGAACAAGTGCGGATTGAAAACGGTGAAGTGGTGATTGGACAGTTAAAGAAGAAAAAAATCCCTCCTGGTTTAAAGAAACTTGAAGAATATATAGCTGGAAATTTAGAGCCCATTAATGTACTGGATATGCTTGCTGATACCGAATACTGGTTAAATTGGACTCGTTTTTTTGGTCCTATTTCAGGGCATGAGGCGAAATTAGACAACGCAGTTGAACGATACATAACGAATGCCTTTTGCTATGGATGTAATTTAGGACCAACTCAAACTGCCCGATCAATAGGAAGTTTAGACCGAAAACAAATAGCTTGGATTAATCAACGTCATGTGACCATTGAAAATTTAGACAAAGCGATTCAATATATTATAAATACCTATAACCAATTTGATCTTCCAAAACATTGGGGCGATGGGAAAAGAGCTTCAGCTGACGGAACGAAATGGGATTTATATGAGCAGAATCTTTTATCCGAAAATCATATTCGTTATGGTGGATATGGTGGGATTGGATATTATCATGTTTCGGATACCTATATTGCTTTATTCAGCAATTTTATTCCTTGTGGCGTATGGGAAGGGATACATATTTTAGACATTTTGATGAATGATAAAGCCGAAATTCAACCTGAAATTCTTCATTCAGATACTCAAGGGCAAAGTACAACAGTTTTTGGACTTTCCTCTTTACTAGGTATTCAGCTGATGCCTAGAATACGGAATTGGAAAGACTTAAAATTATTCCGTCCCTGTAATGAAGAAATCTACGAGCATATTGATGAACTTTTTTCAGGGGAAATCGATTGGGAGCTCATTGAAACTCATTATCCAGACATGATTAGAGTTGCTATGTCGATCCAGTCAGGTAAAATTACTCCTTCTACCATTCTTAATAAACTAGGGACATACAGCAAAAAGAATAAGTTGTATCAGGCGTTTCGCGAGCTTGGAAGAGTAATACGAACGATGTTTTTATTAAAATATATGGCTGACGAGGAACTAAGAAGAACGATTCAAGCAGCTACCAATAAAAGTGAAGCTTTTAATGGGTTTACCAAGTGGCTATTCTTTGGTGGTGAAGGGATTATCGCTGAAAATGACCGGGAAAAACAGCGTAAGGTTATTAAATATAACCACTTAGTGGCCAATTGTCTTATCTTTTATAATGTGTTCTCTTTGTCTCGTATTCTCCATGACTACATGCAAGACGGAAATGATTATGATGAAGAGCTGATTTCCTATTTAAGCCCCTATGTTACAGCTCATGTCAATCGGTTTGGAAAATACCGCATTGATCTAAACCGTAAACCTCCTAAACTTCCGTTTGAGGTGTCTGTAGCAAGAGAAAAAAATATACTTTTAATAAAGTAAAGGAGTGACCTGAATGCTATTAAATTCGCTAGATGATGAACCGAAGAGTTTCAAGATGGTAGGAAGAAGATACGTGGGTGATTTATACTAAACTTCATAATGATATTTAAGATACAATGCACTTTTTAAACATCTGTTCAACATAAGAGATAAAGACTATTGAATAGGGACTTAATGATTTAATGCACTATTTTGGCGATCGAAAATCTATGAGAAAGAAAGTTTGCAAGAGTCAAATAGAGAGTTCAAAGTCAATAAAAAAGAAGAAGCTGTTGATTAACAAAAATTTATTTATGGCTCAATCAGCGTTCTGTCCGATTGGACAAGTCCACTTAATAACATATAGAGTGTAAAGGTTACACTTTAACTGTTAACTCAGGACATTCATTTCAATAAAGATATTCCAACATTAGGCCATTTCATACTTTGAAATGTGCTTATTTATTTTAAGGCGATATTCTTTCTTTTTTAAAATCTTTTTAAAATCGATGGAGAAATGAATACTTCCATGTTTTTAAAAAATATGAGAAATTACTAGGTTTTAAAGAATTATAGTGAGTTTCTTCCCTATCTGTCTTTATAACAAAACAAAGAACAAAAAAACTAGTCCTTCATAAAAAGATATTTTTAAAAAATATTGTTGAAAAAGATAACTTTTAAATTTTATAAGAGTATCTACTTAAAGAGAAGTTTTGTTAATAAGCATCAAATATTGAACCTGTATAAAAATATACATTACAAACATTAACTAAAAATACTAAATAAATAAAATTATGGAAAAATTCTTTGTAATATCCAAAAATTAGTAGTATTATATTATTGTAACAAAATTTCCAAAGGGGAGATGGTTAACTTGTCAATGATTATTAATGGTAGTAGAGCAAAAGAGTTAGAAAGTGGTCTCGATAAGTTACAAGCAAAGCTTAAAGTGCTCTCTGATAATTCTAAGGGCGAAAAAAAAGAATTACTTAACAGAATCATCAGTACAGCTGTAAAACAGAATCAAGAAACAGAGGCTAATAATGAGGGGGCAAACCATTTAGCACGCTACTATAAGCCGATGTCAACACATGATCAGTTAAAATTAAAGCTTAAATTTAACGACCTAATTAACGTTGTCGAGATGCCAGCAAACTAAAAGATCATAGCAACCCATAAGAACTACACTCTTATGGGTTGTTTAAAAAAGGAGATTTAGATATGAGTTTAGATACCTTACAAAAATCTAAAAACGAATTATTAAGTGATATAAATGAGTTAATTACAGGCATGGATATGGCTGAAAAAATAAATATGCAATTATTGCTATCTCTTGCTGTTGGTGGGCTTGCACCAAACAACAACAAGGGATCTGATGAAATTTCAGAGAACGCTTTCAATATAGCTGTGGAACTTATGACACAGTTTAGAGATGCAGGGCTAGTAAAATATGAAAGACCTTCATTTATGACTAATGAATTACTAAATGCTTTAATAAAAGAATCTAAAGAAGTACGAAAAATTGCTGTAAGACCGGGTAAGCACTACTTATCTCCTGCTGGAAAAGTAGCTGAGGAACTAGCATTAAGCAATGAATTAGTTCAATATGTAAACGATGCCCTTGGTTATAAGGTTATTCCTAATGAAATAAGCTCATATTTATATTATGAGGAACCAGGCGATGGAATCCCCGCACATGTTGATTCAGACGTGTTTTCAATTAACTGCATTATTGGTTTATCACATGAGATGGGGGACCATGTAGAAAATCCATCCTCATTAGTTGTTTATTCTAATGATGGAAAACCAAAAAGAATTTTATTGAAACCAGGTGAGTTAGTTCTTTTATTAGCTGGTGGTTCTGTTCATGAACGAGAACCAGTTGTTGAAGGAGAAAAGGTATCTATACTTACAGTAGGGCTTAGAAGAGGTTAAACATGTTTGTACTTGGAATTAATTATAGTCATGATGCTGCAGCATGTTTAGTAGAAGATGGCAAGGTTGTAGCAGCTATTCAAAAAGAAAGACTTACCCGTCGTAAACATGATTTAGAAAGGACAATTTCTGATGAACGAATGATTCAATATTGTCTAGATGCTAGGGGAATCTCCATTGATGAAGTAGATTTAATTGTTTCAAACGTTCAATCTTTGTCATATGGAGGGGTGGGATTAACCACTCCCCTTCAAAAAGATTTTTCCCTTTTTGATCCTTTTTCAGAAAAACATCTTTTTATATCTCACCACTTAGCACATGCCTATAGTGCATTTTCACCTTCAGGGCAATCAGAATCAATAGTAATGGTTATTGATGCTGCGGGTTCTTCTTCGCCAGAAGGAAAAGATTATGTAATGGCAGGTCCGGAAATGAAGAAATATTTACTAGGACCTACTCCAAAAGGAGAATTTAAGAGTGAGGCAGAGTCATACTATTTATTTACTAATAACTCATATAAATTGTTAGATAGATTTTATTTACCAAGCCATTCATCGGAGATGATATACACTGGCGGGATAGGTATGGCATATGCAATTGTTTCAAATTACATCTTTGATGATCCCCTTGAAAGTGGAAAGGTAATGGGACTTGCACCTTACGGAGATTGTAATTTCCATAGGGGTGTAAATATCATGTCTTCAAATGAAGATAAGGTTATATTCAATAATAACTGGCAATTAAACTTTAATAAACCTGGGTTCCACGAAGATCAAAAACATTTAGCAGCAATCATGCAAAGAGATCTTGAAAATGCACTTGAGGCAAGAATTAAAAGCATATTTAAGAAAACTACCACTAGAAATATTTGTTATGCAGGTGGAGTTGCACTTAATTGTGTAGCAAATGGAAAAGTGTTAAGTAAGTATGCGAATGAACTATTTATCCAGCCAGCTGCTAATGATGCTGGTATAGCTATTGGCTGTGCCTACTATGGATATAGTTTTTTAAAGAAACAAAATGCACATTATAAACAAACACATGATTATTTAGGAAAGAAATATACCTCGCAGGAAGTAAGTAATGTTCTTAGTAATTATTTAGTTGTAAATAAAGAGCGAACTCCAAATGATCAATTAATTAATGAAGTAGCTAAACGTTTAGAAAAAGGTGAAATAGTTGCATGGTTTGAGGGTGGTTCTGAATTTGGCCCTCGCTCACTTGGACATAGAAGTATAATATGCAACCCAATGTTATCGAATATGAAATCAAAACTTAACGAAAGAGTTAAGCATAGAGAATCTTTTCGTCCGTTTGCACCAGTTTGTCCAGTGGAATGTGCTGACTCCTATTTTGAAGTAAACAGAGAAAGTCCATTCATGTTATTAAGTTTTGATGTTAAAAGTGATTATAGGGAATCACTTCCCGCAATAACACATGTAGATAATTCTACTAGGTTACAAACGTTACATGAAAAAGAACACCCTAGATTACATAAGTTACTACATAAATTTGGAGAATTAACAAGTATTCCAGTTCTTCTAAACACGTCTTTTAATGTTATGGGTGAACCTATAGTAGAAACACCAGAGGATGCTATAAATTGCTTTTTATCAACTGATATAGATGTTTTAGTTATTGAAAATTGGATTATTACAAAGAAAGAATTAGACAGGCAATCAAAAGTCAATTCGTACCCGGTTTTTCGCCCTTCTATTACCCTTATTTCTGAGGAATCACAAGGATACCAATTGCTCGGAATATCAA